>CAZXVX010000164.1:0-7413 GCA_964644105.1 uncultured Occallatibacter sp. | reverse complement strand
AAAACTGAAAACTGAAAACTGAAAACTGAAAACTGAAAACTGAAAACTGAAAACTGAGAACTGAGAACTGAGAACTGAAAACTGAGAACTGAGAACTGAGAACTATCACGCCAGCATCTCGTCGCCCGTCTCCAGCTTGAGAACCACCTTGCCTTCAGCTTCCAACCGGCGCGCCAGGTTGAGAATCTCCTGCTGCGCCTGCGCCACCTCGCGCGAGCGCACCGGACCCAAGACCTCCATATCCTCCTTCAACATCTCTACGGCGCGCGAACTCATCGATTTGAAGATCTGGGCGCGCAACTCATCTTTCGCGCCACGCAAGGCCAGAGCCAGTTGCCGCTTGTCCACGCCGGAGACGATCTCGCGGATGGTCTGCGGCGGCACCGTCACCAGATCCTCAAAGGTAAACATCAGATTGCGAATCGCCAGAGCCAGCTCCGGCTGCCCATCCTCGATGGTTTCCAGAATCTTCTTTGACTCCTCGGCATTGAGCCGGTTCAGCAGATCCGCGACGGCCTTGAAGCCGGAGTAACTCTTGCGCGCCGTGTCGCCCACATTCTCCAGGCGCCGGTGCAGAATATGCGCCACCTTCTGCGCCATCTCAGGCGAGAACTGGCGCATCTCGGCCAGCCGCTGGATCGACAGCACCTTGTGGTCCTCGCTCAGATTGTCCAGCACCATCGAGGCGCGACGCGGATCAAGGTGGGCCAGCACCAGCGCAATCGTCTGTGGGTGCTCGCTATCGAGCAGCTTGCCCAACTGCTGCGGATCAGTGCGCTGCAGCTTGGCCAGATTGCCCTGCGCCGCCTCCTGCGAGCGCCGCACCAGAGCCAGCAGGTCATCGGCACGCTCTTTACCGAAGGTCTCCTCCAGCAACCGGCTGGCATAGTCCAGGCCACCGTGCACGACAAAGCCCTGCGTCTCCAGAAGCTCCCAGAACTCTTCCATGATCATGGCGGAGATCTCCGGAGTGATGCCCCGCAGCTCGGCCAGTTCCTCCGTCAGCCGCTGTACATCCACCTCCGGCAAGGCGCGCAGAATCTCCTTGGCGGACTCCTCGCCCACCGCCACCAGCAGAACCGCGGCCTTGCGCAGCCCGGTCATGTTGGCTGTCAGTTGGCGTCGCTGATTTGCGTCTTCGGCCAAAACTTGATTCCTTTCCTATCTTTATCTGTGTCCTGGAATTGGGACAGTTTCATTGCTAAACAATTGGGAGTGAAAAAGTGAATGAATGAATACCGCACTCTTTTAGCTTCACTCATTTACTTCTTTACTCGCTCACTCTCAATCGGAGTGAATCCAGCTCTGCAGCAACCGTGAGCTTTGCGTGGGCTCCCTCTTCAAATGGCTCGATACCTGCTCGAAGATCTCCTGCGCCCGGATTCTCTCCGGGTCCACCTCAACCGGTTCCGGTGGTTTCAGAATCTTGAGCGGTGTGGACTCGGTAGCTCCCGGAAGCTCCTTGATCCCATTTTTCACCGATTCCTTTAGGGATAGAGCAGGATGGGCGCGACGCAGCGCGGGGCGAACTCCAAAGGCCACCACCACTAGAACACCGGCCAGCAACGCCACGTACTTTACCAGCACAGGTGAATCTTCAGCCGTGCTCAGGATCTGCCCCGGCAGCGTCAGCGGCTGCTGCAAACGATTGTCCTCAAAGGCCAGATCCGATACCTGCAACAGATCCCCGCGCGTCGGTTGGAAGCCCACCGCAGCCTGGGCAAGCGCAGTCAGATTGCGTAACTCGTCGGCCGAGCGCACCTGCCATTGCGCTGCCTTGCCCTTCGTCGCAGGCTGCAACAGCCGGTCGTTGACTACAATCGCCGCCGTCATCCGCCGGACGCTTCCCGGGCCTTCCACGATGTGTCGAAGAGTCTTCGATGCACCGTAGGTTCCTGACTCGCTCTTGGCGGTCTGCGGCAGAGAAGTTGACTGCGGATAGACCGGCAGTGCCTGCGAGTTGGGCGCATTGGAGGCGGTACCGGGAACACCGGCAGCCACCTGTTGTGGCCCGGAACTCTGTTCGGTGCGCTGCATCGACAGCGTCACCGTCTGGTCCGGATCATAATTCTCCTGCGTTTCCTCGGTTGCGGCGGGGTTATACTCGAGCGTTACGGAAGCACGCACGTTGCCCGCTCCGGTGACCGGTTCAAGCGTTGCAACCAGCTTCTGCTCCAATGCCTCTTCGGCGCTCAGACGCAGCGCATCGGCCGTCCTCGGCCCCAAAGGCAAGTGTCCGGCCGCATCCACCAGCACCACACGGTCCGGAGTCAACCCGTCCACGGCCGAGGCCACCAGGTTGCGCACCGCATCCGCCTCGCCGTCAGCCAGCGTCCGATGGCGCAGTTTCAGCACCACCGAGGCCTTGGCCGGCCGCTCCGTCTCGCGAAAGAGCGAGTCGTGCGGCATCACCAGATGGACCCGCGCCGACTCGACATCCGAGAGCGAGCCCACGGTATGCTCCAGTTCCCCCTCGAGTGCTCGCTGATAGTTGACCTGCTCGTCAAATTCCGATCCCACCCAGTTCGGCTTGTCGAAGATCTCAAATCCAAGCCGCCCGCTCTTCAATCCTTTGGCCGCCGTCACTAAGCGCGCCTTGTCCAGTTGCGCGGCAGGAACCATGATCCCTGATCCATTCGCCGTCGGTTGAAAGGGAATCTGCGCGGTCACCAAAACCTGTCCCACCTGGCGCGCATCCTCCGGGTCCAGGTCGGCATACAGCGTTCGCCAGTCGGTACGTAAGCCGTACCAGGCCAGAAACCCGATGGCACCGGCAATCAATAGCGCCGCCACCAGGGTCCAGACGCGCTGCGCCGGTTGCATCTGCGCCCAGCGCACCCGCACCCGGCCCCACAGTCCAGCGACTCGATCGGCCAACTGGGGCCGTCCAGGCATCGCCTGCGCGCTCTTCTGCAACTGTGTTCCGGTGGCCATGCTCTCTCCCAGTCCCGCTGCGTATTTATAAAAGCTCTCAGCTTTCAGCTATCAGCTCTCAGCTATCAGCTTTCAGCTATCAGCTCTCAGCCAATAACCACCGACGAAAAGCTGATCGCTGAAGGCTGAAAGCTGCTCTTAAAACTGCATTCCAATCACGGATTGGTAGGCTTGCACCGCCTTGTTGCGCACCGAAAGCGCCAGTTCAAAAGCCATGCTCGCCTTTTCGGTGGCAATCATGGCCTGATGCACGTCCACTCCCGTGCCGGTCATCAACCCTTCCACCGCCGTATGCGCCTGATCTTCCAACTGGTTCACCTGCCCTACCGCATCGGTCAATAACTCGGAAAAGGGCGCCGGAGAGGCATCCGAGGCTCCGGAGGTCGCAATGAAATTTGAGCCGCCGGCGCTAGCCAACCCTTGCAAGGCCTGTGCGGCGGAGGTCATGGGACTGATTGCGGATATCATCTCTTCTCCCTGCAAAAAGCTTGCGTGAATCTCATCTTTCCGATCTCCGCCTCCGTTCCCATTGCCCCTACGACTTGGCAATTTCCAGTGCCGAAGTAATCATGCCCTTCTCGGCTTGCACGGCGGAGCTATTCAAACCATATGCACGCGTCGCCCCCATCAGGTCCACCATCTCTGTGAGAGGATTAATGTCCGGATATGAGACATACCCGTCCGGCCCCGCATCCGGGTGCCCCGGATCATAACGCTTCAATGGAGGCGAGGTATCCTCAACCACCGCCGCAATGTGCACCCCCGGCGGCGCGGAAGCCGAGTGAGTCCAATCAAGCGGCAGCAGCGGCGGCAGAGCCGTGGCCGAGGCCGGCTCGGTCCCGGCGGAGGTTGCGGTTAGGGTTGAAGAATTGCCCGCCATCGCATTGAATGTATTGGCAAACTCGGGATCGTTTGCATTGGCGGCAAAGACCACGTGCTGTCGATGGTAGACGCCGCCGGTGGCCGTGCGCGTCGTCTCGGCATTGGCCATATTGGTCGCCACCACCTCGGCGCGCATGCGCTCAGCCTGCATCGCACCGCCCGAGGTCTCCATCATCGCAAAGAGGTTCATTTCACACCCTCCTCTCTACGTCGAGTCCTTGCACGCGACCTTCCAACCTACTTGTTATCGGCATGGATAGCGTCCAAGACACGCTGGTTCTCGCTGCGCATCAGGGTCACGCCGATCCTGAATTTCAACTGAGCCTCGGCCAGATTCAGACCCTCGCGGTCCATTGAAACATTGTTGCCATCGGGACGCGCAATCAACCCGTCCACGGCTTTCAGGCGCACCGCACGCGCTTTGCCTCCCTGCTCAACCTGGGTGATCGCCTGCCGCATCTCGGCTTCGAAGTCCATGCCCATTGTCCGGTAACCAGGAGTGTCGATATTGGCCATATTCGCCGCTGTCAGTTTGGCCTCACTCGTTGCCAGATCCAGATAGCGGCCGATCTGGTCGCTCAGTTGGGTTTCAATTTGCATCGGCTTGCCCTCCTAAAAGCTTTCAGCTATCAGCCATCAGCTTTCAGCCCTCTGCTGGGAGCTGAAAGCTGATAGCTGATAGCTGATTCTCTAATTCATCGCCAGACCAAAGTCGATCTCCCGCGTTGTCAGCACAGCCTCTTCTCCCGCCAGAATCGCGCCCCGCTCCAGTACATGCTCCAGTTCGCGCACATTGCCCGGCCAGTCATGCGCGGCCAACTTGGCCAGTGCGCTCGGCTCAACCCGCTTGATCGGCGCATCGCGCCCCATCTGCTGAAGAAAATGATTGACCAACAGTGGAAGATCCTCGACATGTTCGGCCAAAGACGGTGTGCGGATCAAAAAAACGGCTAGCCGGTAGTAAAGATCAGAACGAAATTGTCCTGACTGGGTCTGCTGCGCCAGCGCCTGGTGGGTAGCGGCGATGATCCGCACATCCACTTTGACAGTCTCGTTGTCGCCCACTCGCTGCAACTCGCCGCACTCAACAAAGCGCAACAGCTTCGATTGCAGCCCGAGCGGCATCTCGCCAATCTCGTCCAGAAAAAGCGTGCCCCCGTCGGCTGCCTCTATCCGGCCGATGCGCCCCTGCACCGCGCCCGTAAAAGCACCACGCGTATGGCCAAAGAGTTCAGCCTCAAGCAACGCTTCAGGAATGGCCGCGCAATTGATGGCAACAAATGGCTTGCGGCTGCGTGTTGAAAGCCTGTGCAAAGCCTCGGCGACCAATTCCTTGCCAGATCCGGTCGGCCCTTCGATCAGCACCGGTGTCGAGCGCGGCGCAACCAGCCGTACGCGCCTACTGACCTCGAGCATACAGGGGGCAACGCCAATCAACTCTGGCAATCGTTCGCTGGAGGCCGCCTCCGTTCCACTGCCCGTATGCACGGCACCGGCCGGCGTGCTGCGGGGGGTGGGGGATTGAGGATGAATCGCCGCCGAAGTCACGCTCTGCGGCGGAAAGGTCGGAGGCGCTGGACTGGGCTGGGCGGAGACCGGCCAGACAGGAGCCAGTGGTGGGTTCGGCTTGTTCAGCGCCGGCGCCGTGTTCCAGATCGCTGTATCATTGTCCTGCGAGCGGCGCAGCGCGTATAGCAACTCCTGACGATAGGGCCCGCGCGGGCTCTCCTGCGCAATCGAACCGCCGGCAGTCACCAGATCCACATCTGGAAATTGGCTCCGAAAGTCTTTGAGGAACTCCGCCAAATCCAGGTCAGGAAGCCAGGAGTCGACAATAATCGCCTCCGGTAGAGAGGATTCCGCTTCGGCCCAGGCTTGCGCGCCGCCCTCGGCCTCCCGAACCTGCCAGCGCAGGCCGGTCAATGTCTCGGTGAGCCGCTGGCGAAAGCTGCGGTCCGCGCTCGCCACCAGCGCCGTACGTGGGCGAATTCGGCTGGTGGCAAGAGGAAGTGTTGATACAGGAACTGCGGATGCCATGAGTATTCTCCTGAAGATGATCGGTTAAAATGCAGTAAAAATCAGTGCGCTTCAAAGACCGGAGCTGCAACATTCGGCAACAGGGCAGGCACGCTGAGCACAGGCATCACGGCCAGCGCCAGGTCGGTCTCTGGTGGCACCATGTAGCCTTGGCCACGCACCGTGCGAATCAGAACACCTGGCGGCGGATCCTTCAGCTTGCGGCGCAAGTAGTTCACATAAACATCTACAATATTGGTGGTCTGCGCGGGCTCCAGATTCCAGACTGAGTCAAGCAGTTCCACGCGCGAGACGCACTGGCCGCGATTCAGCATCAGATGCTCCAGTAGGGCGAACTCTTTGTTGGTCAGCACAATCGACTGGCCGGCTCGGCGGGCGGTGTGGTCCAGCCGGTCCAGCTCCAGGTCGCCGGCGCGCAGCAGCAGACGCGCCTCCCGCTTGCGGCGCAACAGAGCCCGGCAGCGAGCCCGCAGCTCATGCAGGCTGAAGGGCTTGATCATCAGATCGTCGGCTCCCCGGTCCAGGCAGCGAACCCGCGTATCCACTTCCTGACGCGCTGTCAGCACCAGCACCGGCAGATCCGAGTCCATCGCCCGAACCTCATCCAGCACCTGTTCGCCGTCCTTGATGGGCATATTCAAATCAAGAATGGTCAGGTCGGGAAGCTCCTGTCGAAATGCCTCTACTGCGGCCGCCCCATCATAGGCCAGCCGGACGCGGTGCCCATCGGCCTCCAGCCCGCGGCTCAAAAACAATCCAAGCGCTTTGTCGTCTTCGGCGATCAATAACCTCATGGCAGCCCTTCTCCCTGTGAGCAGCGTCCTCTATTCGCAACGCTTCTCTGTCCCCATTCACTCCGCCCGGCTTAGCGCACGCTAACGGTCGGCCCTCCTTAACCTTCACGCGTATGAGAATGGAACACAATAGAAGATGTGAAGAATGAGGAGAAAGCCATTCCAGGATCGGCACAGCCAGGTGAAAAGTTCCCGAAATGGCGAGATCATGAGGGTTAATTTATCCAATTGGTTTGAAGACCGAAAGGCTGCTGACTTCACCTATAAAAACTTGCAAACATATAAAAGTAAAAGATTTATAATATTTGATGGAACGAGGGACGAACCAGCTTTGATCGGCTGAAAAACCGGAGACTCAGGAAGGCACAGCTTTTCAGGCCTTTGAAGTCGAGAAAACAGCGAGAGAATGCACCCAAGAGGTCGGTTGAACTCTATCGTCCGGGAAACTGCAGCGGCCATACCTGCATTTTTTTCTTTCCGTTGACCGAAGATTCTCAGACGGGATATTGGACAACGCCCAGCGAGAGTGTAAATGGGATCAATCCGCTGCCTGAGCGACAGCGCCCGACAGCGGCAGCAGGCCTAAGATTCATGGATACAGAGGCCTGCGGAAACCGCCCTGATTGGACGAGCTGGCACTCCTACCATAACCACGGAATTTTGGAAGAGATTTCGACTACTGTTTGGGTCCTAATCCGCGTTACAATCAAGAGTGTCGGGGCGTAGCGCAGCCTGGTAGCGCATCTGCTTTGGGAGCAGAGGGCCG
>CAZXVX010000163.1:0-7690 GCA_964644105.1 uncultured Occallatibacter sp. | reverse complement strand
CCTTTGCCGACCACGCGCGCAACACCCTCGATCTGAGCATCATCCCCGCCGTCAAACGCCTCAGCCACCTGCCCATCCTGGTCGATCCAAGCCACGCCACCGGACGCCGTGACAGCGTGCTGCCCATGGCTCGCGCGGCCATCGCATCGGGTGCCGACGGCCTCCTCGTCGAGGTTCACGACCACCCCGAAAAGGCTCTCTCCGACGGCCCCCAGTCGCTCTACCCTGAGCAATTCGCCGCCATGATGGACGAACTCGCCCAGATTGCTCCTGTCGTCGGCCGCAGCTTGAAAATGTAGCGCCGGCCTCCAGGCCGGCTGTGGCGCGGACGTCCTCGTCCGCGCATGCCCAGCAGCTACTACGGGGTCGCACAGCCAACCGATTCCGCGTTACAATCTCACCATGAGCCGCACTGCTGTTGAAATTCTCGAAGACGCCCGTCAATTGCCGCCCAGTGAGGTGGATTGGCTCATTGAGAGCCTCCTCATCAGTGAAAAGAGCGAGACGGACGAGGCGGTTGAAGCCGCCTGGGACAGCGAGATCAAACGCCGCCTCGACGAGATCGACTCCGGCGCCGTCAAACTGGTTCCTCTAGAAGACGTCCTTGCGCGCATGGATGCCAGACTCCTTGCTCGGCAACGCGGATGAAACCGACGCACGTCCATCCCGAAGCAGAGGCCGAAGCGGACCAGGCGTTTGAATGGTACTGGATCAGAAGTGAGTCTGCCGCGTTGGATTTCGACCAGGAGCTGAGAGATGCATTCAACACTCTCCGTAGATCGCCGCGCATCCACCCGCCTTATCTGCGCGAAACGCGCCGCGTGATGCTCAAGCATTTCCCTTATTTCGTCGTCTTTCGCGAACTCGCCCGAAAGATTCAAATCATCGCCGTGGCTCACGCCAAACGCCGCCCCGGCTACTGGATGAAGCGCCTATAAGCCTGCCGCACGGCAATCCTGAGCGCTGAATCCCGCCCGCAGCCCATAAGATATTAGAGTGATGTAGAGTAGTTGAAAGCCGGAATCCGTCCATGACCCTGCCGCACGCCACCTTAGTCCGCCTCTTCGCATTCGCCCTGCCGGCTCTGGCCCTCACCGCCTGCCGTCCCCACGACTTTCCGCAGTACCCGGCCAACTATCGCGAGTTCGCCTATGTCACCAACGGCGACAGTAACACCGTCTCCGTCCTCGACGTCGTGAACATGCGCCTGGATCGCGAGATTGCCGTAGGCCTGAAGCCTGTTGCCGTTGCCGTCAGCCCCACCCGCAACGAGGTCTACGTGGTCAACTCAGGCGCGGCTGCCGAGCCGGGCTCCGTCTCCGTAATCAACGCCGAGAACAACACAGTTGCCGCCACGATCCCCGTGCGCCGCGCGCCCGTCTCCATCGAGATCGACCCGGCCGGCGGCCTGGCCTATGTGGCCAACTCAGCCTCCAATTCCGTCTCCATCCTCGACCTCAACTCCCGCCGCGAGATCGCCGCTATCGCAACCGGCGAGCAGCCCGTCGCCGCGCGCCTCTCGCCCGATCGCAAAACCCTCGCCGTCGCCAACCGCAAAGCCAACTCCATCAGCCTCATCGACCCCGCCACCCGTGCAACGCGCGCCACCTTCGACGGCTGCCCCGGCGCATCGGATCTCGTCATCCTCCCCGACTCATCCAAGCTCTTTGCCGCCTGCTCGTCCGGCCATCAGATCATGGTCCTCGCACTGGCCCGCTCCGAAACGCATCCCTCTGCCGCCAATCCTCAGCCGCTCCCATCCCGCCCGGATAGCCTTGAAGCGATGCTCGACGTTGGCAAGGCACCCGTCCAACTGGCGCTCAAGCCTGATGGCGGCGAAATTTTCTCCTCCAACGCCCTCTCCAACTCGATCTCCGAGATCTACAACACCACCGACGAGGTCGGCGGCGCCACCATGATCGGCAATTATCCCGTCCGCGGCCTGGTCTCCGCCGACAACTCCCTGCTCTATGTCGCCAACCTCCACTCGCAGTACGTCACCATTTATTCCATTGAAGACGGCAAGCTCCTCTCCGCCTCCCAAGGCGGCTCCATCCGGGTGGGCGACGGCCCCTCGGCGCTGGCCTTTTCCGCCGCTGGTCATCTGCTCTTTGCTGTCGATACCGGCTCCAACGACGTTGCCGTGATCCGCGTCAGCTCGCGCTCACTCTTCACCTTCCTTCCCACAGGGCGCGCCCCCAACGCCATCGTAATCAAAAGTTTTAATACAAAGTAAGGAACATCCCGGCAAAGCCGGGTGTTCTCCCAATCAATGAATCAAAGCAAACCGCTCTAAACAGAATGAGCAAGGATGCGGTTGAGGCGCTGGACAAAGACGCTGGGGTCGGCCAGCGGCACGCCTTCCATCAGCAAAGCCTGGTCAAGCAGCAGCCATGCCGCGTCCTCGGCGATGGCGTCATCGGGGCGCGCAAGTAGCTTCTTCACAATCTCGTGATCGGGATTGATCTCCAGCGTGGGCTTGGGCGCGGGAATATCTTTCTGTCCCATGGCGCGCATCATCTGCTGCATCTGCAATGAAGGTTCCTCTTCGTCCGAGACGATGCATGAAGGGCTATCAGCCAGCCGCGCCGAAACGCGCACATCCTTCACGCGATCGCCAAGCAGCGCCTTCAGCTTGGCCAGCAGCGGTTGCAACGCCTCTGCTTTGTCAGGCTCTGCTTCATCCTTCAGATCCTCGGCGGTGGAGATTTTGTTGACTGCCTTGAGGTCGATCTCGCCATATTTATCGATGCCCGAGAAGATAATTTCATCCACATCGTCATCGAGAATCAAAACTTCCAAATCCTTCTTCTTGTAAATTTCCAGCAAAGGCGAGGTGCGCAGCAGCGATTCCGTTCCGCCGGTAATGAAATAAATGCTCTTCTGCCCATCTTTCATGCGGAGCTTTGCCTCGGCAAGGCTGGTCAGTCCTTCCACCTTGGTGGACTTGAAGCGGATTAGATCAAGCAGCGCCTCGCGATTGGCAAAGTCGCCGTAGAGGCCTTCTTTCATCGGGCGATTATATTGCGTAATGAATTTCAGATATAAGTCGGGCTGAGTTACCGCAATGTTTTTTAACTCGGTCAGAATCTTCTTCACGCTGGCCGTGCGAATACTCGCCAGCACGCGATTCTGCTGAAGAATCTCGCGGCTCACATTCAGCGCCAAATCTTCGCTGTCAATAATACCTCGCACAAAGCGCAGATACTGCGGCAGCAGCTCGCGGGAGTCATCCAGAATAAAGACGCGCTTCACATAGAGCTTGACGCCCGCCTTGTATTCAGCCTGATAAAGATCAAGCGGCGCCTTCGCCGGCACAAAGAAAAGCGTAGTGTATTCCATGCTTCCCTCGGCCTTGGTATGAAGCCAGATGAGCGGATCTTCCGAATCTCCGGTGATCGACTTATATAACTCCTTGTAATCATCTTCGGTAATTTCATTCTTGGGCCTGCGCCACAAGGCGCTCGCGGCGTTCACCTGCTCGGTGGTGCGCGTCTTGATGGACTTCTTCTCCTCCGCATTCCACTCGCTCTTGTCATAGGTAAGAAAGATCGGAAACGCGATATGATTGGAGTACTTCTTGACTATCTCCCGCAAGCGCCAACTGTTGGCATACTGCTTGCCTTCTTCGTTCAGATGCAGCAGCACGGTTGTACCGGCCACGGAGCGCTCCGCCGGCTCGATCTCAAAGCCCGTCTGCCCATCGCTCACCCAGCGCCAGGCCTGCTCTCCGCCTGCCTTGCGCGAGACGACTTCAATGCGATCGGCAACCATAAATGCGCTATAAAATCCCACGCCAAATTGGCCGATCAAGTTCGAATCCCGCTTGGCGTCGCCGGAGAGCTGCGACAAAAAATTCTTGGTTCCAGAGCGGGCAATGGTGCCCAGATTCGCCACCAGATCCTCTTCGTTCATGCCGATGCCCGTGTCGGCGATGGTCAGCGTGTGCTTCTCTTCATCAAGCTCCAGATCAATGCGCGGAATGAACGCGAGCGCCTTGTACGCGTCCTCAACCAGCGTCAGATGACGCAGCTTGTCCAGCGCGTCCGAGGAGTTCGAGATCAATTCGCGCAAAAAGATTTCAGGATGCGAATACAGTGAGTGGACGATCAGTTGCAGTAACTGGTTAACTTCAGTTTGAAATTCACGTTTCGACATGGATATTTGACCCCTATCAAGTCGATTATATTGATCCGGCCCTGAAGAATTGCAACACTTCAAGACTGTCATCCTGAACTCTCCTTACTCTGTCATCCTGAGCGAACGGGGCCCCAAACGTACTTCAGTTTGGGGGTGGTGAGTCGAAGGATCTGCGGTTGCATCCTGCGATTCTCTTCAAATTCTTCAGGAACGAATCAGTAAATTGGCGGGAATTTTGCTTCTCCCCGCCATGCTTTTCGCCTTTACATCCCGCCCATCCCCCTGCCACACTTGAATTGTGGCTACCCAAACCATCGTCATTCTCGATTTCGGTTCGCAGTATACGCAACTGATTGCGCGGCGCATCCGCGAACTCAACGTCTTCTCCGTTGTGCTGCCCTGCACCGCGCCCCTCAGCGAGATTCAGGCGCTCCAACCTCTGGGCTTGATCCTCTCCGGCGGCCCTTCCTCGGTCTACGACGCCGACGCCCCCGCCGCCGATCCGCGCCTGCTCGAGCTGGGCCTGCCCACGCTCGGCATCTGCTACGGCCTGCACTTCATCGTGCATCACCTCGGCGGCAAAGTCCTCAACGCGCCCCGCCGCGAGTACGGCCATGCCGAAGTCACCATCGAGGACGCCAATTCGCAACTCTTCGCCGGTCTGCCCCCAACTATCTCCGTCTGGATGAGCCACGGCGACGAGGCCGCACAGTTGCCCGCTGGCTTCCATCGCATTGCACATACGGCCAACGCATTAGCAGGGATCGAAAGTGCGGAGCACCGCCGCATCTGGGCCGTGCAATTCCACCCTGAAGTCCACCACACCCCACTCGGCGCGCAGCTCATCAAGAACTTCGTCTTCTCGATCTGCGGCGCGGCAGGCGACTGGACCCCGGCGCACTTCATCGAGTCAACTGTCGCCCAAATCCGCGAGAAAGTCGGCAGCGGTCACGTCATCTGCGGCCTCTCCGGCGGCGTGGATTCCTCCGTCGCGGCAGTGCTTGTCCATCGCGCCATCGGCGACCAGCTCACCTGCATCTTCGTCAACAACGGCGTGCTGCGCAAAAACGAATTCGCCGCCGTGCAAAAGAACCTGCGCGACAAGCTCGGCCTCAAGATCGTCGCCGTAGACGCCAGCGATCGCTTCCTCACCAAGCTCGCCGGAGTCACCGAGCCGGAGAAGAAGCGCAAAATTATTGGCGCCGAGTTCATTGCGGTTTTCGACGACGAGGCCAACCGCATCGCCAAGGAATCCGGCGGTGTTGACTGGCTCGTCCAGGGCACGCTCTACCCCGACGTGATCGAATCCAGCAGCGTCAAAGGCCCCAGCCAGACCATCAAGAGCCACCACAACGTCGGCGGCCTGCCGCTGGGCATGAAGCTCAAGCTGATCGAGCCGCTGCGAGACCTCTTTAAAGACGAAGTCCGCCGCATCGGCCGCGACCTCCAGATGCCCGAAGACGTTCTGGGCCGCCAGCCCTTCCCCGGCCCCGGCCTGGCCGTCCGCATTCTGGGCGAAGTCACGCCGGAGCGCGTCGCGCTGCTGCAAGAGGCCGACGAAATCGTCGTCGCCGAGATCAAGGCCGCGGGGCTTTATAACAAGATTTGGCAGAGCTTTGCCGTGCTGCTCCCGGTGATGAGCGTCGGCGTGATGGGCGACCAGCGGACTTACGCCTACACTTGCGCCGTCCGCGCCGTGCATTCCGAAGACGGCATGACCGCCGACTGGACCCCTCTGCCCTACGACGTCCTCAAGCGCATCAGCAGCCGCATCGTCAACGAAGTCCGCGGCATCAACCGCGTCGTCTACGACATCACTAGCAAGCCGCCGGGCACCATCGAATGGGAATGATTTGCCATCAAGGCAGCGCGCGCCAGCGGCAGGTGGCCCGTGTGGGACAGTGTCGGCTTTGTCATACACGAGGCACAGCCTTCACCTTTGCTGAAGAACGAACGATGTAGTATCGATGTACGGGCCACCTGCCCACCTGCCATTAAAGAAGGGAAATTCAGTGGGGAACTACGAAACCAAAATCGGCCAATACATAGAAAGTATCCAAGGAATGAGGGCGACCTTTGAACGACTCGCCAGAGTGTTTAGAAGCGACAGCGACGCCTCTGAAGCAACCTTTAACAAATACTCTGCGGATGATTGGCGTCGCAACGCTTTCGGAAACGCGCTTATCCGATTGCGGCAAGTAACGGAAAACAACTTCCATGTGATCGAAACGATAAGTCTAGTCGCTACAGCTCGATACATTTTTGAACTTAGCGTATGGCTACTACTCTTTCAAAAAGACAAGCGATATAGCTTGATTTACTACAGGGAATTGCTTACGACACAGCTTAAGTATTGGCAAGACGTGCGAGCCCAGCTTCATAGAGAAGTCGAATTATTGAAGAAATTTGAAAGGCTGGACGATCCTTCCGATATGGTCCAGTCAATTTCAAAAAGCGGAGCTTCAGCTGAGCAATACGGGAAGATGATTCGTGAAGCGATGTGCCGAATCGATGCGGAAGCAGGCAAGCATTTCTCCATCTATCTTGACCAGGCGAAAACGAATGGCTACGGCTTTCAGGCCTATCTGATCGAAACCCAGGCAATTCCTCAAGTGACATCTTCTATCGAGCAAATCGAACAGGAAAAATCCGAATTTGATAAAAACGCACCCAAGGATGCATGTGATCTAGTCAAAGGCAAGTGGGAGTGGCGTCGAATGGCAGGATTAGCGGGCATTCAGGACGAGCACGATTATATTTATACTTCCGCGAGCAAGTTGCTCCATGCCACACCTTCATCGCTTACAACAAATTTTAAGAATTTGGAGCCGCAGGAAATTGCTCTCTTTCTGCGCTACATTCATGTCAAGATGCTGGAGATTGCCGATTTGGCACTTTATCAGTCTGAATGCCGCTCCGTACAGGTGCAGTAAGGGGCAGGTGGCCCGACCATAAAATGACCAGGGACCGCTGCGCCCCCCATCCACAGTTTTATCGTGGATGAGTGGGAGACCTCGAACTCAGCCCCGCCGTCTTAATCAGAGGTCAGAACTTAATCCCCCAAAATCAGAACCTGCTGGGCGTGCTCACCGGCAAGATGGGTGATGCGTTTGTCGATGGTGGCCAAGATCAGATCGTCGGCAATCGCCATGCCGAGCAGGTACGCGTCCGTTACTTGCTTGTGCCCGTGCAGACGCCGGAAAAAGGGCTTGGTCAACGTGCGCCAGTTATGTGCGCAGGTGTGGTACTGGTAGCCCGGATGTAGCTCCATTTGCTCCAGCAGTCCCGTGGCTTCGCTCATGCTGAGTCGGCCGGAGTTGGGCCACCCATTCATCCAAGCAAATGCGCCAACTCGCCAACAGAAATCTCCACGTCGCGCAGGATAGCTCGCAACAGACCAGGTCCGATGGTTTCGCCGGAATGGATGGGAACGGCTGTGGCCCTGCCGTCGGCATGTTTCAGGAAGAGATGACTTCCGCGGGTTCGGTCCACAGTAAAGCCCGCGCTTTCGAGGGCGCGGACCAATTCTCTTCCCTTAAGCCGTGGAAGG
>CAZXVX010000162.1:0-7774 GCA_964644105.1 uncultured Occallatibacter sp. | reverse complement strand
AGTATCTGGTCGCCGAGGGCATCAGCGATCCCAAGCGCGTCGGCATTCTGGGCGGCTCGTATGGCGGTTACGCAACGCTGGCCGGGGTAACCTACACGCCTGACCTCTACGCGGCGGCGGTGGACATCGTTGGCCCGTCGAACCTGATTACGCTGATGGAATCGATTCCGCCCTATTGGGAAGCGGCGCGCAAGATGTTTGCCGTGCGCATGGGCGACGTGAGCACGGCGGAGGGCAAGGCGCTGCTGGCCGAGCGCTCGCCACTGCACTCGGCGGACAAGATCAAGACGCCGCTGCTGGTGGCGCAGGGAGCCAATGACCCGCGCGTCAATCGCCGCGAGGCCGAGCAGATCGTCGTCGCGCTGCGCGATCGCGGCTTCCCGGTCGAGTACATTCTGGCTCCCGATGAGGGCCACGGATTTCAGCGGCCCGTCAACAACCTGGCGCTTTTCATGGAATCGGAGAAGTTTCTGGCCGCGCATTTGGGCGGTCGCTTCCAGGAGGGCGGGTCACCCGAATCCGTGGCGCGGCTGAAGGAGATCACCGTCGATCCCAAGTCGGTTGTGCTGCCCAAGATTGTGGATGCATCAGCGGTCAGCGCGCCCAAATCAACTGCCGATCTCGTGCCCGGCACATGGCACTACGCCGCGACGATTGAGATGGCCGGCCAGAAGATGGCTCTCAAGACCAACACCACCATCACCGACAGCGGCGCCTCCTGGACGGCGGTCAACGAAACGGAGACGCCGATGGGCAAAGCCACCGACTCGGCGACCATCGAGAAGGGCACGCTGATTCTGCTCAAACGGAAGGTGGCTCAAGGGCCGATGTCGATTGAGGTGGACTTTACCGGCGGCAAGGCCATGGGCAAGATGAGCATGGGCGGACAGGACAAAACGATCACCGCCGACCTGGGCGGCACGCTCTTTGCCGATGGTCCTGGCGCGGATCAGGTGATTGCCACGCTGCCGCTGGCGGAGGGATTCTCGACCACCTATCGCAACTTTGACGCCATGACGCAGAAGGTCAAGTTGATGCAACTGAAGGTGACCGGCACGGAGGCGGTGACTGTGCCCGCCGGGAACTTCGACGCCTTCCGGATTGAAGTCACTTCAGCCGACGGAGGCCCGGACAAGCAGACCATCTGGATCGCCAAGGACTCGCATAAAGTAGTCAAGTCCAGCGCCGTGCTAGCCTCGATGGGCGGCGCGGTGATGACCCTGCAGTTGAGCGAGTAAGCCAGCCGCCTGCTCTCCCAGGTCTTGATTCGGCGATCTGGGAGAGCTGCAATGCGTTCCGCGCCGTAGGCGCAACAGCCATAAATCCGCGATGTGGTCTTAGCCAAGTTAGTCTTGCGCCGTAGGCGCAAAGGTGATTAGCCCACCGTTTCAACGGTGGGGAAGGATTATCCAAAATACCGACGGAGTCCCATAGGGACGGCGCAACTTGTCTGCACTCTCAATTTATGAGACCGTTCTACCATGCCAAAAACCCGCATCTCCGTCAAATCTGCATGGAACAACACCGGCTGATCATAATACATTTATTCCTCGTCGGACTCGCTGGCCTCCCGCCGGCGCCAGCCCAAACTCCCGCGCCCTCCGTTCCGCCGATTCCCACACTCAACAGCCGCACCACGCTGGTGACCGTTCCCGCGCTGGTCGAAACCAAAACCGGCGAGCCCGTCTTCACGCTGAAGGCCTCGGATTTCATCGTCACCGATAACGGAGTCGAACAAAAGGCGACCATCGACGAAGACACTGGAAGCGAGCCGCTGGCGCTGGTGGTGGTGGTGGAAACCGGCGGCGCGGGCGCGCGCAAGCTCACCAGTTATCGCCACTTGGGGCCATCCATCGAGGCGGTGGTCGGCGCGGTTCCCCACAAAGTCGCCGTCGTTCAATTTGACGGCGCGCCGCAACTGGCCTTGAACTTCACCTCCGATTTAAATGCGGTTGGCGAGTCTCTGGATAACTTGGAAGCAGGCGACGACAAAGCCGCCATTCTGGACAGCCTGCGCTTTGCCGTTGATCTGCTGCGCCGTCAGCCGGCGTCTTACCGACGCGCCATTCTACTTATCAGTGAGACGGTCGACCACGGCAGTCAATCAACATTGGATCAAGCGCTGCGCGACGTCAGCGACACCAACACGGCGATCTATAGCTTGTATTTTGCCACGGGCAAATCCAACGTTGGACACACCCTCGCGCTGATCTATCACGACCCAAATCCCGGTCCGCCCGGCGGCTGCATGGCCAAGGATCCAAATCTTCCCGATCAGAACCGTTGGGTGCAAGCCTACGACTGCCTGGGCCTTCTAGCTCCGCCGTTGCGGCTGGCCAAGGCGGCGGCCGTTGCTGCCGCCGACGCCCTCAAGCACAACGCGGCCGAGAGCGTGGCACAGTTGACCGGCGGCGAATCCATCGCTTTCAAGGATGCGCGCAGCCTGGAGCGCGGCGTGCAGGAGATCTCTCACCACCTGCCCAATCGCTATCTGCTCAGCTTCTATCCCGCCGCGCCGCATCTCGGCTTTCACGCCATCGGATTGCGCTTGAAAAACTATCCCGACTTAGTCGTCACCGGCAGAAGCGGCTATTGGGCCGACGAGTAAGCAGCGCCGAGAGCGGAAGGATTAGCTCATCTTCTCTGCCGAGGTTTTTTTTGATGCCTCCGAGAGCAGCGCAATCGCTTGAAGAACCAACTGTGCATTTCGGTTGGAAACGCCAAGGACAGCAACGGCCAGCCCGCCCGTCCATAGAATCAGTCCAACAAAAGTTGCGATGTAGAGCATCTTCAGATCTTGCAGATAGATCATGGCCAGCGCGACATTGCCGCCGCCCAGAATGATGAATACAACGGCAATCATCTTCATCCATCTCTGCCGGCGATCTACCGTGTCCAGCGACTTGCGCAGTACCGCTTCATAGGCTTCTGTCATAACTTTCACCCTTTCCTTCCAGTTGCGTTGCGTAGTGTTTTCAAGCCGTAGGCCAGCCGCGATTTGACCGTGCCCGCGCTCAGTTGCAAGATGGCGGCCACCTCTTGAATTGTGAAGTCTTCCAGATAATGCAAATCAAGAACCGCACGGCTGGCCGGAGAGACCTGGTCCAGAAGGGCATGAAGCTCGCCCACCAGAATCGCCGCATCGTCCTCCTGGTTATCAGGCAGATCATCGACTTCGATGCTCTCCTCGTGCCGCTCTTCCCAAATGCGCTTGCGCTTGAGAAAGGCGAACGAGGCGCGCGTGGAGATGCGGTAAGCCCAGGCTCGGTAGAATTTGGGTTCGTTCAGCGCGCGCAGGTTCCGGCATATCTGCAAGAACACATCCTGCAATACATCCTCTGCCCCTTGCGCGCCAACCATGCGGCGGATGTAAGGCAGCAAGAACGTCTGCGTCCCGCGCAGCAATTCTTCCAGCGCATCCCGTTCGCCACTCTGGGAGCGGAGAACCAAAAACAATTCGTGCGTTCGGTTCTCCATTCTTGCCCTCCACTTGTTTAGAGGCGGCTGAGTGTCGAACTGTTCGAGTGCCGATGCAAATTACTTGATATTTATGAAATGCTGCCTGCCATCTCACCAGCCGTCTCTCCATCCCAAGGATTCACCACCGGCACACGCGCATGATCGAATTCGCTTCGATCGCGCGTAACCACAGTGTGACCGTGATGTAGGGCGGTCGCGGCGATCAACAGATCCGGTTGCGAAAAGGTGTGACCCGTTTACCGGCCTTCCTCAACCAGCAGCCGCCACTTGAGCAAAATCTCTTCCGTAATTTCTAGAACGCGCCCATCGAACATGGGACGCACCTTGTGCATCAACCAATCATTCAATAGAGCCCGGCGACTAGCATCGTTGATAACTTCAATGCCGAATCGAATCTCGGCCAGAGTTACGACACTTATATAAAGTTGATCCAACGCGCAACCGGTAATGAAGGCCACAACCTTCTCATCAGGCCTGGGCCGACGCAATTCCGACAGGACATTGGTATCCAGCAGCCACGCCATCAGAACACAACATCCCGCACCGGCTGATGGAAGCGAGCCGGCTCAAGAGTGATTTCCTTGTACGGCGAATTTTGCATCGCTGCTACAAGATCGGCTCCCGTTGGACCAGGTGATCCAACCGAAGCCGCGGAGTCCAGCTTCGATGGAAGCGGCGAATATTTCAACGCCTGCAAAAGGGCATCTTCGACAGTCGGAAATGCGCCCAGTTGCATCCGTTCGAGGATCAGGGCTTCGAGTTCCGGTTCTTGAATCTCAATCATCATCGCCTAGCCCCCTTTTCTCCGATTCTCGCACATTTCGCCAACTCCGGGTGCCCCCGGCCTCGATTCTCAAGACCAGCGACTTCAATTATCCCGCAACCGCCATTTTCACAGCCTCATCAGCATCCGCCGCCACGCGCAGCAGAGCGCGGTTCCTCGGCTTGATAAATCCCGCCTCGACCGCCGAATCCAGAAAGCTCAGCAGCCCGTCCCAGTAGTCCGCGGTATTGATTACAATCACCGGCTTCGCGTGCATTCCGAGCTGCGCCCAGGTGACCGCCTCCAGCAGCTCCTCCAGCGTGCCGTAGCCGCCCGGCAGCACCAGAAAGGCGTCGGCCAGCTCCACCATGCGCGCCTTGCGCTCATGCATGGTGGGCGTCAGTTCGAATTGCGTCAGCCCCTCGTGCGCAATCTCGCGCTCCACCAGCACCTCCGGCAGAATGCCGATCACATCCACGCCGCCGGCAATCGCCGCATCGGCTACCGCGCCCATCAGCCCAACATTCGCCCCGCCATAAACCAGTCCCAGCCCGGCACCGGCAATCGCCGCGCCCAGCGCCCGCGCTTCAACCAGATAAGCAGGATTCGTTCCATCAGCCGATCCGCAATAAACAGCTACCCGGCGATTAGCTTTGCTAGAAGATGTCATCGTCTCTTCAGGATAACTCAGCGGCAGCGCGCCCTAACTCCGATCTAGGTATTCGGCAGGCGTAAGAATCTCAATTCCCCGAAAAGGATTGAGCGCCAGCAGGTCCGTGTCGCCGGTGACGATCACGTCCGCCCGCCCATGCACCGCAACCTCCAGAAACTTGTCGTCCTTTGGGTCGCGGCAAGCGCGGATGGGCGGTAAATTCACAAAAATCAATCCAAACGCTCCAACCATCTCAAGGTAAGGTTCAACCGTTTCAATCTGAATGTATCGAGCAAACTTCGGACGATGCAGCACCGTTCGCAATTCTTCTAGGATTGCGGTTGAAATCAGCGTGACTGCTTCCCTCCAAGCTCGTCCTACCGCTTGCCCTGGTACGGATTGCTCGCGAATAAAGCGGCTCACATAGACGTTTGTATCGATGACAACCCGCTCTCTCATCCTTCATCGGCCAAGAGTTGCTCAAGCAGTTCGTCAGTCATGCCTTGCGACTCGGCATACCGGCTGGTCTCCTCGGTGAACCGAATTAGTTCCTGCGCACGAAGCCGCCGGAGTTTTTCGAAATCTTCATTGGACACAATCCAGGCAATATCCCGCTCATGACGGCGAATCTGTACCGGCTCCCGCTGAGACAGGTCAAGCACGGCGGCAAAGTTTTGTTTTGCGTAGGTGGCGGATACGGTTCGCATAGATCAAGCTTACCAAAAAATGTACATATTGTCTAAAATAGTCATTTTGGATGACTGCCATCTTCCAAAATACTGATCGTAAGAAGGATCGGGATACCCTGTAGTCCGACCGGCTGTCTCTATGTTGTTTGCCGAGTTGTAATCTGGATTTGGCGACCATCCTCCAACTTAATTGCTGTGACAGTTATGAAAGTGTCACAATGGCCACATCCATTGGCGACAACAGACGTTATACTAGCGGCTATGAAAATGGTTTACCGTAAGTCGCATGGATTCAAACAATTATGGACGGTGATGGCGATTCTCGTCTTGTCTGTGATCAGCTCTTCTGGCGAAGACTTGCAAAGGGGGAATATCCCGCGATTGCCAGGGGCTGCGCTCCTGCTGGGCTGGCCGCCTGATCAGCTTACAGTGACCGCCGGAGATCAAACCTTGACACTGCCCGGAGAGGCAAATTCGTGGATGATCTCGCCCAGCATTTCTGCGGACGGACGAGTCATTGCTTCAGCCCTACCCGGCAGCGATTACAAACTCTCGAGATGGGAGCACATGTTCACTGTCGGCACATACTCCATGACGTACCACAAGTGGACAGAATACGCGGGGCTTGAACTATCCCATGGCGCTGTTTCAATCTCCCCGGACGGAACGAAACTTGCCTGTGTCGCACGCACCACTCCCGAGGGAGCCACATTCTTCCGCATCCTCGATCTCAAGACAGGGAAGATAACTGTAGGTCAGCAACCGTCGCAGAAGAGCGATAATGCCATCAGTTGGTCCCCGGATAGTCGGAAAATCGTTTTTAGCGCGGATGTCGAGATGCCAGGGGATGAGCCGCCGATTCCGGAAGTTTTCGTGATGGATGCAGATACTGGAAGGGTCTCTAAGATTGCGAATGGTTGGGGGCCGTCCTGGTCGCCTTCAGGAGAATGGATTGCTTACTTTGCTCATACCGCGCATATAAAGGACAAGCACGGGTGGTGGTACTTCACCGGAGTGAAAGGCATTAGCCTTATGCATCCTGATGGCACCGATTCCCATTTAATTCACAAGTTCAACTGGTCCATGAACATTAGACCCATCTGGTCCCCGGATTCCAAAACGCTTTTGCTCACCTCGTTTCCGGATGACTGGACGGGCAAATTCGACATCTTCAAGTTGAATCTTTCCACTTGCAAGCTCACGAAAGAATTTAGGCACCCTCCGTTGATTTTCGGGTGGGCCAGAGCGAATTAGAACGTGGCTACTGTATAGAAGGGTTCCGGTTGTATCACCGGCCACTCGGCAGTCACTCTCTCTCGTCAACAATCTGCGTAACATGAAACGACCGGCGCACTTGACGGGCACTTTTACTCTCCACAAATGCCTCTCTCTACTTTTGCTCCAGGTAGTCAGTGGGCGTGAGAATAGCAAACCCGCGAAAAGGATGCAGCGCCAGCAGCTCCGTGTCGCCGGTGACAATCACATCCGCCCGCCCATGCACCGCGACCTCCAGAAATTTGTCGTCGCGCGGATCGCGGCAGGCGCGTATGAGAAAGGGAATCTCGACCGTCACGGCATACTCTGAATCGACTGCACTTCACTCGCAGCACCGCAACGCCCAAGAACCACACTCCATGCTAAATTGGAATCAATATGAGCAGAAAAGGCCTGAGTCCGGCGCGTCTAGAGGCGTTCTCCGACGGCGTCATTGCGGTCATCATCACCATCATGGTGCTGGAACTGAAGGTTCCTGAGCCGGACGGCCTGGCCGGTCTGCTCGTGGTGCTGCCCACCCTCCTCCTCTACCTGCTCACCTTCGTGCAGATCGGAATTTATTGGGTCAACCACCACTACCTCGTCGATGAGCTGGAGACGGTCAGTCATGGCATTTTATGGGCCAATCTGATCTTTCTCTTTTGCCTCTCGCTCTTTCCGTTTGCAACCGACTGGATCGGCGTCAAAGGGCTATCGTCTTTCACCACCGCGCTTTACGCCGCAGTCAGCATCTTCCCGGGGATCGGATATATGGTGTTGTGGACACAGATTCGATCCAAGAGCGCCGCGCCCGCGCACGCCAGTCGGGGCAAGCAGATCACCTCCATTTCACTTTATCTCGCCGCGATTCCCGCGGCCTACTGGCGGCCCGCTGCCTCTTTGGCGCTGATCGGCATCGTTGCGGTGCTCTGGCTA
>CAZXVX010000161.1:0-7847 GCA_964644105.1 uncultured Occallatibacter sp. | reverse complement strand
CCGCCAGCGCGCGCACCGGGAATTGAACGCCCTCAGGAATATCGCTGGGCGCGCCGAGGTAAACCTGCGGCACTTCGTCTGCATCCACGCCGCCGGTGTTCTTGATCGTCACCGTCACATCGAGTCCGCCATCCGCGGCCTTTGCAATCTTCAGGCCGGAGTAGGCAAAGCTCGAATAGCTGAGTCCGTGGCCAAAGGCGAAGAGCGGTTCAATCTTCTCTTTGTCGAACCAGCGATAGCCCACGTTCACGCCTTCGCTATAAGTGGTCTTGCCGTCTACGCCCTTCATCGAGCGCTCAGGATGCTTGGGGTCGGTGGCGGCGTAATCCTCCAGGCGTTTGGCCCAGGTGACGGGCAGGCGGCCTGATGGGCTGACTTTGCCGGCCAGCAAGTTGGCCGTTGCCCAGCCGCCTTCGTCGCCCGGCCACCACATCTCAAGCACGGCCTTCACCTTATCGATCCAGGGCAGAGCCACCGGCTGGCTGGTGTTCAGCACAACGATGGTGTTGGGACTGACTGCGGCCACTTCTTCTACCAGCTTGTTCTGCTCGCCCGGAAGGCCAAAGACCGGCGACTGGCGGGTCCAGAGAAAGACGACCGCGACCTTGGCGCTTTTTGCGGCGTTGATGGCGGCCTCGTGATCGGCCTTGCGCTGCTCGGGAGTGTACCAATTGAGCCGTAATTTCACCGGAGAGCCGGAAGAATCGGGGGTGGTCTTGATCACAATTGGATGCGGACCGGCGGTCAATTCCACTGCGCGGCGCACATTATCGAGGCCGTCAATGGTGGGCACGACGTTGTCTTGATTGGCTTGCAGTATGTCGCCATGAACGCATCCCTGGCATGAGCCGGTCCTCGCCAACCCTTTGCCATCGATAGAGATAGCCGCATTGGTTCCAAGGGCCTGCAGATAGAGCCAGTAAATGCCGGCGGCCGGCACGGTGAGCGTTCCACTCCAGGTGAGGGTGGAATTGGGCGGCAGCGCGTTGGCGCCAGTAAAGTTGATTTGAGCGTCGGCTTGATCCGTGCCCGCACCGTGGCGGAGCAGCCCCGGCTTGCCGTCGTGGCTGAGGGAGGCGGTGGGAATCAGCGTGCCTTCCATGTTGTCATCCACGGCGAATTTGATTTGAGAATTGCCGCTAATTTTTCGCAGAGCTGCGAGCGGTCCAATCTGGCGCTGCGGCAGTCCAACCGAGCGCTCACCGTTGAGGCCGATCGCGTCCACCTGAAGCGCGGTGGGTCCAATCAGAACCACCGAGTCCAGATCGGCAGCCTTCAGAGGCAGCGCGCCGCCCTCATTCTTCAACAACACGGCAGCTTCTTCGCCGGTCTTCTCAATGATCTTGGCGTTGGCCTCGATCGCTTGTTCGGTGACTTCGTGCTTGGAGAGGCCATCCAGATAGCCGAAGTGGACGATCTCGTAAAGCACGCGTCCGGCGGCGCGCGTGATGGTTGCTTCGTTTACCGTACCGTCTTTAAGAGCGGAGTCCATCTTCTTGGGATCTAGCTTCCTGCCGAAGTCACCCATGGCGCCACGCGCGGGAGCCGGCTCCTCGGGAATGTGGCCGCCGAACATGGCCATGATGTCGTCGACCTGCGCGCCAGCGGCTGGGTGAGCTGGAGGAGGCGGCGGGAGCTGCATGTCAAAAAACGATGGCATCGCCCAACCGCCCATCTTGACTGGACCGGGCATCTCCATATCCAGGCCTGCATTGATGAAGTTGACGCCGTGAACCGCGCCCCAATCCGAGGTGACGAAGCCCTTGAAGCCAATTTCGTCGCGCAGGATTTTGGTCAGCGTGGAGCTGTTGCCGCAGGCGAAGCTTCCATTGATGTGGTTGTAGGAGCACATGATCGAGGAGACATCGGCACGGCGAATGGCGGCGTCAAAGGGCGCGACATAAACCTCATGCAGCGTTTGATCGTCGATCCAGGTGCTGTTGCTGTCCGAGTCGTAACCAACATAGTGCTTGATCTGCGCCATGACGTGCTGCGACTGGATGCCTTTGACCTCTGCCACGCCCATCTCGGCGGTGAGAAACGGGTCTTCGCCGAAGGTGTTGTAGCCGCGGCCAAACTGGAGGTCGCGGTCGATATTGACAAAGGGCTGAAGGGAGACGTCAATGCCCAGCGCGCGGTCTTCGCGGCCAATCACCAGGCCATTCTCCTCGGCCGTTTTGCGGCTGAAGGTGGCGGCGACACCCATGGTGGCCGTCTCGCCTTGGGAGGGATGGCGGGTCAGCACGCCCGGAGGCCCATCGGCAAAGCGCAGCCCCGGAATTCCGAGCCGCGGAATCCCTGCCAGGTAACCGGCTTGCCCTTGATAGACCGCTGGGTCTTCCGATGCGCCATGGATCAATGTCATCTTTTCATCAAGCGTCATCTGACTGAGCAGCTTGTCCACGCGCGCATCGCCGGTAACCACCGGTACGCTTTGGCCTTGCGCCCAACAGGCGCCCAGAGTCAATGCCGCTCCCAGCGCAACCGAAATGGCAGCGCGCAACCCGTTTGTTCTTTGCAATGGATTCTCCATGGGATTCCTCACCGTATCGTTGGACGATTGGGCCGGTCTCAAAGACGCGGCAAGGGTATTTCAGCATCAAAGCCGTTCGCGATCAACTCCGCACACAGTTGTTCGATGGTAGAAAACAGGATGCTTCGTATGCCGAGCGCTCGCGCCGCCTCAACGTTTTCCCTCTTGTCGTCGATAAAGAGCGTCTCTTCGGGACGCGTGCCGAGGCGAGCGAGCGTGCGGCGATAGATCTCCGGGTCGGGCTTGGCGATGCCCAGTTGGTAGCTCCAGACCAGCACATCAAAGCGTCGAATCCAATCGTGCCGGCTCAGAATGTGTTCGAGAACCGAATCGCCCATGTTGGAGAGGATGGCGGTGAGCAGGCCGCGCTGTTGAAGCGCTTGCTGCCAGTCGACCATAGCTTGCAAGACTCCGCCCCACAAACGGCCATCCCAGCGGTTCAGCTCTTCCACGTGGTCCAACGGCAGGCCGGCCTTGCGCAGCAGCTTTTGCCAAAAGGTGATGCCCGTAAGCTTGCCTTCGTCATAGGCTTGCCGGTCGCCCCAAAAGAACGCCGCAAAGCGCTCTTCGGGCAACCCGGTGATGCGCTGCATGGCAGCCCACGCCTCGGCGTTCGGCGGTCCGCTGAGTACAATTCCATAGTCGAAGACAACCGCGCGCAGCGCCAATCTTCCTCCCGAGCCGCCCGTGTATTGTTGAAAAGGGACGGCTCTTCTATTGTGGCATCCGCGGCGCCGCTGGGAGCCTATTCGCAATTTGTAGCGCCGCTCTGGAGAGCGGCGCACCATAACCGGTGAATTTGCACACATTGTCAAACAGGAATGTAGATGCGTTTTTCGCAGCGAACCAACTGGAATACGGAAGAGAGCGAACTAGCTCGCGCGCACCGGATGCGCTTGGCGGCGGGTGAGCCGATTGCCGATCTGACCGCCTCGAACCCCACGCACTGCGGATTCGCCTACGATCCAGCGCTGCTAGGCGCTCTCACCAACGCTCAAGCTCTTGACTACGATCCGCAGCCGCGCGGGCTGCTCAGCGCGCGGCAGGCCGTCTGCGCCTATTATGCCGACCTTGGCGTCGAGGTTGCGCCTGAACAGGTCATTCTGACCACCAGCACCAGCGAGGCTTACAGCTTCCTCTTTCGGTTGCTCTGCGATACTGGCAGCGAGGTTCTAGCCCTTCAACCCGGCTATCCGCTCTTCGAATTTCTTGCGGTGCTGGATGACGTGAAATTGACAGCGGCCGCGCTAGTCTACGACCACGGCTGGCAGCTTGATGCGGAGGGAATCCGCCGCGCGATCACGCCGCAGACCAGGGCGATTGTGGTGGTGCATCCCAATAATCCCACAGGCCACTTTACCAAGCCTTGGGAGGCCGAGGAACTGGCCGCAATCTGCCGGGAGTTCGACCTCTCGCTGATTGTGGATGAGGTCTTTCTCGACTTCAACTTCGGCGCGGCAGCCAAGAGCTTTGCCGCAGGTCTGGAAGGTGTTTCGGTCTTTGTGGTCAGCGGGTTAAGCAAGATTGCCGGATTGCCGCAGATGAAAGCGGCCTGGATTGTGGCTGCCGGAACTGAGGCTGGATCGGCGCTGGAGCGGCTGGAGGTCATCGCCGACACCTTCCTCTCGATGAACGCGCCGGTGCAGTATGCGCTGCCCGCGTGGCTTGAAGTCCGCACGGCGATTCAACAACAGATTCGGGCGCGCGTGGAGGCCAATCTAGCCGAACTCGACCGGCAAATGCTGCAATGCCCGGCGGTGAGCAGGCTGAAGATGGAGGGTGGATGGTACGCGGTGCTGCGTATTCCGGCGCTTGCGCCCGACGAGCAGACGGTGCTGAAGCTTTTGGCGCGCGGCGTTTGGCTTCATCCAGGTTATTTTTTCGGGTTGAAGGAGTCGGGTTGGCTGGTTGTGAGTCTGCTCGGCCCAGAGGAAGAGTTTAAGGCGGGAGCCGCTCTGCTGGTGGAGCATTTTGCACAGTGCTGACTCCGATAGAGCAAGGGCGTTTCTGAGGAGTTTGGTAATCCTAAATGGAAATGCGCGGACCAGGAGATCCGCGCAACAAACCATCAGGAGACCGGCACTGCATTCCAGTTATTACCAAATCAAGCCGTCACGGTATTAATGAATATGCAGCAACGCGCGGCAGCGCTCGGCAAAGGTGGGAATCTCCGGGCACTCGAAATAGACTTGGCGGTTGAGCGCCATGAGTAACTGAACGGCCTGCAACTGCTCATTCTTCGCCGAAAAAGCCCGGTCATCCTGCACGAATTCGTCGGTGAGGTATTCGATGGCGTGTCCGAGGATTTCCAGGGCGCGACCGGCTTCAGGAGTAATGCGGCGCCGGCGGCCGATGTGAACGCTGGCGGTGCGAGCGGCGGGCACGGTAGCTGGAACTGCAAAACTGGTGGTCGTGGTGGCTGCCATGGATGTATCCTCACTCTGTTCTTCGGCGCGGAGTACCGAATATTTAGATGACGAACGTACTGCGTCCCACGAACGGACCATCTGCATTGTGACCTGCCGCATTCGGGAACGAAGTGATATGGATCACACTGGTTTTGGTGCAATTGGTTGGATGATTGCCTTGAGCAGTAGGAGAGATGCGCGCGGTCATTCTTCCACGCCAAAGTGCCGATCAAGAGCCGGTGTCCGGATTTGAATCGTTTTCAATCGAAATTGAATCCTGGTCACATGCCGGATTGAAACCAAGCGTCTCATAGAGGAGTGAAATAATCTGCAAAGGAAATGCGGGCTCCATTTGCCTTGACGGAATGAGAGCGGAAACCTAAGCTCAAACCAGCATCCTGTTGCACGAAGGTCTTCGTTCGGCAGGTGTAATTTCCCCGGATTTTCAGGATTGGGAGGCAACCATTCCATATCATTGGCAATACTTTCCGCTTTTGTTGCAAATACTTTTCGCGTTTGGGCTGGGCGCTGTGATGGTGGTGGCCTCTTGGCTGGTGGGGCGGCATCGCAATACGGCGGTCAAGCTGGCCGCTTACGAATGCGGGATAGTGGCTGTGGGCGATGCCCGGCAGCGCTTCAGCGTACGCTTTTACATGGTCGCCGTGCTGTTTATTCTCTTTGACGTGGAAACGGTCTTCATGATGCCCTGGGCGGTGGTCTACCGCCAGCTGTACCACATCACCGGCCAAAGGTTCTTTGGTTTCTGGGAGATGGTGGTCTATTTGGGCTTTGTGGCCGTGGGACTTTTCTACATCGTGCGCAAGGGCATCCTGAATTGGAGCCAGGATAAGGCGGACCTTTAGCATGGGCGATAATCTCATGGGAAAAACCGCAGTCATGGAAGGCATGGCCGAAAACCCGGCGCTGAGGGCTGTTCTGTCCTGGAAGCCGGAGGCGCTCGTAGACGCGAAATTTGATCGCGGGGAACTGACACTGACCATCGCAGCCGATCAGATTCGCGCAGCGGCGGCCACTGTGCAGGCGGCGGGCTACAACGCCTTCGAGGACATGACCGCAGTGGATTGGCACCCCGCCGAACCGCGCTTTCAGTTGAGCTATCACATTGTTTCTCATCCATTTAAGGAGCGCATCCGGCTGCGGGTGATGCTGGGCGGCGACGCGCCAACGGTCGAGTCGATCACACCTGTGTGGCCGGCGGCCAATTTTTATGAGCGCGAGGTCTTCGATCTCTTCGGCATCAACTTCGAAGGCCATCCCAACCAGCGGCGGATCATGATGCCCGATGACTGGCAGGGACATCCGCTGCGCAAGGACTATCCGGTGGAGGGGTATCGCTGATGAGCAATCCACTTGGAATGCCTGTATTGGAACCGGCGAGCGGCGCGCACGACCAGCACATGGTGTTGAACCTGGGGCCACAGCATCCGTCGATGCACGGCGTGCTGCGCCTGGTTGTCGAGATTGACGGCGAGATTGTCGTCCGTCTTTATCCGGAGATCGGCTACCTGCATACCGGCATTGAGAAGACCTGCGAGGCCAAGTTCTATCACCAGGTTGTGCCGCTGACTGACCGTATCGATTACCTCAGCCCCATGGCCAACAACCTCTGTTATGCGCTGGCCGTCGAGCGACTGCTGGAACTGGAGATTCCTCCAAAGGCACAATGGCTGCGCGTGCTGCTGGCCGAGCTGACGCGGCTCAATTCGCATCTGATCTGGCTGGGTACGCACGCCATGGATATTGGCGCGTTGACTGTATTTCTGTACACATTCCGCGAGCGCGAAGAGATTCTGCGCATCTTCGAGGGCCTCAGCGGCCAGCGCATGATGACCAGCTACATCCGCATCGGCGGGCTGGCGATGGAGCCGCCGCTGGACTTTATTGCACGCGTGCAGGGTTTCATCAAGAGCTTTCCGGAAAAGATCGACGAATATGCGAATCTGCTCACCGGCAATCCGATCTTTCGCAACCGCTTGCAGGGTGTGGGCATCTTATCTGCTAAGGATGCAATTGCACTTGGAGTGACGGGGCCGAATATGCGCGGCTCAGGGGTGGACTTTGATCTGCGCCGCGATATGCCGTATTCGGGCTACGAGAAGTTTCAGTTCAAGGTCCCAATTGCCATCGAAGGCGACTGCTGGGCGCGGTATCTGATTCGGCTTCAAGAGATGCGCGAGAGCGTGGGGATCATTCAGCAGGCGCTGGATGGAATGCCGGAGGGAGAAATCAAAGCCGACGCCCCGAAAATTGTTCTGCCGGACCGCGAAAAGATGAAGACGCAGATGGAGGCGCTGATTCATCACTTCAAGATTGTCACCGAGGGCTTTGCGGTTCCGGCCGGCGAGGTCTATCAAGGGATAGAATCGCCGCGCGGGCAGATGGGTTATTACGTTGTTTCGGATGGCACGGCCAAGCCTTATCGCGTGCATATGCGCAACCCGTCGTTTCCGACGTTGCAGGCGCTGGAGACGATGTGCAAAGGGCGAATGCTGGCCGATGTGGTAGCCGTAGTGGGTTCGATTGATATTGTGCTGGGCGAAATCGACCGTTGAAAGGGGGATTATTGGTTAATTACGCGAAGCTGGCGGTGATTGCGAAAATGAAACAAGAGGCCGATCACACGGCCATCGACAACCATAAGAAACGGCGTGTTGATGATCCATGCTCTTTCTTTGAAAAAGTGAAAGCGCATATTTTGGAGGAGATGAGCAAAGCCAATGCGGAACTGGTCAAAAGCGGCGCGCCCATGTTTGATAGGTACTCTCTGCCGGGCTTTCCGGATGAGATGTTTCTGACCTATGGCACGGATTCGCTCTGCCGCGTTGGGCTCGGCGTCAAGAATGGTAACTGCCGCGTCACGGCCATCATCAGCGGTCCGCCGAATG
>CAZXVX010000160.1:0-7947 GCA_964644105.1 uncultured Occallatibacter sp. | reverse complement strand
GCAACCTGAACACCGGCAAGGATGCCGCCACGGACTCCACCTTCGTGAAGGCCACCAATACGATCCTGCGCGACGCCCTGCATCCCAGCGCACTGATCTTGCCCGTAGTGCCGCGTTAACCCGCAAACCAACCTGTAGCGCCGCCCTCCTGGCCGGCTGTAGCGTGGACCTCCTGGTTCACGCTCGGTTGGATTCCAATCATAGGCCCAGAACTCCGTGCCCCATCCATTTCACGCTCTTTGTGAAATGGATGGGAGCCGATCAAGCCTGCTGACTCGCCAGCAGCTCCCTTGCCGCCTGCCGTCCCAGCCGGATGCAATCGGGAATCCCGATGCCATCGTAGGCATTGCCGGCCAACCGCAGCCCCGGCAGCGCGGCCACGCGGTCCGCGATCCGCTGCTTGCGCTCCGGATGGCCTACGGCATACTGCGCCATGGCGCGGCTCCAGCGCGAGACCTGCGCGTGCTCTGGCGCAATCCCAACCACGCCCTCGCCCAGAATCTCGCTGAGTTCGCGGCGCACCGTGGCCACAAGCGTCTCATCCGAGGCGGCAATCAGAGTCTCGTTCCTCATTCCACCCAGAAAGGCGCGCAGCACAGCCTTGCCTTGCGGCACGCGGCCCAGAAATTTGCGATGCACAAAGGTGCAGGCCAGCATTGCCCGGCCCTCGACGGAGGGAACCAGGAAGCCAAAGCCCTCCGGCAGTTGACCCAACCCTGCTTCGTCGTAAACCAGGTTCACGGTAATCGATGAGGAGTAGGGAATCGCGCTCAGATCCTCGCCCAGCGCCGCGTCCACCGGGGCGAGCAGCGCGGCGGCTGCCCAGGCAGGCGAGGCCATGATCACCGCGTCGTAAAGTTCCGTTTTGCCCGCGGCAGTTACCTGCCAGCCATGGGCGATCTTCTCCAGCGAAGTGACCGGCGTAGAGATGCGCACTGAAGCGGGATCAATCCGCGCGGTCACGGCGTCCACCAACTGCTGCATTCCGCCGCGCATTGCGGTAAAGATGGAGCGCGCGGCGGGGCGTGAACCGCCAGCTCCATTCTTCTGCGCCGCAGCTTTGGCCATCGCACGCATCTTGCGGTGCGCGGCCAGCATTCCGCGGGTCAGCGAGCCGTATTCGCTCTCCATCTCCACCAGGCGTGGCAGCACGGCACGGGCGCTCAGTTGCACGGCGTCGCCGCCGAAAATTCCCGATAGCAGCGGATCGGCCAGCCTCTCCACAGTCTCCCGGCCAAAGTGGCGCTCCACCAGAGCGGCCACCGATTCATCCTGATCGCTGGGACGTGGCGGAATCAGCAGTTCCAGCCCCATGCGCAGCTTGGTCGGCAAGCTGAAGAGCCGCGTCAGCGCCGTGGGAATCAGCTTGGTAGGCACCAGGAACATCAGGCCATCAGGTAGCGGAATCAGACGGTTGCGGACCACAATGTAGGTTTTGCGGTTGCTGTCATTTGAAGGCGTCAGCTCACCGCCGATGCCCAACTCGCGGCAGAGCGCCGCCGCCGCAGGCTTCTCGCTCAAAAAAGAGTCCGGACCGCGCTCAAGTACCGCGCCGCCAATGATCTCCGACGACAGGCAACCGCCCAACCGCGCCCGCGCCTCAAAGAGCGTGTACTCCGCCGTCACTCCTCCGCGACGCGCCTGTTCCAATTCAAAAGCCGCTGCCAGCCCCGCGATTCCACCGCCGATAATTGCCGTGCGCATCAGGTTCCTCAAACCTCATTTAAGCAGTTTAGGCCTAGATGCGGCGAGCGGGCGTTCAAGCATTGGTTTGTCGGCGGCGGACGAGTGCCGCGATTCCCAGCAGACCGGATCCGAAAAGACTCAACGTGGCAGGCTCCGGAGTCGCCGCGGGTTGCTCATTCAGGTTGTATCCCACCGCATCCAGAATGTTGATCTCCGCGCCACCGTCGGTCGTGATGTACTGGGTTGAGCCCAGACAGCCTTCATCATCCTGCACAAACTGGCAGTTCTGGGTGAAGTCCGCGTAGTCATTGCCATTGGGCTGCGTGTTATAAATCGCGCCGTCGGCGCCATTGGTTACGCCGCCGTTATAAGAGAAATATGCGCCGGGGGTGGTGCTTTCAAAGACCCGCGTGCCTGGAGCCTGATAGCGGAAGAGGTCAACCGCCGAAGCAATCGTGCCTCCGCAACCATCCGCCAAATTCGCTCCCGTGGTGTCGATGCACGAAGCTGTGCCAAGAATCTCGTCCGTCTCGTGCTCAACAATGGAGTTGATGTTGTACTCGTTGGCCGCCTGGATTCCGGTCCCGTAGTAGTAGCCCTGGCCATACTCGGCGACCATCGACGGAGTAGCCAGCGTAATGACGCCGTTGTAACAACCGGCGCTGCCGGGGATGGCACAGTATCCAAGGCTGGAGGTGGCGCCTGCTCCCGTTCCAAGTCCCAGCGCCTCTTCCAGCGCACTTGTCACTTCGATATTGCCTCCATCGAAGATGGCCGGCTCTGTCACCGGGAGGCTAGCTAGAGCAGCTGTATCGACCGCATCGCCTGACGAATCCGCCGTCAGTGCGGTGCGGTAAGTCGAATAGGAGACAAAATTCAAGTACTGTGAGCTGGAGCCAAGCCCGGTGTTGCCAAAGGTGATAAAGATGGAGGCATTGGCATTGCTGAAGGTGCTTGCATATTGTCCGGCGATGGTCGTGTTGAGGGTCGTGCATTCAGAGGTTGGAATCGACGGATCGCAAACATACGTGATGCCCGTGGCGCCCGCCAACCTCGCACCGATGAGAACCACCAGTCCAATCAAAGCGGGGATCTTGAATATGTTCTTCAATTTACCTCCATGGATATTTATTTCTCACTTGTGCTTCGAAGTCCCCCCATCGGCGATGGTGGATTTCGATGTTTTGCTGCCTATGGTGGAGATGGGTAAGGCGCTCCAGAAGGCCGGCAAATTGGAGTTCTATAGTCCATAAAGCAATTCAATGACCATTCTCCTCTTCAAAATCTTGCGCGATTTGCTGATTTCTACAGACTCAGATCGGAGACATTTTTGAGATATGCAATCATTTGCGCATTTTGTAGGTAATTTTTAGGAAAGTATTTCCGTCCCATCTACCATTGATTGGACTGGATTGAGAAGGTTGCAACGCGATGACTCTGTCCTCCCGAGCGGAGCGTAGCGGAGTCGAAGGGCCTGCGGATGTTTTCGGCGGCTATCTCGCTATACAATTTTGCTGGATCAAAAACCTGAAAGTATGGCTTACTCGCACAATGTGAATTCGTGAAGGCGTGCCGAACTGTACACGCTGGCAGCCGAATGATATTGTTCATTTGCATAGGAAATTCAAGATTTTCACATGGGAGAGTTTTTGCGATGAGAGATTTGATCATTTCCCCGGCTATCTTTTTTTCAACCGCTTTTCGCAAGATTGCACTATTAATTGTTTGCGCCGCGACTTTTACCGCTTGTTTCGCCTGGGCCGCGGAGGCTCCCATCGTTCTTACCGGCGCCGATCGCCGGCCCGCCCTTTCGCTGGATGGCGATTGGGCGACGATCGTCGATCCTTATGCCAATGGTTATTTTGGTTACTTCCGAAATGAGGAGGGCAAGCCCGGCGATACCAGGCCTGTTGAATACAATTTTTCCAAGTCGCCCAAGCTGAAGGTTCCCGGCGACTGGAACACGCAGCGCGCATCGCTTTTCTACTATGAAGGGACAGTCTGGTACGAGCGCAACTTCACCTATCAGCCCAAGGAACACACGCGCCTGTTTCTGCATATTGGAGCAGCCAACTATCGTTCCGCCTTCTGGGTCAATGGGCAAAAGGTCTGCGAGCATGAAGGAGGCTTTACCAGCTTCAATTGCGACGTGACCAAGGCGGTACAAACTGGCGACAACTTTGTGGTGGCCGCGGTGGATAATACACGCCATGAAGACGGCGTGCCAACGCTGAAGACGGATTGGTGGAACTATGGCGGGCTGACGCGCTCGGTCTCGCTGATCGAGGTTCCGGAAACATTTATTGATCAGTATGATGTGCATCTAATGAAGGTTCCGGGGAGCGATCGACTCGGTAATACAATACCCGAACATATCGAGGGATGGGTCCACGTAGAAGGCGGACACATCGGCGACAAAGTAAAGATAGAGATTCCTGAATTGCATTCTGATGGCTCCGCTGTTCTTGAGGCGAACGGTCGCGCAAAATTTCTACTGGCAGCGTCGAATTTGCAACGTTGGTCGCCGGAGAACCCAAAACTCTATAAGGTAATCTTGCGCGCTGGCGAAGACACCATTGAAGAAGAAATCGGCTTCCGCACCATCGAAACGCGCGGCACCGAAATCCTGCTCAACGGCAAACCAATCTTTTTGCGCGGAATTTCCATCCACGCCGAAGCGCCTTATCGCACAGGCCGCGCGAATACGGATAAAGACGCGGAGACGCTGCTGGGCTGGGCCAAGGAACTGGGAGCTAACTTCGTGCGGCTGGCGCACTATCCTCACGATGAAACGATGCTGCGCGCGGCGGATCGAATGGGATTGCTGGTATGGTCGGAGGTTCCGGTATATTGGGCAATACAATTTGACAATCCAGCCGTGCTGGCCAAGGCCGAGCAGCAGTTGGATGAGGAGATAGGTACATCGCGCAATCATGCCGCCGTCATCTTGTGGTCGATGGCCAACGAGACGCCTAACAATGATGCGCGCACACGTTTTATTGAAGCCGAGGTCGCGCATACTCGTGAACTTGATCCAACGCGATTGATTACCGCCGCACTTCTGGTACACAACGATGGAGATACCAAGGTCATTGACGATCCGCTGGGCAAGTCGCTGGACGTAATCGGATTCAACGAATATATCGGTTGGTATGAGAAGGTGCCGGAGAGCGCGGACACAACTCAGTGGCGCGTGGAATATCAGAAACCTCTGATTGTGAGTGAGTTTGGCGGCGGCGCAAAGGCCGGCCTGCATGGCGGCGAGAACGAGCGCTGGACTGAGGAGTTTCAAGCTAATATCTACCGCCATCAACTAGGAATGTTGAACCGGATTCCACAACTGAGAGGTATGAGTCCATGGATATTGATGGATTTCCGCTCGCCGTTGCGCAACTTGTCCGGCATCCAGGATGGGTTCAACCGCAAGGGACTTATCTCCGACCAAGGCGAGAAAAAGAAGGCTTTTTTTATCCTGCAGAAAGCCTATCAGGAGAAGACCATCGGTAAGCCGGAATGAAATCAAGAAGAATAATTTTGGATGAGTTGATGAGTTGATTCGTCAAGCTGTGCAAAAGTGGAATTGTGAGTTATCCTTGATGCATGGCTATTGATTCAATCCTTGCCCAAATCGATGCAGAAATTGCAAAGCTCACGCAGGTCCGCTCCCTGCTGGCTAACACCGGCAAAATCGCCGACAAGATCACCGAGCGCCTAACCAAGAAAGTTGGCCGTCCCGCTAAGGTTGGCAGACCCGCCAAAGTTGGCAGACCCGCCAAGGCTGTCAAAGCAGAAAAGGCTCCCAAGGCTGCCAAGGTCACCAAGACCAAGAAGCGCCGCTCACTCAGCCCTGAGGCGCGGCAACGCATTGCCGATGCGCAGCGCAAGCGCTGGGCCGCACAAAAAGGCAAAGCGTAACCACAGCATAAGCTGCCAACAAACCCTTCACTTACTGCGTTGATGCTTGCAAAGATGCAGATGACGCGGCGGAAAGCAATGCTTATCCGCTGCGTCATTGCAGTTTTTATAAGTGGCACACTTTTTATTCATACTTTCCGCAGAAGAAAAATAGAGAGACACCACACCGAAGAGGCTTGCCTTTCGGTGCGTTCGGGATTATTGTGTTGCCAGCAGCAAAAGAATGGGGGCAGGTTATGCGCCGGTTTCTCCCAATCGTAATCGCAACTGTTGTCTTGCTTTTCTTCGTCTTGCCGGCGAGACCACAAGATTCCAATAGCGCCGCTGAACAAACTCCGGAAGCACTGACGGCCCTTTATAACCAAGCGATGCAGGCAAAGGAGTGGTCGCGCGCCGTCTCTGCCGCGCAGCAACTGGTTGCGCTCAAGGCGTCGTCACCCGATCTGAAGTTGCTGGCGAATGCACAGTTGTACTCAGGCTTGGCGGATGAAGCCTTGGCGACCTTTGATAAAGCCCTGGCAACGGCGGAAGGGGAAAAGCCCGCGGAAGGCCAGCCAATGAACGCGTGGAAGGACGGTCTAGCGCAGATTTACATCGGAAAGGGCAATGCGCTACTCAAGCTCAAACGCACCCCAGAGGCGATTGAGCAGTATTACCAAGCCGCCGGATTGGCATCCAACCCCGGGCAAGTTTATTTCAACCTATGTGCAGTGTTCTATAACAACGGCAATACGCATGATTCTGCGGCGGCCTGCCGCAAGTGCTTGCTGGCCGATCCCACCAGAGCCAATGCGTGGTTCGTTCTCGGCTCCGATCTCTTTGCCGACGCGCCGATCAACAATGGCAAAGTGGTAGCCACTGCGGAGACGCGCGAAGCGCTGGAAAAGTATCTCGCACTCGCTCCGGACGGCCCTCACGCCGCCGATGTGAAAGCGATGCTGGAGATGATCGTGAAGTAAATTCAGATCGGTACTAGGTAATCCCCGCGAGCACCAGCATGCGCGGCTCAGTCATCTCCTCGATGGCCGAGCGAATGCCCTCGCGCCCCAACCCAGAGTTCTTGACGCCTCCGAAGGGCATGGGGTCCAGACGCCAACTGGGCGTGTCACCTACGATCAGGGCACCCACTTCCAACTCACGATACGCGGTAAGGATGTGGCTGGCGTCGCGGGTCAGCAGGCCGGCTTGCAGGCCGTACTTCGAATGATTCACATCGGCCAGCGCCTGTTCAAAATCTTCGTAAGGTTCAATGCACAGCACCGGACCAAAGGCCTCTTCGTCCCGTATTTTCATGCCCTGCTTGGTTCCGGTCAGGATCGCCGGTGTTATTACCGAGCCATGGCGTTCTCCGCCGGCCACCAACTTGGCGCCGCCATCGACAGCCTCCTTGATCCAGGCTTCCACGCGCTCGGCCTCCGCCAACCGGACGAGCGGACCGACTTCGGTCGCCTCCAGCGCAGGGTCGCCAGTGGCCAGCTTGGCGGCCACCTCCACTACCTTCCATAGAAACGTCTGAAAAACGCGCCGTTCCACAAAGACCCGCTGCACACTGACGCAGGATTGGCCCGCGAAGGCAAAGGCCGCGTGCGCGGTGCGCAGGGCCGCCTCATCAAGATCCGGCCAGTCGCCGTGGACGATCAGCGCTGCGTTGCCGCCCAACTCCAGCAGCACCCGCTTGCGGCCGGAGTGAGCCTTGAGCTCCCATCCCACCTGCGCCGACCCGGTAAAACTCACTAGCTTGAGAGCGTCCTCCTTTTCCGCTAGCCATGCGGTGTCGGCGTTGTTCAAAGTCAGCACGGCCAGCGCCTCCGTCGGCCAGCCAGCCTTCAGAATCACCTCGCCCAGCGCCAGCGCCGTGAAGGGTGTCTGCGGCGCGGGCTTCAGAACAATCGGACAGCCGGCAGCCATGGCGGGCGCCAGCTTGTGCGCCACCAGATTCAGCGGAAAGTTAAACGGCGTAACCGCCAGCACCGGACCCACGGCGAAGCGCTGCACCAGTCCCCATCGGCCCTCGTTGCCTTCGACCAGGTCCAGCGGAATGCTTTCGCCGCCTAGCCGCGCGGCCTCTTCGGCGGCCGTCTTGAAGGTCAGCACGGCGCGATCCACCTCCGCCCGCGCCAGCCGCACGGGCTTACCCGCCTCGGCCACAATCAACTGCGCAAAGCGCTCCTTTTGTTCGATCAGCGCGGCAGCTACATCCTCCAGAATCTCGCGCCGCTTCCAGCGCGGCAGAGCGCGCGTGCGGCGCAGGCTGGCCGTGGCGTGATGCACCGCCTGCCGCGCATCGGCACGTGTCGCCACCGTCACCCTCCCCACCAGCCCGTTGTCCCACGGCGAGCGAACCTC
>CAZXVX010000159.1:0-8042 GCA_964644105.1 uncultured Occallatibacter sp. | reverse complement strand
GGTAATTTCGACGCTGAAGGCAATCATGACTGATTGTTTACAGAAAGACTGTCATTCTGAGCGAGCGCAGCGAGTCGAAGGATCTATGATTCCGTTTGTTCACGTCACCTTCGACGCCGAAGACGCCTTCTCGCCCATTGCTCGCGCCGAGTACTCGCTTGACGCTGGACCCTGGAAGTACATTGAGCCGATGGGTTCACTCTCCGATGCGCGGCGCGAACACTATGATGTGCTGATCCAAGTGTCAGCCGAGAGCAAGAGCGCCGAGCATCTGGTTGCAGTACGCGTATTTGACCGCTACGATAATGTTGGCGTGGCCAAGACGGTGATTCCGGCGCATTGATCGGAGTGATATGCGAAAGAAAGAAATGATTTGGGTGGGGATGTTATCCGTTGCTTCTGTTTCATTGTTGACGATTTTGTTCATGAAAAGTATGTATGATTGGTTGTTTTTTCCTTTGTTTCCTGGATATTTTTGTTATCTCATGATAGCTGGAGGAATCTGCGGAGGTTCCAACGCCGAGGAATTTGTTGGGACAGTAGTGGGTATTCTCGTCAACAGTCTTGTTTATTTTGCTGTGATTGAAGTGTTTCTGGGGCTACGAAGAAAAGCAATCCGCTCTCGCTCGTAAAATGATCTCGCAAGCTCGCAGTCGTAAGATAGTAAAGATGCGATTCGAGCTTTACATAGCGGCGCGGTACTTGCGGGCCAAACGGCGGCAGGCGGTGGTGGGCGTGGTCACGGCTATCTCCATTGCCGGGGTCGCGGCGGGCGTGGCGGCGCTGATTATTGCTCTCGCCATCACTAACGGCATGCGGCGCGACTTGCAGGATCGCCTCCTCGGTGCCAGCGCTCATATTGACCTGATGCGCGTCCAATCGGACGGCATCCACGACTGGCTACCGCTCGTCGAGCGCCTGCGCAGCGTTCCGCACGTCACCGCCGCCGCGCCGGGCCTCTACGGGCAGGTGCTCGTCTCACGCGGCCCGCGCGCCGGCTTCGCGCTCATCAAAGGCATCCTTCCCGCTGAAGAGCGCACAGTCAGCAGTTTGCTCGGCACCATCACCTCCGGTTCGGCAACCGAGCTTGAACCTGAAGCAACAAGCCAGAATCCCAGCCAATCTGAAATCAACGCGCCCAATCCGCCGCTGGTACTGGGCAGCGACCTGGCCGAGACGATCGGCGCGCAGGTTGGCGACACGGTGCTCATTACCAGCCCGCAGGGTGAGCTGACGCCGCTCGGCCTTGCGCCCAAGTATCAACGCTTCCGCGTCGCGGCCATCTTTCATTCCGGCTTCTATCAGTACGACGCGGCAATGGCCTTCATGCGCCTTTCGGACGCGCAGCAGCTCTTCAGCGAGCCGGATCTCTTGTCAGTCATCAGCTTCAAGGTGGATGACCTCTACCGCGCGCCGCAGATTGGCAAGGCTATCGAGCAGGCCGCAGGCAAAGGCTTCATGACCACCAACTGGATGGAAGTGAACCGCGAACTCTTCCGCGCCCTCAAACTCGAACAAGTGGTCACCTTCATCGTCATCGCGCTGATTGTCATCGTCGCCGCGCTCAATATTTTCATCGCGCTTACCATGATGGTGATGGAGAAGACGCGTGACATTGCCGTGATGATGAGCTTTGGCGTGCAACCGGCGCAGGTGCGGCGCATCTTCCTGCTGCAAGGGTTTTTGATCAGCGTCGTCGGCACCGCGCTCGGCCTGGTGCTCGGCTACATCGCCGCCTGGGCCGGCGGGCATTATCACTTCATCCACTTATCCGCCGAGGTCTACTCCATCGACATGCTGCCCTTCGCCCCGCGCTTGATTGACGGTCTCATTGTTTCCATCGTCTCCATCGGCATCTCGCTCGCGGCCACGCTCTATCCGTCGTCGGCCGCCGCGCGCATTCTGCCTGCCGAGGCGCTGCGCTATGAGTAAGAAGCGCGTCGAAGCGCAATCGGTGGAGTTGTTCCCGGAAAATCGAAGAATGCACGATCCGGGCGGCAAGGTGCGGCTGGCGCTCTCGGGCGATGTGGTGAGCTGGGCCGAGTTTGGCGGAAGGAATCACGAGTATCGCTATGCGCTGCGACGGGTGTGGGATGCGTCGCGCGGCTCGGTACTATTTGTAATGATGAACCCCAGCACGGCCGATCCGTATGTGGACGATCCGACGGTGGCCCAGTACCAGCGCTGTGCGCGGGTATGGGGCTACGGCACAATGTGGGTGTGCAACACCTTTGCTTATCGCGCCACCAACCAGAAGGAGTTGCTGCGCGAGGCTGACCCGGTGGGGCCGGAAAACGATGCGTGGCTGCTCAAGATGGCAGCACAGGCCGGAATGATTGTGCTGGCCTACGGCAAGCCGCATAAAAAATCTCTGCCAGCGCGGGCGCGATGTGGCCGCGCTGCTGCGCCGCGCTGGGCATGAACTTCATGCGTTGAAGCTCTGCAACGACGGGACGCCCTCGCACCCGCTTTACTTGAAGGGGACGCTGAGGCCGAGTTTGATTGGAAAGGCGTTTGCATAAAAAACTTGCCAAGTTAAGCAATCGTCAGTTGCCGCGCGTATATTGCCCATGAAATCTACGCAATGTCATTTTTATACCTATTCTTTTGCAATTATCAGAAATTCAGGTGAGTTGATTGTATAGACCGCCTGAGGATGATGAATAAGAGTCCACGGACTCAGTGAATACCGAATATAGAATCTATATCTTCCTTCAAGAGGCCTTTTATCGTCAGCTTTCAAATCGACCGATTTAATCATAAAAAAATTAGGTTTTTCCCAGTCATCGCTAGACATTTGCCAATAAACTTGGATTTTCCGTTTAGATTTTGCCTTTATTTCATTGGGAACTGTCGCATTTGCAACAGTTCCGCACGAAATGCCCCAATCTCCATCTTCCCATGTTCCTGTTTCTTCGTTGAATCTTTCCAGACGTGCTGCGTAATCGGGATACAATCTGCTTAAAAAAACAGAATGTTTACTTTTATTTACAAGAATAGGTTTGATCTGCGCGAAACTCGCGTATTGCGGAAGGACATTTTTCCAACCAAGCACAACTTGACCTGAAGGAGGACTCTGCGCAAAGAGACAGGCTGTTCCCAGCATGGCCAGAAAAAAGAACCTCATTTTATCGCACCTGCGTATTGATGTGGTTATAGCATTCGCGGAACACTGATCGTTATATATTATTAAACACCACTCTGCCAAGCTTGTTCCAGAACGAAACTATATTCGAAGAAGTACATAGTCAATTCGGTTAATTTGTAATCCTTTCCATGTCAGATTATTTTCATGCCTTCAATCACTCTCAGCCAGTTGCGCAACACACGCCTGCTGATAGCTTTGCTCAAGGCGGGAGAACCGATTGAATTGCGAGAGCGCAAGCGCGTCATTGCGCACATTATCCCCGTCCGTCCATGGCCGCTGCCCGACGACTATGGAATGCCGAAGACGAAAGGCCCGAAGACAAAAGGCATGGAATAGTTTCTCAGGTGAAAAGCATCATCGCGGCGTAATGATGCCGCCCAGCACGGGGCGGCGGAACTTTGCCTTTCACGCTTCGCTTTTTTGACAATGCAGCACAAAATGTGTCACATTGAGTCCATGCCTAGCGTAAACCTCCGCCAACTCCGCGACACTCGGCAGATTAAAGCCTGGCTCAGGGCTGGTGTGCAGGTGGAAGTGCGGGATAGAAACGATGTCATAGGCGATCTGGTGCCGCGCACGCCGCCCAGAATCCAGCCCGTCGAGCGGCCGGACTTTGCCGCGCGCCGGCGCGCCATCTTCGGCGACTATGAATTCCCAGAGAATATCGTCGTTGAGGCTCGGAAGGATAGCCGATATTGATTGTCTACGCTGATTCCAGCTTTCTGGTCTCCAGCTATGCGGGAGACGCGCACTCTGCCGAGGCCGACAGCAAGAGGGCTTTGTTGCCAAGCATACTGATTACCCCATTCGTGCGGGCAGAGGTGTGCACCGCTCTGCACCAACAGGTATATCACAGGCGCGTCTCACTCGCCCAGGCGAACAGCGCTTGGCTGGATTTTGAGCAGGACTGCAACAACGGCAATCTCACGCGAATCGACTTCCCGCTTGCCGCCTTACATCGTACGGTCGATCTCGCAAAGCTCTTCGGTCCCACGCTTGGCGTGCGCACGCTGGATTCGCTGCATGTGGCTTGCGCGCTGGAGTTGAAGGCCGAGCGATTCTGGACCTTTGACGACCGGCAGGCGCGGCTGGCCGAGGCGGTTGGGCTGGATACACAATGATCTTCCGCAAGCATACAGACAAATTCCTCTGGGAGAACGAAGCCAGCGAAACGCACGATCCGGGCGGCAAGGTGCGGCTGGCGCTCTCGGCAGATGTAAAAAGCTGGGCCGAATTTGGCGGCGAAAACAAGGAGTACCGCTACACGCTCAAACGCGTCTGGGATGCGTCGCTCGGCTCGGTTCTCTTTGTCATGATGAATCCCAGCACGGCCGATCCTTATGTGGACGATCCAACGGTTGCCAAGTGCCAGCGTTATGCGCGCGCCTGGGGCTACGGCACGATGCTGGTCGGCAACACATTCGCCTATCGCGCGACCAACCAGAAGGACTTGCTTCGTGTGGCCGACCCTGTTGGTCCAAAGAATGATAAGTATCTGCTGCAGATGGCCGCGCAAGCGGAATTGATTGTGCTGGCCTACGGCAAGCCGCACAAGAATCTCTGCCAGCGCGGGCGCGATGTGGCCGCGCTGTTGCGCCGTGCAGAGCATGAATTGCACGCGCTGAAGCTCTGTAACGACGGCACGCCCTCGCATCCGTTGTACTTGAAAGGGACGCTCAGGCCTATCCTATTTGAAGAAGCATCCACATAGGCCAGTTCGATCTCATTGCGTTGTGTCAAGCACGACCTCTGCCTTTGCGGATTGCAGGCTGATGGGACCGGCCGCGTTTTCGACGTCGCCATAAGTGAATCGGTAACTGGAATATATGCGGTCCATCTTGAACTTTGAGCAGAAATCAGCGCGGCAGATAAAATCCTTCGGGCTGTTCACAACAATCCTGATTGGCGATTGAAAGCCGGGCGGAAAGAGAGCCTGTACCCGACGTTGTGCATTGGTCCGAAGATGGCCCCGGAACGCCGTCGCGGTGAACTTGATCTCGACATCTTCGGAGGCATTGAGTGCAACTGCCCCTTGCGAGCCTGCGTAATCGACGATAAAGCCAAAGGCATCCACACGGCCGGTGGTATTGAGTATGGTGGTGCGGGCCCCTGGAGTCGAAACGCGAACCGGTCCGGCCATGTCGTGCACCTGCACAGCTCCTTCACTATGCACAGTGACGGGCGCTCCGGCGGGCGCCGTCAGCAGCAGATGGCCACTTCCACCGGTCGAGCCGTGGGTATCGGTATTGCTCAACGTAAGCAGGCCACCGATTCGTTGCAAGGAGACTTTCTGCAGATTATTGTTTGCCTCATCAATGGTGTTGCCTTCACCCTCCGCACAGAATTGTGTTGTCCAATGGTCCTGATCGGCACCGGCGATTTGTATCCAGTTGGAAGTGTCGGTGGCTATTGTCAGCGCCGGGACTTCATTGAGAGGAAGTTCTAGCGTATCAAGGTGGGTGCGTGCGAAGGGAGCCTGTCGAGAATTACCAAAATATGGGCCGGACTGGTGTGGACGCGGGCGATCGACGCAATCCATTTGGAAGGGCCGTTCGTCGAAGATGAATAAAGGCACCGGCGAGGGTTTGGGGCTTTGGCTGGAGCAGGTTATCATGCCGCTGATCAGCGCGCTGAAAGCAAGGATGAAGACAGGGACGCGGACGCGCATCCCTGAAGTCCGCAAAAGCTCTTCCTGATTGCATGCCCTCATAGAACCTCATCAATGGATGAGATCATACACCGTTCGGATTGATTCAAAATTGAAGCGCTGTTGCTGGCAGGGCAATCATTCTCTCTATGAACCCGGCTGGCGAACCAATGAGAGGAACTCCAGCCGCGTTTCTTTCTTGCGGAAGCAGCCCAGCATGGCGCTGGTTACCGTGGACGAGTGCTGCTTCTCAATGCCGCGCATCATCATGCAAAGGTGGCGTGCTTCAATCACCACGCCCACGCCCTGCGGCGCAATCGCATCCTGAATGGCATCGGCAATTTGACGGGTAAGCCGCTCCTGAATCTGCAAACGTCGAGCAAACACTTCAATTAATCGCGGTATCTTGCTCAACCCAATTACTTTGCCATTCGGAACATAGGCCACATGCACCTTGCCGAAGAAGGGCAGCATATGGTGTTCGCAGAGCGAAAAAATCTCAATATCTTTGACAATGACCATCTCGTCGTAGTCCTCGTCAAAGAGCGCGCCGCGCAGAATCTCGGTCGCGTTCTCGTCGTAGCCCTTGGTCAAAAAGGCCATCGACTTTTCGACGCGCCCCGGCGTGGCCACCAAGCCATCGCGGCTGGGGTCTTCGCCCAGGCGAAGCAGTATCTCGCGGATGATCTCCTCAGTGCTGAAGCCGCTCAGGCTCTGATCGATCTCTGCCGCCCGGTGAACTCTCTTGCTCAATGCAATTGGCTGTGCCATCACTTCTATCCTCTCACCCAGGGGAATTGGGTGCTTTAATAATCTGTTGTCCTGTGCGGAGCGAATCGAGTTCACTGCGCTTCGCGCAGTCGAAGGACCTGCGCTTGTTCTTCACTCGCCTACGCACTCAAAGAAGTTGTTCTCTGTCTCTTCCACACGCACCTGCTCCAGGAAACCCATGGGCAGCACGCCCTTCAACAATCCAAAGATCACTCTACAAAGATTCTCCGTCGTCGGCACGCGATTCACAAAGAGTGGATCGAGATTGAGATTGCCGTGGTCGAAGCGCTCCACCACCCGCGTCCGCACCACCTTATCCAGCGCCGCCAGGTTGATCACCATGCCGGTCTCAGAGTCAACCTCGCCGCCCACCAACACTTCCACCACGTAATTGTGTCCGTGGCCGTGCGGATTGTTGCACTTGCCGTAGACGGCGCGGTTTTCCTCCGCCGAAAGCGCCGCAGCGTGCAGCCGGTGGCTGGCGCTTATCGTGTAGCGGCGGCCAAAGTAGGCTTTCACAGTTCACCCCGGAATTTCTCCCCACGGACGAAGACCTGTCCGTGGGGACCCCGATATTTCTCCCCACGAACGAAGACCTGTTCGTGGGGACCCCGATATTCCGCAAAGATCTCCGGAGTCTCGTAGACGCGCACACGGCTCAGACGCGCCCCGCCCGCTTCGTTCACAGAAGGCTCCAGCCGCTTCCATGCGGCGATGGCTAGATTCTCCGTCGTAGGGATCACCGCACTCGTCTCCGTTGCGGCAAACTCCGGGACTTCGAGATTCAGGTGGCGATGGTCCCATGCCGCCAGTACTTCGCGCTCGATCATATCGCGCAGCCACTTCAAATCAACAACAAAGCCAGTAACCGCATCCGGCTCGCCGGTCACGGTCACCTCCAGCGTGTAGTTGTGTCCGTGGCCCGCGCGACGCGAGCAGCGGCCAAAGACCTGCTCATTCTTCTCCGCTGTCCAGGCTGGGTTCCAGTAGTAGTGCGAGGCGGAAAATGTAGCCCGCCGCGTAAGAGAAATCATTCCGCCCCCTACTCAGTGAAGATGCTGCTGCTCACTGCAAAGTTTCATATCAACAACGATTTGAGAGGTTTGAAGGGTTGGCGCTTGGTAACAGCATACTTTCAATGTAAAGGAAGCGCCGCTTCGAATTCCCGGATTTTTTGCCGGTGAACTGAATCTCCCGGTGCAACGGCTTCTTCAAGGCCGGGTGGATCGAATGATCGAGTTGGTTCATGTTTAGAGTCAACTCGGAAGATGGATCCAGCCCAATAACTTGAATATAGGGGATTCACGGTCGCTGGTCTACGCTTGAGATGGGCGTCTCAGCTTGTGCTTGGGTGTATCCGATCGAATGATGCGCTTTATTTAAAACCACCCGTTGAATATAAAACCGCCATCTGAGTGGAGTGTATGGTGCGCCCGGAGAGAGTCGAACTCCCGACCTACTGGTTCGTAGCCAGTC
>CAZXVX010000158.1:0-8144 GCA_964644105.1 uncultured Occallatibacter sp. | reverse complement strand
CCTGCGGCGGTACACCGACGGCGCAGAAGGAATAAAAAGTGTTGCGCGCGCCGATGCGGGTGCGGCCGTCGAGGACCACGTGGGAGATCAAGTTGCACTCCTCGCCCAGCACCACGTCGGGGCCAATGGTGCAAAACGGCCCGACGGTGCAGGAGGCGGGAACATTCGCCCCGGCAGCAACAACGGCGCTGGGATGGATGCTCACTCGGCTGCCTCGGCCTTGGCGGGCGCGGCATCGGGCACACGCGGAACGATGGAGCAGGTCAGCGTTGCCTCGCAAGCGACCTTGCCGTCCACCAGCGCTTTGGCTTCCATGCGTCCCAGGCGGCTCTTGAAGTTCAGCACATTGACCTCAATCCGCAACTGGTCGCCGGGGGTCACCGGGCGGCGGAACTTGGCCTTTTCAATGCCGGTAAAAACCGCCAGCTTCTTGTCGCGGTCGGGAATCTCGTTGAGCATGATGATCGCGCCGGCCTGGGCCATTGCTTCCACAATCAACACTCCCGGCATCAGCGGGTGGCCGGGAAAGTGGCCCTGAAAGAAAGGCTCGTTCATGGTCACATTCTTGATAGCGACAAGGCGCTTGCCGCGCTCGAACTCAACCACGCGGTCAATCAACAGAAAAGGGTAGCGGTGCGGAAGCAGTCCCAGGATCTCCTGGATATCAAAGGTCATTCCATGGCTCCAAAGCGCGAGGGCCTTGGCCGCCCTTCGCTCCATGGATTATATCGAAAGGCGCGGACTGCTTGCATGCCAAGGGCTATGGATGGCGAATTTCGCACAACAGAGCAATTTTTTCATTCATGGAGACCACGGCGTAGACCGGGAGGTCCACGCTAAGGCCGGCCAGGTGGCCGGTGCACCTCGTTGGTTTATGCTACAGCGTTGAGTGCGCCTCGTCAGACCTGCATGACTTCGGCTTCTTTTTTGCGGCAGAGCTCTTCCATGCGGCGGATCTCTTCGTCGGTCATCTTCTGCACCTCTTCCAGGGCGCGCTTTTCCTCGTCCTCGCTGATCTTCTTTTCCTTGGCGAGCTTTTTAAGGGCTTCGTTGCCGTCGCGGCGGACGTTGCGGACCGATGTGCGATGCTCTTCAAGCTCTTTATTAAGGTGCTTGCAGACTTCCCGGCGGCGCTCCTCGGTCATCGGCGGAACGGGAACGCGGATCACCTTGCCGTCGGAGATGGGGTTGAAGCCGAGGTCGGCCGTGCGGACGGCTTTTTCAATATCCTTCACGACCGTGGGATCCCAGGGGGCAATCAGAATCAGTTGCGCCTCCGGCGAAGAGACCTGCGCAAGTTGGCTAATGGGCGTGGGCGTGCCGTAGTAGTCCACCTTGACTTGGTCGAGCATGTGAACACTGGCGCGGCCGGTGCGGGTGGAGGCGAGATTGGCCTGGAAGGTGGCCACGGCGCCGTCCATACGGCGGCGCAGGTCGGTGTTGAGTTCCTTGAGTGCCGGAATTCCGGCCATGATCGAAGCTGCCATTGGGTTCGTCCTCGTACTTCCAAAACACTATATTAACCAATTCCGGCCATGGAAAGCTGATTTTTGTGCAAAGGTCGCAAACCGGATGCCCGGCGGGACCACTAAAACCACGGGAGACCTCTGTTTTTAGGAATATCGAGAAGGCCAACGCCGTCGGCCAATCTCAAAAGAGCTTAAAGTTGACCTCGATTTGAACCATCACCGGAACAGGTGTCTGGCCATCTTTCATGGCCGGATGGAATTTGTATTTCAAAACCGCCTCGATCGCTTTTTCATCCAGCCCCATTCCCAGAGACCGCACAACGCGTGGATTTTGCGGATTCCCTTGCGCGTCAACGATGAGCGAGACTACACATACGCCTTGATATTTGGCGCGCCTGGCTTCCGGGCTAAACTCCGCATCCACCGTTTTGATGGGATAAGGAGCGACAATATTCCTGCCCACATGGTAAACGCCCGCTGGCAGTTCGTCCGTACCGTTCATCAGGTGTTGAGTTGAAACATTCGTCAAACCAGTTGGTTGGTTGGGGGACGGGGTGTGATTGAATCCAATTCTTGAACTTTGAGGGGTAGCGGCATCCAGTTCCTTGAGCCGATCACAACCCCATTGATTGCCCATGGCACAACTCTTATCCAAGAACAGCCGCGCTTTGCCGGAATCTTTTTCCCCTCCCAAACCCAGCCGGTAACAATTGCCAAGGTTGGCACATCCCAAGGCATTTTCATCCATGCAAGACTGGGTATAGAAGACTGTGGCTTGCAAATCATCTTTAGCTACGCCCCATCCATGGGCGTACATAGATCCTGAATTATTACAACCCAGTCCGTCTTCCGCATGGCATGATTGCTTATACAGGGCCAATGCTTTGGAATCGTCTTTAGCCACACCGCTACCTTCGTGGTACATATTGCCGAGATAAGTGCAGCTGGTTTCATCTTCTGCATCGCATGCTTTCGATAAAAGCTCAATCGCACGAATATCATCTTTTGCAGTGCCCTTGCCTTCATGGAATAAAAGACCCAAATTAGAGCAACCTTTGATCTCCCCAGCATCGCAAGTCTGTGTGAATAGCGCCATGGAATGCGTGTAATCCTGCGCCACGCCAAAACCATTCTTGTAGAGAATGCCTAGAAGGTTGCAACCATTGAGGTTGCCCGCATTGCAGGAAAAAGTACTTAGCGTGAATGCTCGGTTGTAATCCAAAACGACTCCGAGCGCGTGCAAATACATCTTGCTGAGAACATAACAAGCGTTTGAGATTTTGTTGTCACATGCCTCCTCAAAAAGCGGTTTTGCCTCTCGGAACTTTTTTTGGTTAAAAAGCTCCATCCCTTGCTGGTAGCGATCCCGCTTCTTTTGTTCCTCCTCTGCGTTGTCTTGAATCGGTTCCTCCGCTTTAAGGCGCGCCGCGCGCTCGGATAACAAATCAATCATGAGGGCAATCGTTCGTCCGGCGCTTTTAGCTTCAAAATTTATATTCTTTTTGTCTAGTCCGTCTTCCGTAGTTGCTTCAATTCTGTGCTGACCGAGTGAGACGGGTATCCTGTTAGATTCACTAGCCTCCCGAATGCTGCCCATGGCTCCGCCATCCAGCTTCCAGTTGCAGGCCAAATCGCATTGCACAACTAGCGTGTCAGTGACAGGCTCGGGCTCCGGCTGGTCAGCTTTAACCCGGGCTGAACGCACCGGCAATAGCTTGAACAATGCCACCTTCTGCTCGGCATTCTTGACTTCAATAATTTGTTCCGCTTTATCTAATCCGTCCATAGTGACCGCCTCGACCAGGTGCTGACCCAAGGTCAAAGGCACTGTAGTAGATTCACCATCGTCAAGGTGCCCTGCGGCTTCACCGTCCAGTTTCCAATCGCAGGCCAAGTCGCACTTTACAAGCAGATGTGCGTGAGGCAGAATGATTGGCGGACCATCCGGTTGAGGAAATGCCGGTACTGCAGATGCCACTAAAGTCACAAATGCTACGAAAACTGCAATCCTACTTACTTGCATCGATTGCTCCAGAAAATCGTAGAACTCATTTTTTACAGAAATATACACCCTCGGCTTTATGGATCTCAATCTGTCCCGGCAGACAAACAATCACTGCACGCCGCGCAACAGATTGCAACCCTCCGCCGATCCGCCATCGCAGGCCTTTTTGAAGTATTTGCGGGCGTCCTCGGTATTTCCCGCATCCTGATAGATGGAGCCGAGGCTGGCGCAACTGGACCAGGTTCCCTGGTCGCAGGCAATCCCGTAGACACCGCGCGCCAATTGAGCGCTCTGCACGCCACCGATGCCCTGCGCGTAAAGGTATCCAAGATAATTGCAGGCCTTCATGTCGCCCGTGTCACAAGCTTGCTTGAAGAGAGAGCGCGCCAGAACAAATTGCTTGTGATCGTAAGCGGATTTGGCCTGGTCATAAAAATTGGAGACCGATGAAGTAGCGCTTCCTGCTTGAGTTGCACCACCCCCCGCTGGCTTCGCCGGTAAGTGAGGCGCCGAAGACCAAGTATAGGTGCCGGAAACTTCGCTGCTCGGTGTGTGCCCTTCGGCCGTTGCAATGGCGCGAACCGTTGTGCCGCTCGCCAAATTGTAAATGGGCAGAACATAGGTCGGAGAGTTTTCGGTAGGCTGGCTGCCGTCCTGGGTGAAGTGGATTTCGGCATTCGGAGTCTGGTCGGTGATTGCCACAGTTTGTGCATCAGGATAAGTGCCCGCCGCTGGCGTAAATACCGGAGCCGCTGTGGCCGGCTTCGAGCCTGTGAGTGTGGCGAACCATCCTCCAATCGAGTTACCCGCAAACCAGATTCCAGCGCCGAGAACGACCACGACAGCCGCGACAATCCATTTCAGTTTGGACGAATGCTCCTGCGGCTGGGAAAAAATAAGTGAATCGCTCCTGTTGATTTTCTGTGAGTCTCTTCTGCCCGTTGTATGGATGTCCCTTCTTCCTGTGGTTTGTTGTTCCGGCAGGGCCGCCGGAAGTCGTTGGGAGGAGATGTTGGGACTCAGGTTGCGCGGTGTATCGTAAAATGTCGGCGTGAATTGTGCCGGAAGCAGGGGCGCAAGGGCTTCCAGCAAAGTCGCCGCCGAGGAGAATCGCTGCGCGCGATCCCGCTCCAGCATCCGCAACACCACCTCATCCAGCCCAGGATAATTCTGCAACTCCGGGCGCAATTGGCTCGGCGAGCGCAAATCCGCATACAGATGCTGGTAGAGCCAGCCTTCCGTGTTGTGGGCATGAAAGGGGGTATGGCCGGTCAGCATCTCGTAAAATACGCCGCCCAACGCGTAAATGTCTGCACGTCCATCCAACTCTTCGGCGGGCATGCCCTTCCATTGCTCGGGGGCGGCATACGGTGGGGTGAGCATCAGGCCGATGGTGCGGCCAGAGATAGTCGCGGTCTCCTTCATGGCCGCTATACCAAAATCCAAGAGTTTGGGGATCTCTGGAGCGCCATTGCCTCCGGCGAGCAGAATGTTCTCCGGCTTTACGTCGCGATGGATAATCCCCTTGGCATGAGCGGCGCCGAGACCCTGCGCAATACCCCAGGCAATGGCCAGCGCCCGCTCCACCGGCAAAGGGCCGTTTGACAGTTCATGGCGCAGGCCTGGGCCTTCCACGTACTCCATGGCAATATACGGAGTACCGTCTTCCGCCTGGTCAAGATCAACAACTTCAACGATATTGGGATGCCGCAACTCGATGGCGGCCTGCGCCTCGCGCCGAAAGCGGCGGAGAAAGACCGAATCCTGACTGAGTTCGCTCGAGATGAATTTGAGCGCCCGAACACGGCCCAGCATGATGTGCTCGGCCAGATACACCGTCCCCATGCCGCCTCGCCCTATCTGGCGCAAAATGCGGTACTTGTCTCGGATCACCATGCCCTGCGCAAACTCGCGCGTTTCAATCAGAATGGCGCCGTCCGTAGGACAGTTGGTGTGTTGGCTGGGGTATGCTGTCTCGCACAGTGGACACGTCTTCATGGGTCCGGCGTCTCTTTCTTTCGGCTGCCTGACTTCCCGCCCTATCAAATCTACATCGTTGAATCAACAAAGAAAGACAAGGTATTCAGCCTTCCTTTCTCTGACAGAAATCCGCATAATTCAGTAAAATTTACGCCCTCATTATAGAGCAGCATGGCGCGGAATGGCTACCGTTTTCTCCCACGCTTCCATGGGCGCTGCATTTCAATCAAGAGCAGGCTTTTATGAAAGAGAACACCTTCACTGGCTGCGGAAAAACTCAATGGACGGAGCTTTGTAACCAGGGCATGGCTTCACAGGCTGCGGAAAACTCAATCAGGGCAGGTCTTGGCTCAAGGTCGCGACTTCAGAGCTTATCCGTAAATTGTAACGCCGGTCCGAATTGTAGCGCCCCGTGATTTGTAGCGCCGGTCTCCAGACCGGCTGTAATGTGGACCTCCTGGTCCACGTTGACTCTCAAACAATACAGATACAGCCTAGAGCCATCGCTCAATTCAAACAGGCCTGAAACCAGAAAGTGAGTATCTTCAATTTACGGATAAGCTCTTAGTCGTGCCGATAACGCCCATAGAATCAATGGGCTTTAGCCCCGGCGGGATGTTTTTCTAGGTTTTCACCCAAATGCAGCCCTTTTTCCGCAGCCTCTGAAGCCGTCTTCTTTCAAAATGCTCCGCTTCACAATTTCAAATCTCAATGCAATTCTCTTGCCGGTTGCTTAAGATACTCTTGAACGGCCAAGCCTTTGCCGCTCTTCTGCCGCAAGCCGGTCTTTACTATAATCACATCTATGAGTACACAGCCTTTGGTTGGTATCGTGATGGGCAGCAAGAGCGACTATGAGGTGCTCCTGCCGGCTATCGAGATTCTGCGGGTGCTGGAGATTCCCCACGAGGCGCGGGTTCTGAGCGCGCATCGCACCCCCGATCAACTCTTTGAATACGTGGCCGCCGCGCGCGGTCGCGGAATGCGCGTGCTGATCGCCGGAGCCGGCGGCGCGGCGCATCTGGCCGGCGTCATTGCCGCCAAGACGCTGATGCCGGTGCTGGCCGTGCCGATTGCCGCCACCTCGCTCAACGGCCTGGACTCGCTGCTCTCCATGGTGCAGATGCCCAAAGGGATTCCCGTCGCCACACTGGCCATCGGCAAGCCGGGAGCCGCGAATGCCGCGCTCTTCGCCGCCGAGATTCTGGCTTTGACGGACGAGGCGCTCTACAATCGCCTGGCCGCATGGCGTGCCGAGCGCGCTCAGGAAGTGCTGGACGCGAAGCTACCGGAGTAGTTTATGGTGCGCCACCTGTCAAATCTTCGCTAAGGATGAATCAAAGCGGCAATGGTATGCATGGGGAGAACGAGGCGCATCGATTCAGGAAGCGGCAGAAAGCCGTGCGCCGCATAGAATTTTGCCGCGCGTTCGTCGATGGCATCCACCACGACCATTGATGAGCCGACGTGAGCCGCGCTCTCGTATGCCTTCTCAAGCGCCTTCGCCAAGAGAATCCCTCCCACTCCCCGGCCCTGAAACTCTGTAGCAACGGCCAGCCGGCCCAGCAGCGTTGCGCTGACCATCGGGTAGCGGGGAAGGTGCTTGCGCGCCGCATCGGGAATGCTTCCCGGCGCAAGGCCGGTTGCGCAAAGAGTGAAATAGCCCACGATCCGGCTGGGCGCGTCCTGCTGCGCCAAGATAAAGACTGCGTTGGCCTTGCGCCGCAGATCTTGCGAGGCTTGGGTCTTCAGGTAGAGATCAAGTGAGGCGGCGCCGCAGTGAAAGCCATCCCGGTCGTGCAACTTGGCGAGAGGCTCAAGCCGGTAAGTAAGTTCCTCCGGCGCGCACATCAGGCGGCGACCCGCTCTTTCGCCGACTTAAAGGCCCGCCGAAGCCGCGCATTGGGCTTGGGCGGATGCATCAGCGCGTCGAAGAAGGCGGCGCGGTCACCGTCACTGAGAACCAGGCTCTCGTGGCGGGTGATGGTGGCGCGCGTGGCTTCAGTGAGCGCGGAGAGGCAGAAATCGGTCAGGCTACGCCGTTCCAGAGCAGCGGCCCGCTCAACCTGGCGCTTGGTTTCGGCATCCACGCGAAAGCCCAGCCTAAAGGCGCGGGCGCGGCCTTCGGCGGGAGATGCAACGTTTGCGGATTGCGGCATGGGATCGCTCCTTCATTCCTGGACATCCTCAGTGTACGTCCATTGGGAGAACAAAGCAAGGACTTGCCGTCCAGGTGGAGGCGCTTCGCGGATGGGATTCGTGGTCTCCCACCTTTTCGCAAAGTGCGCGAAATGGATGGGGCGGCTGGCCGCATGGCGTGCGGCGCGCGCCCAGGAAGTGCTGGACGCGACACTGCCGGAGTGAGGATTCCACCCTTCCAGATTTGAGGGAAGGATAGGATTCCAAAAACTCAGGTTCAATCGCCACTCAATTCATTACATTCTATGTGATGTGATATCATATGCGATGTGAGACTTGTGCTTGATACCGATGTCGTTGTGGCGGCCTTGCGCAGCCCACGCGGCGGTTCAGCCGAGCTTCTGCGGCGGATTCGGCTGGGACAGGCCAGAATGCTGCTCAATGTGCCGCTGGCGTTGGAGTATGAGGCAAAATGTACGACCGCCGAGCATCGCCTTGCTTCAGGTTTGAGTTTGACGGAGATAGCGATCTTTCTGGACCGCCTCATTTCA
>CAZXVX010000157.1:0-8147 GCA_964644105.1 uncultured Occallatibacter sp. | reverse complement strand
GCTGATCTGCAAGATGCGCAACACGTCCTGACGGCTATAGCTGGTCACTTTTCAGCGCTCCCTGCGTGGCTTCCGGCAAAGCCTGGGTTGTAGACCACGGATTTCAGCTCCATCAGATTGGATTCGGCTCTTGCATCCGAGCCTGAAAATCCGCTCTTGCTAGAATTATGACAAGACTTTACGTGGATAAGCAGCTTTTAACTACCGTCGCAATGAAAAAATAAGTGGAAATAGTTGTCGAATCTGGTTCACTTTTTCCTGAGAGCTCTCCTCCCTGTGGAAAACAGAGGAGAAATATCTCTATTCCGGTGTTTTCGGTAGGATAACCAAAGATACCCGGAAGCAACGGTAAACTCCCGCAATGGAGTTCGCCCGTGAAAGCCCCCATCGCGTAAGGATCGCACAGTTTTACGGGCTGCACAGGATTCTCGAGCCGCGAAAGTTGCACGAACTCCGGAGCCGGAGTCCTGGTTCGTGGCTGAAGATTTGCTCGAAGCCTTACATCCGGTCGGCCGGGAAGCTGCCCACCAGCTCTCCGGCGGCAACGTGCTGGCCGGCCAGAACAATGGCGTGGCTCGCCACGCGCGACGCTGGGCCGATGATCGTGGGCAGCAGCGAGACCTGGCCAAAATCATGCACCGCGTGGCTGTGCGAGTAGATACGCGCAAAGGAGCCGATCACCGCGCCTTTGCCGATGGTGATGCCGCCGCGGTCGTTCAACTGGGCGTGATGGCGGATTGTGGCGCCTTCCTCGATGGTCAGGTTGTAGCCGTACGTGATCTCGACGCCGTGGTAAATTTTGACGCCTGCGCCGATGCGGGCAAAGATGTGGCGGCCCAGCATGGCGCGGAAGCGCAGCCCCAGCCAGTGGTTGATGCCGATCGGCGAGCGGTCGAACATCTGCCAGAACCAAAGCAGCGGCTTGCGGCGCGCATACTGCTCCGGGTCGGCGTCGATAAAGTGCTCGGCTTCCAGGGTCACATTTTCCGGGTCCAGCGAGAGCGAGACCACGTTGCCCGGCAGCTCGCTGGTCAACGTAAGGTTAAGCTTGCCGCCATGTGGACGGCCCAGATAGAGCTGGCAGAGCTGGTCGCGCACAATCTCAGCGCGGCGCTCGGGCGCCTGGTGGCGGCTAAACTCTTCGTCAAGGAACTGAATCCAGCGCCGATAAACCTCTTCGGCCTCGGGCGCGGGGTGGGGGGCGTGATTGGCTGAGAATTCCATACGGATTGAACAATACAACATGAGGCCGGGGTGCGGCGAGAGGGGGAGCGAAAAGTTGGGGCAGAAGCTGTTCGCCGATTGCGTTTTCCCGAAGGTGGAAGGCTAGAATCTAAGCATGTTGACGGAGAAGAATGCCGCGACTTTTCCTCCGGTGCCGGAGAGTCCGGCGGCTGCGCGCGTGCGCACGCTGGAAGAGCTGATCGCCAAGCCTCCCGCGGACGTCATCTCGCTGCGCCGGTCGATTCAAAGGATGGTTGCCGCGCAATGGGAGCGGATTGTGCCTTCGGTGCTAGGCGGCGAAGCCCTGGAAGCCGGAGCCGCCAACACACTGAAGATACGGTTTTTGGCAGAGATGTATATGCGCGCCTGCTACTCGATGATCGCCTTGAGTGATCGGTGCCCGCGGCTGCTGCGGTTGCAGATTCGCTGCCCGCGACTGATTCCCATTCCGCGCGCCGTGGTTTTGGCGGCGGCTCCGTGGATCTACTCGTTTTTGAGCTGGATGCTTCCCCAGCGCGTTCATCGGCAACTGGCGCTGATGGCCACCATGATGGGCCTGAACGATCAGTTGTTGGACGAGGCGACGGCCAAGGGTCCGGAGGAGGCGGCGCGGGTCGCCTTGCTGCTGACCGAAGCGGCTAAGCCTGCATCCCCAGAGGAGATCAGGTTGCAGACGCTCGCCGCCAGTCTCCGGGCGGGCGAAAGCCGTTGGCAGGCGCATCATTGGACGGACGTAATGCTGCCAGCCATGCAAAAGTATTGTCAGGAAGAGTTGCTGGCCGCGGCCGGGAAAACTGATCCGAGCGGAATGGGCTATCGTTGGGCGGGAATTGAAGCCGCCATCACGGGCATGTGGTATGTGGTGGGACCGTTTCTGGGCCTTGAAGAAGCCCCCGATGCCTTTCGCCGCGAGAACTGGAATGCCGAGCAGCGATGGATGGCCGATACCTCACTGCTGATGCAGATGCTGGATGACTGGATCGATCAGGATGAGGACCGCGCGGTTCGCTCGACCGCCGTACTCAGCCAGGATTGGAGTCTTGAAGGCACGCAGAACCTTTACTGCAAGACTCTTGACGACCTCACCCTGCTCCTCAATCAAAACGGCGTGCGCAACGAGACGGTGAAGAGATTATTCGTGGATTTGTACGTGGATTATATTCATACGGGCTTGGAAGCCATGAAGCGTGGCGTTGCGCTGTGAGCTTGTTCAAAAGCTCTGTTTGCGGATTCGGATTGAATCAAATGCAAGATTGCCGCTCATTTATTATCAGAAGCTTCATTCGGGCCAGAGAGAAACTGCACTCCTACGTTGGCCATACGACCAGTTAGCTATTAGGAGAGCCACAATCATCAATCAGTTTTACCAGGCCTAAGGTAGGGAAAGGATTTCCAGACTGTTCTTCTCAAATATGGCCAGATGTTTTCCATCGGGCGAAAGTCTTGCGCGTCCATCAAATGGAAAGTTCCTATCGATCAGCACTCGCTTGGAAGCCGTTTCAAAAACGATAAGCCTTCCGTGTTTTGGACAAGTAAATCTCCACAGATCGCAAAGGCCACTTCCATTGCTAACAAATATCATGGAGCGAAATCCATCCGAAGTATCTCCTGGATAATTATCGATATGATATCCTTTTGGCGCCGGATAGAATCCGGTTTTTCGATATTCAGTGTTCAACGAATCTACTTCAGTGTTGTCGCAGCCTTTTGTTTGTTGAAGTGGATTTCCTGTATAGAGAATACATTTTTCTCGATTAAAGCTATGATCTTGATTGATAACTGAGAAAAGGACTGCGCTACGATCATCCCTGACTCCACGTAACCAAAGGTGGGCATCTTCAGTATCGATTTCTTGAATAGGCACCAGTTCATCTGAAAGCACCACGATCCGGTCTTTCGAGTTTGGCAAGGTAGAGAGATGCGGCGAAGGAATTTCTATTAAAACAGACTTTCCAGGTCCAATCCAAAGACCGTCGTGGTCAATGAGTCTCTCTGGTGAACCATCACCGGCTTCATAGGGGAGATTCGTGGAGTGCAGAACGTTGCCCTTGAGGTCGAATATTATTAGTTTAAGATTACCCTTCGCAACAACTTTGCTCTGTGTACAACTTGGACTCGTATTGAACGCGACGAGTATATGCTCTGAGTCAAGCCACTGAACTGATCTATATGTGCGATATTGAAAAGGACATTGGCTAAAGGTCATCCGTTGAAATGCGTCCATGGGCAGCCCATTGCTCAACAAATCAATCGTGAGCATTGGCTTCGTCTCAGCAAAAGCGCAGCAGGTGCATATAGCTAGTGCTAGTGAGAAATGGCAACATAACCTCAAGATTGATTTCAACTGTCGAGATCTCACCACACATAATCCTTCATTCGCGGATCGATTCCTATTGAAGCATAAGGCATTTCTCTTTATATTCGCTTATAAAGTTCGTCAGTTACCGCCATTGCTCGTATCCTGTTTCGGCCCTAAGAGAATCTGCACGCCTGCGTATGCAATCCAATTCGGCTCGCTGTTTTGGCGGGTGACGGCTTGGATGGCGCGTCCGGCCATGAAGAGCAGGCGCAGATGACCGGCGCGGTCGAGCGTTTGGCGACCGCCGAAGTCCAGCGTCAGCGCGCGCTGCTTGGGAGTAAGACCGATGCGGTTAGCGTCCTGCAGGTCGTAGATCTCGCTGTACAGCTCCAGCCGCTCGCTGAATTCGTGCCCCGCGATCAGCCCGCGCCCCCAGCGGCTGGGCACGTTCCGGTTGCCAATCCAGCGGCCCAATTCGCCGTCAAAGTCCACCGGGCCCCATTTGGCTGTGAACTCCATCGGCAGATAGTACTGCGGTCCCGGCTCCACAATGCCCCTCCTCACTGCGCTGGTGGGATTGTTGATGGAAACCTGCGGGTAGGTTCCCAGCGAAAAGGTCATATTCTCGTCGGTCTTTGGCTCGCCGGCCGTGTGATGCTCGTAAGGCCGCCACTTGATGCCCAGCAGCGACTCGCCGAGGCCGGCGCGGGTGGTGTTGCTGCCGTCGGTGGCCACGGCCATGGGCAGCTCGTATTTGAGCTGGATGCGGTCGCCCCAGCCGTAGTTCATGTCGATGTCCGGCGTCTCGTAGTAGGAGTATCCGGGGTTGTGATTGGCGATCCAGCCGAAGTTGATCTCCCAGTGGTGGTTGCCGGGCGTGCCGGGGTCATCGGTAATGAACGGCGGTCCACCCTGCGCGCGCGCCGCCGTGCTCACGCTCAGGACAAGTAACAGAAGCCATGGATTGAGCCTGCGCATATTGAAAATGAAGAATCCTCCGTGAATTGGCCATGGCGGAAATCCGCAACCTGTAATTTCAAGGTATCATCCACTCCGCGTGGCTTAGTATGAATAGCATGTGAACGCATGCCGGTCGCGCTCACTCCAACTTGCTTCAAGGAGACAATGATGGTCGCCATTCAACTCGAATATCAGGGAGAGTTGCACTGCAAAGCCGTCCACGGTCCATCGGGAACCGAGCTCGCCACGGACGCGCCCAAGGACAATCAGGGGCGCGGCGAAAGCTTTTCGCCCACCGACCTGGTGGCCACCGCGCTCGGCAGTTGCATGCTGACGATTATGGGCATCCAGGCGCGCACGCTAGAGATCGACATTGCAGGGAGCACGGCGACGGTGGAAAAGGAGATGACCGCCACGCCGCCCAGAAGGATTGCCAGCCTGAAGGTCAAGATCCACGTGCCGCAGGCGATCAGCGCTGAAAACCGGCAGAAGCTGGAACGCGCCGCCCACACCTGCCCGGTGCATAAGAGCCTTCATCCGGATGTGCAGATGCCCATCGAATTTGTCTGGGGTTGAGATTGAGTCACGCCGAATGGACTCGATGAATGGATAAGCAGGCTTGGACGGCGCGGACGAGGACGTCCGCGCGACAGCCGGTCTGGAGGCCGGCGTTCCTGTTGATCTTTGGATGAGGATGAGTATGGAGACAACCGCCATTGCGGGAATGCAGGTTTCGCGGATTGGGCTGGGCACTTGGGCGATCGGCGGGCTGGACTGGGGCACGATTCCCGACGAAGTGGCCATTGCCACCTGCTTGAGCGCCGTCGAGCGCGGCATCAATCTGATCGACACTGCGCCGATCTACGGCCACGGACGCGCTGAGGAGATTGTGGGCAAGGCGATGCGCGCTCACGGACGCCGCGAGGATTTTTTCATTGCCACCAAGTTTGGCCTGGATTGGACTGATCGCGGCGTCTTTGCCAACTCGACGGAGGCGCGGATGCGCGCTGAGTTGGAAGCCAGTTTGCGCCGCCTGGACACCGACTACATTGACCTCTACCAAGTGCATTGGCCGGACACGCGCACGCCTATCGCGGAAACCGCATCGATTTTGGCTGCTTTTCAGAGCGAGGGCAAAGTGCGCGCGCTGGGGGTGAGCAACTTCAGCGTGGCGCAGATGGAGGAGTTCCGCGACGTGGCGCCGCTCAGTTCGAATCAGCCGCCGTATAACCTCTTTGAGCGGCAAGTGGAGTGCTGCGCGCACGGCGAGAGTATTTTATCGTGGTGCAAAAAGAAGAGCGTCGCCGTCCTCACCTGGAGCACGCTCTGCCGCAGTTTGCTGGCCGGGCGTGTGCGGCGCGGTATGAGCTTCGAGCAGGGCGACATTCGCCGCGTCGATCCAAAATTCCAGGAGCCACGCTTCTCGCACTATATGACTGCCGTCGAAGGACTTGCCGCGCTAGCCAAAGATCGCTACGGCAAGACGGTGCTGGAGTTGGCCGCGCGCTGGGTGCTGGATCGCCCCGGCGTCAGCGTTGCCCTTTGGGGAGCCAAGCGGCCTGAGCAACTGGATGCAGTCAACGGCGTGCTGGGCTGGAAGCTGGACGCGGAAGCAATGGCTGAGATCGACCGCATCGTCGCCGAGTCGGTCCCCGACCCCATTGGGCCGGAGTACCTTGCGCCGATGGTGCGGGAGGAGTGAGGCGCGCGTGATCGAGAGACCTGAAAATAGGCTAGAATAAATGCCATGAGGCCTTCCGAGATACTTTCGCAGCATCGCGATGCCATTCGCAATTTAGTGCTGGCTTCCGGCATGGCGAACCCGCGTGTCTTCGGTTCAGTGCTGCATGGGGAGGACCGCGAAGATAGCGATCTGGACATCTTGGTTGAGCCGTCGCCGGAGACCAGCCTGCTTGATATTGCCAAGCTGCAAATTGCGCTGGAGTCTGTTGTGGGCATGAAGGTGGATTTGCGAACCCCCAAGTTTTTGTCCGCCTCCTTCCGCGAACAAGTTCTACGCGAGGCACTGCCGGTATGAGCCGCCATGAATTCAGAGCGCGCGATTATCTTGCCCACATGATTCACGCGATAGAGCGGATTCAGAAATTCACCCGTGGGAGAGCTACAGCCGAATTTCTCTCCGATGAGCTTCTTCAGGACGGTGTAATTCGCAATTTTTAAACTCTGGGTGAAGCGTCCAAGAATCTGTTGGTAGCTGCGCCTGAGCTTGCGCAGCGGTATCCCGGCATCCCTTTTGCGGCCATCTATGGAATGCGCAATCAGCTTTCACATGGATATTTTGGTGTTGATCTGGACACGGTTTGGAAGGTGATTGAGCGCGATCTTCCTGATCTGCGGCGAGAGATTGTAAATGCAATCGAAGATTTGGATACACCATCCAACTGAACTTTGCCGAAAGCCGCTTTTGTGGGCAGAATCTTCCAAGTACTGGCAAGATCAAATGAAATTCTCTGCCCATCTGCCGCCCGTCTCTGCGATACTGGATTGTTATGCCAATTGAAGACCTGCAAGTAGCTGCCCAGAAGATCGCCGGATTCCTTGCCACCTTGAACAAATTGGGTGGTTTGCGCCTTAAATACCGCATCAGCGCCGGCGACGGCACGGTTGACGCCGAGGGGAAGGCTCCCGCCCTTTGTGTCGAGTTGGGCGGGCCGGACGTGCTGCTCACCACGCAGCACAACGGCGAACTGCTGCTGGCGCTTGAGACCATTGCCGCGCAGATTCTGCGCCTGGACCAGCGCGAGGGCGACCTCATCAGCTTTGACGCCGAAAACTTCAAGGCTCTGCGCGCCCAGGAGCAACAACTGAAGGCCGAGATCGCCGCCGACAAAGTCATTCGCACCGGCATTCCCTACGCCTTTCCGCCGATGAACAGCCGCGAGCGCCGCCTGCTGCACATGGCCTTCAAGGGCATCGAGGGCGTGGAGACGGCCAGCAACGGCGAGGGCGCGGAGCGCTTCCTGGCGGTTTATCCAGCCGGCCAGACGCATCTGCCGGTGGTGGCGCCGCCCAAGCCGCGCAGCAGCTTTGGTGATCGCGGCGACCGCGGCGGCAGCCGGGATCGTGGCCGAGGCTATGGCGACCGCGGACGCTCGCGGCGGTAATGGTTCAGCCATAAAGAGGGTTATCGCGCCCCATTCATTCAGCAAAAAATGTTGAATGGATGGGGCGCTTGCGCGTGCAGAGCGCAGGTGAAAAACCATGGGAAAGATCAGTGACCGCGTCGGGAATGCTTGAAACGGGCATTCAACAGTCTGCCTAAAAACGGAAAGTGTTTTCAATCGGTTGCGCTGGATTTGCCAGATGTGACGCCGCTCACTATATATTCGATTTGAGAGCAGCTATTTGGACACGGCGATCTTGCGGAAGATCCCCCAACGGCAACACTTGATGAGGAAGGAAAGATCGATGAGCGGAACTTCGATTGGCTCGCGCTCCAGGCGCGCGCCAACTTTCTGGCAATCGGCGAACGGCAAAAAGATCGTGATGGGCGTAACCGGCGCGATCCTCTTCGCCTTTGTCACCGGACACATGCTGGGCAACTTGCAGATCTTCGCCGGCCGTGAGCATCTGAACGCCTACGGCCATCTGCTGCACAGCGTTGGTGAGTTGCTCTGGCCGGTGCGCATCACGCTGCTGCTGG
>CAZXVX010000156.1:0-8423 GCA_964644105.1 uncultured Occallatibacter sp. | reverse complement strand
ATGAGCTGATCAAATTCTCCTCGGACGAGACGGGCCTGCCGATCAAGGCAACGGTGAAGCGGCAGATTATCTCGCGCGATGCGGTGGAGAAAAACCTCAAAGAGAAGTTCGACGAGGACGACTCCACCAAGCGCTTGCAACAGAGCGAGATTGTGCTGAAGAAGTTCGGATTGCTGGACCGCGACTTTGCACTGAAGCCATTTCTTTTGGCACTGCTCAAGGAGCAGATCGAGGCTTACTACGAGCCCAAAACCAAGACGGTTTATCTGCTGGACTGGGTGGACGCTGAGGAGCAGAAACCGGTACTGGCGCATGAACTGACGCACGCGCTGCAAGACCAACATTCTGATTTGACCAAGTGGAACGATCAAACTCCCGATGAGGTTTCGCATAACTATGCCGAGGATGTGGATCATGTAAATCGTGACGAGATGGACACGGCGCGCGAAGCTGTGGTCGAGGGCCAAGCCACGGCGGTGATGATGGATTACATTTTGAAGCCGATGGGCAAAAGCCTGGTGAAGGACCCGGAAGTGATCGATGCCGTGGGGCAGCAGTTGAACAGCGCCGCGAACTCGCCGGTGCTTTCGCGCGCCCCGTTACTACTGGCCGAGTCGATGCTCTTTCCTTATCGCGAGGGCCTCGGCTTTGAGCAGGATGTGTGGATGGATCAGGGGCAGGCGGCGGCCTTTACCGGAACGCTGGATCATCCGCCAACGTCAAGCTGGGAGATTCTGAATCCGCGCGAATATGAGATGCGCCACGCACCCTCGGTACCTCTGATTCCCAACATTCATCCGCTGGTGGATCCTCTCTACAAACCCTATGACATAGGCCAAATCGGTCAACTTGACCTGCGCATTCTCGTACAGCTCTTTGGCGGCGAGCAGGCGGCCAGCCGTCTGACGCCGGCCTGGGACGGCGGCATGTATTGGGCTGGGCAACTGCTCAGCGCCAAAACGGAAGCCGCGAAGGCGAGGACGGATTCGCTGGCCATCTTTTATCTTTCGTCGTGGAAGAACGCGGCCAGTGCGCAGAGCTTTGCCGAGCTTTATGCCAATGAGTTGCGGCGCAAGTATGATCGCGTTCAGCTTGAAGCCAGCGACAAGCAAGCGGCGTCCAGCTCCGCCGATCAGGAGATGGTTTACTCCACCAACGAAGGCCCGGTGTTGATTACCATTCGCGGCAAGCGGGTCTTTGTGGCGGAGAGCTTTCCGCTGGATGTGGCGCGCAAGCTGAGCAAACTGGTTCTGGATGCGCAGGGCACGGGCGAAGTGAAGATGGCGGTGGCGCAACCAATTCCTGAATCGCTCAGTGCGGGTTGGATTCGCTTCTTTGCCGACTGCGGCGTGATGAAGGCGGCGGTGGAAGCGGAGATGAAGGCGGCGACAAAGTAATTCGGCGATCTGCGCAACTATTTCCAGCTTTTTCGGTTCACATTGACAGGAGTTTAAATCCGCGCAATACAAGGATCGATCATGAAAGTTTTCCTTTCAGCAATCATGCTCCTTGGCAGTGCTTTTGCAAACGGCCAGGATGCCGGAATGATGGCCGCGCAACAAGCCTTGCAAGCCAGTCAACAGGCGCAGGCCGCCGCGCAACAAGCAATCGATCAGTCGACCATTCTCAGCCAGCAGGCTACCATCAATATGCAACAAGCCATGGCGAACGCATCTTCCTCGTCCTGCCCAGGACCGGTTATTGGCGCTGCCGCTTCGCCCACTTTTTCCGTCAAGGCGGGGAAGATCGCCGCCGGAACCAAGGTGATTCTTAAATCGGCCAGCCATTACGCTGCCATTTATTACTCCACCGATGGATGGGCGCCGAATGAGTCCTCACTGCGCTACACCGGCCCAATCACGATCAACGCGGAGACGCATCTTCAGGCGATAGCTACAGGGCCGAATATGATCCATAGCTCGATTGCGCGCGTTGATTACACGGTGGACGCACCTGCGGCTCAACCCTTGCCAGCGCCGCCTGTCAACACCGATGGCGTGCTGCGCAAAGGAAGTGTGCTGCGCCTGGTGACAGGCTCCGAGGTCACTTCGAAGAGCGCCCAGGTAGGCGATAAAGTTCCGTTGCTGCTGGATCAGGAGATACAGGTGAACAGCGGCGTTGCAATCCCCAAAGGAACGCCTGTTGATGGCATTTTGACCGTTGCCGATGCAGCGGAAAAATACTATGTGCCGGGTGACCTGGTCTTTGAGGTTCATGGTTTCACCGCGCAGGGCAAGACCATTCCTCTCAGCGGAGGAGAAACCCTGGAGGGCGCGGCAGCCCGAAGGCCCAAAGATGCAGTCATTGAACCTGGCATGGTGGTCTTTGTTGTCGTGAGTGCGGATGTGCCGCTGAAGGATTGATCCGTCACAGAGATTGAAGTGGAAACCAGGGCAGGATGTCTCAGTAAATGCCTTACGCGTTGATTCTTTCGTTTCTATAATGAGCCGGTACAGTTACTCATGGGGTTGATGATCGGGCACCTGCCGGCTGTGCGGCGCGCTTGAACGGCTCGATTCCGGGCTGCTACTTTTGGGAGGCTTGCCAGAGGTCGTAATCGGCTTGCAGTTCGTACCATATATCCGCGTGGGTACCCAAAGCGGCGGATAGACGCAGCGACATATCGCCAGAGATGCCAGCCCTGCCGTTGAGGATACGTGAGAGCGTGGCGCGAGAGACCTGCAAATGCCTGGCGGCTGAGGTGACGTCGATCTCACCCAGGAACTCGCGAACGATTTTGCCGGGATGCGGCGGGTTGTGCTGGCGCATGCCTTTTCTCCTTGTGGTAATCCTGATAATCAATCTGGATTACGTTCTCGCCTTCAAACGTGAATTTCAATCGTCAATTGCCGTTCACCTTCACCGGCCAATGGCCTTTCAGATCGCCGCGCAATGGGTGCAAACTTCAGCCCGGAGCATCCATATCGTCCGCCGACTTGGCGCGATTCAACTGGAAAAGCTGGACGGAAATTTTGGAGGCATGGGAGGGTTGAATTCCTGCCTTGCTTCCGGTCAAGAAGAATCTTTCGATGCCATGATGCCGGAAGCACTTGATCATATGTATGGCGTAGCGCTCCACTACCCAGCCGTCAAGCGGCTTCGGTAATCAGACAATCTCAAGCAACGTCCTTGCGGACGAGGTACTCGTCAAGGAGCACGGAGACCAGCACAGCCGTGGGGACGGAGACCATGGCTCCCAGAACGCCTTCGAGAGCGGAGCCGAGGATGAGGGCGACAAGGATGGCCAGGCCGGGCAGGCCTACGCGGCTCTTCATGATGCGAGGCGTGAGGAAAGAGTTTTCAATTTGCAGATAGACCACGTAGAAGATGGCGATGCCCAGCACGCGGCCCCAACTGTCGATGGCCGCCACCAGGAGAGCCAGCGCAATGCAGATGGCCGCGCCCAGCACCGGAATGATGTTCAGCAGCCCGGTCAACACGCCCAGCGCATAGGCATAGCGGACGTGCAGCGACAGATAGACAATGGTGCTGGCCACTCCCAGGATGAGCATCAGGCTTCCCTGGCCCAGCAGCCATTTGCCCATGCGCACCTCGGCGCGCTGGAGGGTTGCGTCCAGGTGTTCACGGGCCGGGAGCGGGAAGAAGGAGAGAAACCAGCGATAGGCTTGATCGCCTTCTGAAATGAAATAGATGGTCAGGATGAAGCCCATGACCAGATCGAAGAGCTTGCCCGCCCAGTCGCTGATGGAGAAGAGCAGAGTTGTGGCAGCACTGCTCACAAAGTCTTGCAGCCGCGAACTGAGCGCCGCAGTGTCCAAGTGTTGCGCCAAGGGGATGCTCTTGAGCCTGTCGAGCTGCGCGGGCAGGCGCGAGGGCATCTCCTGAGCGAAGCCATGCAGGTCACTGATGACCGGCGGCAGGGCGAGAAAGCCAAAAATGGTGAGCGCGGCGGCCACGGTGAGCAGCAGAACAAAGACGGCGCAGTTTTTGAAGGGCTGCCAGCGGCGGATGCGAAGCTGGGCAGTGAAGCGCACCATCGGGCTGAGCACTACGGCAAAGAGCGCGCTGACATAGAGCATCACCAACACATCGCGGAGCAGCCAGGCCAACCAGCAGGCGAGACCGAGAGCGAAGGCGAAGACGATGTCGCGGCGAAGAGTGCGGGGGGCGGCCGATGGTTCAATCATGGGTGAGACTCCAGCTCGCTAGTAATTCGGAATGGAGATGCGCGGGCGAGGACGTCCGCGCCACAGCCGGCCGGGAGGCCGGCGCTACATTCTGCGCTACTGGTCTCCACTCAGGATTGACCCGACAATGCCGCCCAGAATGCCGCCGCCGACTGCCGGTCCCATCTGGCGGTTCTCCGTGCGCGGAAGGTACTCGGCGATCTGATGCGCAAGGCGCGAGATAGGCAGCGTCTGTAGCCAGACCGTTCCTGGGCCCATCAACTCGGCCAGGAAGATGCCGTCGCCGCCGAAGATCATGTTCTTGATTCCCGGCACGGTGGTGATCTGGAAGGCTACCGAGGACTGGAAGGCGCCGACGTGGCCGGGATGCACGCGCAGCACTTCGCCGGGAGCGAGATTCTTGACGATCAGTTCGCCGCTCAACTCGAGCCATGCCGTGCCCTGGCCGCTGACGCGTTGCAGCAGAAAGCCGTCGCCGCCGAAGATGCCCGCGCCGAGCGACTGCTGAAAGCCCACGCCGATGTTGACCGCAGGCGTGGCGCAGAGAAAGCCGTGGCGATGGACCATGTACTCCGCGCCGTAAGCGACCTCGACCGGCACAATGTGGCCGGGAACTTTGGTGGCGAATGAGACCACTCCGGGAGCGCCATAAGCGCGGTACTCGGTCATGAAGAGGCTGCCGCCGCCGGCCACCCGCTTGAGCACGCCGAAGAGGCCGCCGCCACCACCCATCTGCGTGTGGGTGGTCATCTGGATGGAAGCGGTCATCCAACTGAGCTCGCCGCTTTCGCTAAAGACGCTTTCGTTGGGGTCAAGCTGCACATCGAGGACGGGCATCGTGGTGCCTTGAATCTGGGTTTGCATGGGGCTTCTCCTGACGAGTCAATCGCGAAGGGTTGCTCGTATGTCGCCGATTTCGAGAATTGGTTTTTGATAACCATGACGCGCAACGGCCAGCATTGATTGGCCAATCTCGCGCGTGGAGAGGACCAGGCTGGGCAGCGCCCATCGCAGCAGCGGCATGATGGGTGCGAGCAGTTGGTAGGTGATGCGATACAGCGGTGTTCGTGATTGGATTCCATCCATGGGCGCGATGAAGCCTGGGCGGAAGAGAAAGCTTTTGAGCGGCAGTCGCAGCAAAGCGTTCTCCGTGCGCCCTTTGACGCGCGCCCACATTACGCGCCCTTTTTCCGTGCTGTCGGTGCCCGCGCCGGAGACGTACACAAAGGTCATTCCTGCCGCGTTGCGGCTGAGCGTTTCAGCCACGGCGAGAGTGAGTTGATAGGTGACGCGCTCGTAGTCGGCCTCTTTCATGCCGCTCGATGAGACGCCGAGGCAAAAGAAGCATGCATCAAAGCCAGCGAGTTGAGCTTCAATGGCTTGCAAGTTGAAGAGATCGGCATGGGTGATCTGCCGCAGGCGTGGGGATTGGGCGTTGGTTGCGCTACGGCCCACGGCGCAGATGGATTCCACGTCAGAGGCTTGCAGGCACTCGCGCAGGACAGCCTGCCCTAACATTCCCGTTGCGCCAAAGAGTAGAACTTTCATGGTTGCCTCTTCAGGAACAGTGTAACCGCCCGAGCTTCGCCCATTCGCTTTTTGCAATTGGTCAGAAACCCGGCGCTTACACGGCTAGAGGTGGCTCACTATTCGGCGTGGTGTCTGGTTTGACCGCAGCTTGCTCCGCACCGGGCTCATCGAGCCACATCCAGACGATCCACCAGATCAGCACGGCCACAAAGAGGGCCTGATGAATGGTGACCACGGTTTCCGCCTGGCTGACAATGCGCTGATAATCCTGGCGCGCGCTGGGTTGTTGCGCCTGGACAATCTGTTGCACGGCGGCCTGCATCCGAAAGATGTAGACTTGCAGCGCCACCAAAGAGGCGGCCGCTAAGCCAAGTCCGATGAGAATGCTCTGCGTGTGGCTGCGCCATCCGGCTTTGAATTGGCGTCCAAAAACAACGGTCAGCACGCAGAGTCCGATTGTCAGCAGCGCGACCAACAGATCGCCCTTCTGCGCGACCAGTTGCGCCAGGCGCAGTTTGCCCACTACGGTGTCGACGGCCAGGCTGGACCACTTTGGCCATGGCCCCCATTCCGCCAGCATGCCTCCGGCCAGCAGCACCAATCCAACGGAATTGACAATCCACAAGGGGCGATGCAGACCTGCAAAACCCATCCGCGCCAGCTCCACCAGCACCAGCAAGCTCACTATCACGTATAGATTGGACAAGGTGATCAGAATGGTTTGCAAAGGCAATTGCGCCATGCGCCCGGAGAGCAGAACCTCGACGATCAAGCGCAATGCGAGCAAACTGATGGCGGCCGTGAAGAAGGGAAAGCGTTGCGCGCGTGCGCGGCCCAACAGGACCACCAGCAGAACCAGTTGCGCGGCAAAGGTCAAAGTCCAAATTACCCGTTGAATCAATTCAATCGGGGATGAGTGATAGAGCGCGGAAGCAATCAAATTCAGAAGCATTTTTTAACCTTGTCCGTGGCGGTGGGAAGCAGCTCCGCCCACTTTCCAGTTTAACAGCCGGTGAAGCAAAACTTTTGCGTCAGCCAAACACGCGCGCGAGCGCGATGCGCGCCAGGCCCACCGCCAGAATACTCAGCTTTTGCGGCATGGGCACGCTGGCTCGTTGCGAAAAAACATCGTACTCCGCGCGTTCCATGCGCTTCAGCAGTTGGTGATAAATCGAAACCAGCACCCACAACGCGGGTCGGCTCTCGCGGTTAATCAGAGGCAGCAACTGCCGCGCGGATTGGTAGTAATTTTCCGCGCGCTGTCCAATCGCCGCCAGCATTGCGCGTTCATTCACAGTGGGCGGCGCATTGGAGGCGCGATGCAATAGTGAGTCGAGCGAAAGATTGTGCGCTGCCAAATCTTCCAGCGGCAGATAGACGCGATGGCGCGCTGCATCCTCGGCCACGTCGCGCAGAATGTTGGTCAACTGAAAGGCAATGCCGGTCTCTTCGGCCAGCTTTTCGGCGTGCGGATCGGTGTAGCCGAAGATGCGGATGCAGACGAGGCCGACGACCGAAGCGACCAGATAGCAGTAGCGATAAAGATCGGCGAAGGTGGCGTAGGTATCGGGTGCCTGGTTTCCCACCCATTCCGCAGAGGGCGCGGAATGGGTGGGGCACGGTTCGGTAGCGGTATGAAACGCGGGTCCTTCGACTCGCTGCGCTCGCTCAGGATGACAGTCACTAGAATTTTGTTCAGGATGACGGTCATCAACGGCCTGATCCAGGTCCATGGTGACGCCGGCGACTAACTCGTCGAGCAGCGTGAGCGGAATATCGTAGCGCGCGACGGCATCCCGCACGGCCAGAAAAACCAGGTCGGATGAATCGCCGTTCTGACTGACTCGGCGCCACTCGGTCATCCACGCATCCAGGCGGCGGCGGCGCTCCTCGCGCGGCAGGCTCTCATCGTCAGCCATGTCATCGGCCTGGCGCATGAAGGCGTAGATGGCGCAGATGGCGTTACGGCGCGGTGTGGGAAGCGCGATAAAGGCGTAATAGAAATTCTTCGCCTCGCGCTTGGCGATAGCTCGGCAGGCGGCATAGGCCACGCTCAGTTGTGCATCGTGCGTCAAGCTATCTTCCTTCAACTTCGAGGTCCGAGGCGCATAAAGGGCAACAGCTTGCTGCTGACAGCGCGCAGCATCAGCTTCAACTTTCTGCTCTTCGAAATCGCCGGCCTCGCGCTCAGCACGTCATAACCACGCTCTTCAATGGCCCGCAGAATCTCCAACCCGCCGCGGCTGAAAAGATCCAGATCGATGGCCAGATCGCGGTTGACCTTGCCGATCAGCGGCAGGCCTTCTTGAAACAATCCGCGCGCATAATCAACCTCACAGTGCATCAGGGCGCAAAACTCCGGAGTCACGATTCCATCGGCAATATACTCCTCTTGAAAGCGATAAAACTCCATATCTTTTTGCGGAATATAAATGCGGCCTCGTTCCGTGTAATCAGAGCGCACATCCTGCCAGAAGTTGGCCAATTGCAGCGCCGAGCAGGTCGCGTCCGAGAGGCGGAAGTTCTCCTCGTTGGCCTCTCCTGTGGCATAGAGAACCAGACGCCCCACTGGGTTGGCCGAGTAGCGGCAATAGGCCAGCACTTCCTCCATCGTCTCGTAGCGGCTGACCACCTGATCCTGACGAAAGGCCTTCAGCAGATCGGCAAAGGGCTCTTTGGGAATTGCACATTCTTTGATGGTCTCGGCCAGCGCCACAAAGACCGGATGGCGCGCGCGGCCCTCGT
>CAZXVX010000155.1:0-8430 GCA_964644105.1 uncultured Occallatibacter sp. | reverse complement strand
CGGGCTTTAGCCCCCGAGGGAATCTTTGCTGCAAAGAAAGAAATGAATCAGAGGTTCTCTAAAGCAACAGCGCAGACAGTGCCAGCTAGCCCGCGCCTCAAGCGCAGCGGTGAGCGGACAGTGCCAGCTAGCCCGCGCCGTAGGCGCAGTGGCAATTAGGAAAGGAACACCAAGAAGGCCGCCAAAGTCCCGTAGGGACTGCGCCTCAGATTTGTGCTGAGTCCGAATTTCGAGGGGCAATTGAGAAAAACAAAAACCTGCCATTCTCAAAAAATCTTCATCCGAATCACGAGATACTTCTTGGGGTCTGCGCGGACGGCCTTGATGAGTTGTGAAGCCTGATCGAGAGTTTGGTCGGCGTGGTCGTACAGGGCGCGGTTTTGCATCAACTGGCCCAGCGTGCCTTTGCCGTCATCCAAACTCGTAAGCGTTCCATCCAGGCGGGTGATCGTGTCGTCCAGCTTCTTGGCAAAGGCTGGATCTTTGGCCAGCAGGCCCAGCGTGCCTTTGCCGGCATTGATCTCGGCCACCAGTTGATTGGTGTTGTTGGCGGCGGCGTTCAGGTTGTTGTAGAGTGCATCGTCTTTGAGAAACTTGCCCGCGCTCCCCTTGCCCTCATCCAGCGCAACAGAAATCTTGTTCAGTCGATTGACGGCGTCATTGGCGCGGTTATACAGCGAATCGTCCGTGACCAGTTTGCCCAGCGATCCCTGCCCGTTGGCCACCGCTCCGGTAATAGTCTGAAGATCGTTGGCAATCTGGTTGATCTTGCGCGCCAGTTCGGGGTCATTGATCAATTCGCCCACCAAGCCGCGCCGGGAGTTCACCGCGTCGATGGTTGGCTCCAGTTTGTGCAGCAGCTTGTCAATCTGGATGATGGATTCATTGCTGTTGCGCACCACGTCCTGAATGCTGGGCGAGCCGCCGGCTCTCAGTTCGGCGTCGTCCGCGGGTGCCGGTCCTCGGGCGGTGGCGGAGTTGAGATCCACATAACTATCGCCCAGCACGCCGGCCTGATTGATGGTGGCCGTCGAATCCGTGTGCAGAAAGTTAATGTACTCGTACCCCACCCGCATCTTGACTTCGACGGGCATGGGATTGCGCTCCGGGACCACCCGCACATGAATCACATTGCCGATGGTGACGCCCTCCAGCGTCACCGGCGCGCCATCTTTCAGCCCCGCGGCATTCTCAAAGTAAGAGCGGAGAATCAGTTTGCGCGCAAAGAGTCCGCCGCCGGCGCTGGACATCAGCAGAATCAGCACCACCAGGATGGCCATGGCTGCCAGAACCAAGGCTCCCACTCTCAGTTGCGACCATCGAATCTCTTTGCGGCTGGGCACGGGACTCCTTACAGATCGAAAGATAGAAAAAACACCGGTTTACGCATTGAGGATAGCAGATTACACAGAACTAACGTCCGTCCTCAAGCACCACGCTGGCCATGGCAAGCGTGTTTGTGTGGGTGATGGAGAGCGCGGCGCGAACCGATCCCAAGCGAGCGGCAATCTCAGCCGCGCGCCCGTGGAACCTGAGCGTGGGCCTTCCGCTGGGCTCGCGCACAACTTCAATCTCCAGCCAGTTCACCCCGTAACTGATGCCTGTTCCCAGCGCCTTGGCTCCTGCCTCCTTGGCGGCAAAGCGCGCGGCAAGGCTCTCAGCGGATTTGCGCTTGCGCAAGCAATAGGCCTGCTCCGAGGGTGTGTAGACGCGGTCGAGAAAGCGCTGCCCAAAGCGCTCCACCGAGTGCTGGATGCGCTCAATCTCCGCCAAGTCGATTCCTGAGCCGACAATCATGCTGTCTATGAAGCTACATCATTTGCCGTTTGGGTGGAAGCAATTGTCTCCGCGGAGCTTCCAAAAGCCGCCGAAATTGAGCGTTAAAATCCATTTCAATTACCAGCGCAAGGCGCGCCAGGGCTGTGGCAAGCCGGTTTGTCTCAAAGCAGGTCAAGAGCCGTTCGACTCCGACACAACTATTACGCTGCGCGAGAGTGCTCCGATAAGGCAGAAGTGAGGCTAAACGGTGCCGACCTTAAATGCAGAACGCGCGATTAGTATTCCTTGGGCATTGCAAATGAAGGCAATCTCCATCGAAGAGCCTTCTCGCCTGGTTCAGACTCTCACCGGCGCCATCCTGGGCTGCGGCGGCTGGGTCTTGAGCCGCGGCGCCAATGAATCCGGAACCATCACCATGCTCTTCGAGTTTGAGCGTCAGGCCTGCGTGGATATCTACAGCATACTGATCGCTTCCGGCCTCGAGCTGAGCCAGAACGGCCATATCCGCTTCACCGAGCTCTGCCAATGCACCTGCAATCATTCACAAGAGTGCGGCTCCGAGATCGCCAGCATCGATCTCGAGATCCAAACCTTCCCGATTGAGATGGTTCACGGTCACAGTGCTCGCGCCAACGGAACCGCTTGATCCGCCTCGCGTGCGCTTACCGGGTTGCCTTGGTTAACAGATCGACAACTTTACGGTACCGCTCAGCGGCATTTGGATCGGTCGCGCTCTTCAGCAGCGCCGGATCATCCACGCCGCTCTCCCGCAGATTCGCCTCAATCTGTGAGTTCTGAACCTGACCGATCACCTCTTGCATAATCTGCGCCAAAGCCAGCGGCTTCACCGGCGATCCAGTCTTTCCGTCCATGGTGGCCGAGTAGTTGGCATCGGCGCCTGCATTCAGAAGGCTCTGCACCTCCTCCACATTGCCGTTCCGGGCAGCGAAGTGGAGCGCGCTCCAACCGGTAGGCGAAGTGCGGACATTGGCGTCGGCGCCCTTGCCAATAAGCTTTAAAGCCTCTCCGGTGTTGTCGGCCTTGACCGCGGTAAGCAGCGCTGTAGGGTCGGGTTTACAGCCTGAAATAGGGATTAAGGTGATCACTAAAGCGAATAGAAAAAGCAGCTTGATCTTCATGGCAGCGTTGGATCCTTTGTAAGCAGCCATCCATCCTGTCGCGTAAGTATCGATTTCGAGGTAAATGGAAGACCACTCAGATGATGCTACCAAGTGACTGTTTGCCAGGTCAATCGCACAGGAATCGCCAAGGCCCACGGAATCCATCGTGCCTTATAATCACAACCTATTCATAAATAATGAGATACACTCAGTCAGCCAAACAATTCCGCCCTCCGCGTTCCAAAGCGGAAAAGACGCTTTAGTAACGTGGAAGGCGGAGGGGTAAATGTCCCCCGGTAAAGCCGGAGGCTTTTTGGTTTGTGGCCCCTCAACTGAGCCAACATAAGTGTATTGTTAAAGAACCTCTGAATAGGTCGCTGTTTTGAAAGGGCGCGGCTTTAGCTGCGCCGAAAGTGGCTCAAAATAAATGCGGGCTTTAGCCCCTGAGGGAAGGTTTTATCGGGAAATCGGGACTTGTTCAGAGGTTCCCAAAAACAACAGCGCGGACAACGCCAGCTAGCCCGCGCCGTAGGCGCAATGGTCATTAGCCCACCGTTTCAACGGTGGGAAAGGAACAGCAAGAATGTCGCCGGAGTCCCGTAGGGACGGCGCCTCAACTTTGTGCTGCGACCGTATTTCGATGAACAAGTGAGAAAAACACAAACCAATAATGAATCCCGTAAACGTCAAACTACTACTGGCGCCCCCGGCAGAGCCGGGGGATCTCCCGGTGATATTAAAATGCAACTTCTCTTTCAGCTACGATCTTCCACTTTCTCTGGCCAATACTTCAACCACCTTCTGATAGCGATCCCCCGCCTTCGGATCTTTCATGCTCTTCACGAGCGCCGGGTCGTTCAGTCCGCCCTCTTTCAGCGTAGCTTCCATACGCGCCGGCGGAACTTGGCTGGTCAAATCCTGAGCCGCCTTGGCAATGGCCAATGGCTTCAACGGAACTGCATCTTTCGCTTGCCCTTCGATGGTTCCAGCATAGTTCGGATCAGCGCCCGCCCGCAGCAGCGCCTCAACCACTTCCACATTTCCGTTCCTTACTGCATAATGCAATACACTCCAACTCTTCGCCGATGTGCGGCTGTTGGGGTTGGCGCCCAGATGAATCAGCCTTGTCGCCTCTTCTGTGTTGTCCGCTCGAACCGCGGCCATCAGCGAGCTTTGCAGCGTTGCCGCATCCTGCTTCGAGCCGAGGACTGGGGAATTCAGCCACCATCCGGTGAAAAGAATAAAGGCAAGGGCGATTGAGAAAGATAGGAGGAGTCTCGTTTTCATGATCGTGTCGCATCCCTTCTGCGCACCGAGGGAACCGGCCGCATATCTATCTTCTTCGGCAGAGTATGCAAAAACGTTAATCCAGCGATGCAAAATCATGAATTTTTCTTGGAAAAGTTTTAACAAAAATAAACCTTGACTCTGACCTTAGGTCAGAGATGAAGCTAATTGTGAGGGAAGAAATTGAGCAAAACTTACCAGATCCAGGCCTTCGCGGAACTTACTGGCGTGACCGTAAAAACCCTGCATCATTATGACCGGTTGGGATTGTTGAAGCCTCATCGGTCGCTCTCCGGCTATCGCCTCTATTTCGACTGCGATCTGGAACGGCTGGAGCAGATTGTAGCGCTCAAGTTTCTTGGCTTCCCTCTGCAACAGATCAAAGCGGTGCTGGATCGGGCGCCGTTGAAATTGCCGGAGGCTTTGCGCATGCAGCGTCAGGCGCTGGCCGAAAAGCAGAAGCTGCTGGCGCGCGCCATGAAGGCGCTGGCGGCGGTTGAAAAGGTTCTCGATTCCGGCCAAACCGCAACCCCCGCAATTCTCAAATGGCTCATTGAGGTGATCAATATGCAAAGCGACGTGGAAGCAATGAAGAAGTATTACAGCGAAGAAGCCTGGGCAAAAGTTGCGCCGCGCTATGAGGCAGAGCTTTCGCAGGATTGGATCGTCCTGTATCGCGATCTGGAGGCGGCGCTAGGGGAGGATCCTGGCTCTGACCGGGTGCAGGCGCTGGTCTCGCGCTGGCTGGACCTCACCAGCAGCGATCCCGAAGTGCGCGAGGGTGCGGCCAAGGCCTGGGCCGACCGCGAAAACTGGCCCGCCGCCATGCGGCAGCGCATTGCCGACTTCCATCTTGAAAAGATCGCTCCATTCATTGCGCAAGCCATGACGGCGTACCGTAAAAAATACTACAGCGATGCGGCATGGGCCAAAGTATCGCAGCGCCCAAAGGAAGAAAGAGCGCAACTCTCCGCCGCCTGGGCTGCGCTCCGTCAGGAAGTTGCCGCCGCTCTCGACGAAGACCCGGCCGGTGACAAGGCTCAGGAGCTGTGTGCCAAATGGGCTGATTTGGCCGAGAGGACGTCAGGCGGCGATCCGGAAGTCAGTGCCGGCCATATCCAGGAGTGGCGCGATCACCAGAACTGGCCAACCCGCGCGCAACAGAGAATTTCTTCGGATCGCCTGGAAGAAGTAGTTGACTTCATCAAGCAAGCCTACATCGCTCGTGCGAAAAAACAGGCGGTGGCGCAGAGGCTGCCAAGCCATCAGCCCGTAGTGTAAAAGCCCCGTGCCCCATCCATTTCACGTCCTTTGTGAAATGGGTGGGATGCCACGAAATTGACTTGATAGGAATAGTGAAAAAATCCATCGAACCTATCAACCCGCCTCGACCAACCCATAGCGGCGCTGCCAGGCATCTTTGAGCCGCGCCCAGACGCGCGCCCGCTCCAACTCGGTGGCTTCGTCGCCGGTCGTCGTATTGGCAAAGCGGCTGGCCTCCATCTTGGCCAGTTCCAACAACTTGCGGTCGCGCAGCAGATTGGCCACACGAAAATCCGGCAGCCCGGCTTGACGAGTGCCAAAGAATTCTCCGGGGCCGCGCTGGCTCAGGTCCAGCTCAGCCAGCTCAAAGCCGTCCTGCGTGCGGACCATCGCGTTCAACCGCTCCTCGCCCAGCGGAGAGACGCGCTCACCGGTAATCAGAACGCAGTAGCTCTTGGCCGCGCCGCGCCCCACGCGCCCGCGCAACTGATGCAACTGCGCCAGACCGAATCGTTCGGCGTGCTCGACCACCATCACCGTCGCGTTGGGCACATCCACGCCGACCTCGATCACCGTCGTCGCCACAAGAACGTCAATCTCACCGCGCTGGAAGCGGCGCATGATGACTTCCTTCTCGTCCGAGTCCAGGCGGCCATGCAGCAGGCCCACGCGCAAACCGGCCAGCGGTCCCGTGCGCAGCTTCTCGTGCATCTCGACGGCCGACTTCAATCCCAGCTTCGCGCCCGGATTCGCCTCCTGCGCGGCCTTCGGAAACAGTTCCGCGGTCTTGCCCTTGCGAACACCCTTCAATCCGGGTGCCCCATCTTTGCCGCTGTCATCCTGAGCGAGCGCAGCGAGTCGAAGGACCTGCGGTTTGGTTCTGTGCGGCGAGGGTGGGAAACCACGAAGCCCGACGGGTGCCCCAGGTCTCGATTTTGAGACCTGGGATCTAGATAGATTCACCTCAACCTCTACCTCCGGATCATCATGAGAAAAATCCAGCTCCGGCTGATCCTCCTTGGTCCCCTCAATCACCGGATAAACGATGTAAGCCTGTCGCCCCTTGCTCACCTGCTTGCGCACAAAATCCCAGACCTCATCGGCCATCTCGCCGGGAACACGGCGGGTAACGATGGGCGTGCGCCCCGGTGGCATTTCATCCAGCACGCTCACATCCAGGTCGCCGTAAAGCGAAAGCGCCAGCGTGCGCGGAATCGGCGTAGCCGTCATCACCAGCACGTCCGGCTCGGCCTGGTTCGGCTTCTTCATCAGCTTGAAGCGCTGCAAGACGCCGAAGCGGTGCTGCTCATCCACCACCACCAAGCCCAACCGGTCGAACTCGACCTTCTCTTCAATCAGCGCGTGCGTGCCAATCACCAGTTGCGCCTCGCCGCGATTGATCTGGCCGCGCGTCAAGCGCTTGCGGTCTTCCGAGAGCGAGCCGGTCAGCAACGCCAGTTTATAAGGCCGGCTGGATTTCTCCAGCAGCTTGCGCATCGCCAGAAAGTGTTGAGTTGCAAGGATTTCCGTCGGCGCCATCAATGCAGATTGATAGCCGTTCTCCATGGCCACCAGCATCGCCTGCAGCGCCACAATCGTCTTGCCGGAGCCGACATCGCCTTGCAGCAGCCGCCGCATCGGGCTCGGCTCGCGCATATCGGCGACAATCTTGCCCAGCGCCCGCTTCTGCGCCGCCGTCGGATGAAAGGGCAGCACCTCGCGAATCGCCTCGCGGACCTTATCATTGGTCGCAAAGCTGATGCCCACCCGCTCCCGCATCCGTTTGCGCTTCAGTTCCAGGCCCAACTCCAGAAAGAAAAGCTCCTCGAAGATCAACCGCTGATGAGCCGGCGTGGCGGCGGCCTGCAACTGCGCAAAGGGCGTACCCTCCGGCGGAAAATGCGCCTCGCGCAGCGCCCGCTCACGGTCGGGCAGAGCCAGCCGCGCCAGCATCAGTTTCGGCAGGCATTCCGGCACCGCGCCCCGCAGGCCCTCCAGCAGATGGAAGATCGTCTTGCGTTGCCAGCGTGAGGCCAGTCGCGCCCCACCCAGCGATTCGTAAACCGGCGTGATGCGCCCCACTTCCAGCATCCGCGTTTCAGCGTCGGCCGAGGTGTCCGGCAAGATCTCGAACTGCGGCTGAATCATTTTGAAGTTGTTCGACGAGCGCGACGGCTCAACCCGCCCAAAGACAGCCACCGTCTGCCCCGCATGGAACTTGCCTTCCAGGTAACCGCCGTTGAACCAGATGCACTTCAGCGCCAAGCGGCCCTGCCCCACGGTCAGCTCAAAGATCGGTGCTTTGCGCGTCTTCATCAACAGCGAGCCGCGCACCTCGGCGATCACCGACGCCGTCTCGCCCGCCCGCAACTCGTCCAGCGAGCGCGGATTCTGCCGGTCCTCGTAGCGAAAGGGCAAGTGATAGAGCAGATCTTCGGCGGTAAGAATGTCTTTCGGCGCGAGCATCTCCGCCAAGCGCGGACCCACGCCCTTCACATACATCACCGGACTATCAAGATCGGCCACACTCGGATGCTAAATGGCGCGCGTCCCATGGGACAAACTGGATCAGTACCATGAATGCATCTCATTCCGGAAGTGTAGTGCCGGTCTCCTGACCGGCTGTAGCGCGGACGTCCTCGTCAGCGCCTGTTCAATGGTAATTACCAAATCATCCTATAAACGGCATTTGAGAAGCTTTCATCCATATGAAGGAACCTCAGAATAATGTGCTCTTTCAAATTCTGGGCTTAATCAGAGGTTCATTACGCCGCCTTCGGCCGGAAGACCCGCACCTCTGCTGCAATGGTTTTAGCCAGAGCGAGCTTGGCTTTGGTCAGGTCGTGCATCTGCTGCAAGTTGAGCCAGAACTCCGGGCTGTTATCGAAGAAGCGCGCCAGGCGCAGAGCCGTGTCGGGAGTGATCGCGCGCTTGCCGCGAACAATTTCGCCGATCCGCGTGGACGGAACACGAATCTGCA
>CAZXVX010000154.1:0-8444 GCA_964644105.1 uncultured Occallatibacter sp. | reverse complement strand
ACAAGTTGACAAGTTAACAAGTGAACAAGTTGACAAGTTAACAAGTGAACAAGTTAACAAGTTGAGGATCTGCCAACCTGTAAACCTGTCAACCTGTGAACCTGTCAACCTGTGAACCTGCGAACCTGTCAACCTGTAAACCTCACCCCAGCATGGCGGCCAGATCGGCCTCCGCTGTCGTAATCGCCATCAGGTTGAACTTCTCGTGGAGCAGGGCAATCACTCCGGGCGACAGAAACGCGGGCAGCGTCGGCCCAATGCGGATGTTCTTGACGCCCAGGTGAAGCAGCGTGAGCAGAACCGCGACGGCCTTTTGCTCATACCAGGAGAGAACCAGCGAAAGCGGCAGATCGTTGACGCCGCACTCGAAGGCCTTGGCCAGGGCGAGCGCGATTTGCAGCGCGGAGTAGGTGTCGTTGCACTGGCCGATGTCCAGCAAACGCGGCAGGCCGCCGATGGTTCCAAAGTCCAGCTTGTTGAAGCGGAACTTGCCGCAGGCGAGCGTCATGATAAGGCAGTCGTTGGGGATCGCCTCAGCCAGTTCGGTGTAGTAGCTGCGGCCTGAGCGCGCGCCGTCGCAACCGCCGATCAAGAAGAAGTGGCGAATCGCTCCCGCCTTGACCGCGTCGATCACCGTGCCGGCCACGCTGAGCACGGCATGGTGGCCGAAGCCGACGGTAATCTCTTCGTCGCCGCCGTCCTCGGCAAATCCAGGAGCAGCCAGCGCCGCGGCAATCACAGGGCTGTAATCCTGGTCGGCAATGTGTAGCACACCCGGCCAGGCCACCATGCCGGAGGTGAAGATGCGCTGCTTGTAGGCCAGCTTCGGCTCCTGAATGCAGTTGGAGGTCATCAGAATTGCGCCGGGAAACTCGTTGAACTCCTCGGCCTGATCGGTCCATGCGCCGCCGTAGTTGCCCGCCAGATTGTCAAAAGCCTTGAGCTTGGGATAGCCGTGCGCGGGCAGCATCTCGCCGTGGGTATAGACCTGAATCCCCGTGCCTTTGGTCTGCTCAAGCAACGCGTAAAGGTCGTGCAGGTCGTGGCCGGAGACCAAAATGGCCTTCCCTTTGCGCGCGCCCAGGCGGACTTTGGCTGGCTGCGGAGCGCCGAAGGTCTCGGTGTGCGCGTGATCGAGAATTTCCATGACGCGATAATTCAACTCACCGACGGCCAGCGCCATGCCCAGAAGTTCCTCGGCCGTGGGCGCGGGATGCGTGAGAAAGTCAAGAATCTCATGAATCTTGGCGAAGGAGACAGGATCGCCCGCGCCCAGCGCCAACGCGTGCGCGGCGTAGGCGGCCACGCCTTTGATGCCGTAGAGAACCAACTCCTGCAAGTTGGCGATCTCCTTGCTCTCAGCCAAAAAGCGAACCGGCAGCAGCGCGTGCTGCGCCTGGGCAAGCAGGCCTTCCAGAGTGGCCGCCGGCTTCCAGGCCGCCACGCCGCCCAGTTCGGCCGGGACAACACCCGCCGCAACACTCGCGCTCTCATAGAGGTTGCGCGCTTTGTCGCGGGTTTGGATGGCCTGATGAATCAGCTCGACCAGCCGCTCAGGATCGAAGTTGACGTTGGTCAGCGTGGCAAAGATCGCCTGAATGGTGAAGGCGTCGATCTCTGCATCCGCCGCGCCCAGCAGCCGTGCCCGGTGCGCGTAGATTGAAATGCCTTTGACTGCCTGAAGAAGCAAGTCCTGCAACGCCGCCGTGGTTTCGTCTTTGCCGCATACGCCCAGTGTCTGGCAGCCTTCGCCCTTCGAGGTCTGCTCGCATTGATAACAAAACATGATGAATTCCTTTCTTGCCGGTTTATTTCCTGCAAGTTGAGAGTAGGCCGGACGGAAGGCGAGTACAGCGACTAAAGTCACTGGCGGGCAAAAAATAAAATAAGGAAAATGTGGTTTTCTGGACAGTATCGCAAAGATTCTTTCCATACAATGAAGGCTGGATGTGTGGGCGCGTTGCCACTCTCCAAGGACTTCCCCTATGGCTTCCGTTGCAAACGCAACTTCTCCTGTTTTTGGTCCAGAAATTGAAACACCTCCCGCGCACACTGATCCTGTTCAGCTTCCAGTGAGCATGGGTCGTGCCGAGTCGGTGAGCGAGGGCATCAACTGGCTGACGCTGACCGTCCTCGCCATCTTTCACGTGGGCGCGGTGGCGGCGCTCTTCTTCTTCACCTGGCAGCGGCTGACGGTGATGCTGGCGCTGTTTGTGCTGGCTATCAATGTGGGCATCGGCATGTGCTATCACCGCCTGCTGACCCATCGCGGCTACCAGGTTCCCAAGTGGCTGGAACACGCCATGGCCGTCTGCGCCACGCTCTCGCTGGAGGGCGGTCCAATCTTCTGGGTGGCTACGCACCGCGTGCATCACCAGTTCAGCGACCGCGAGGGCGATCCGCACACTCCGCGCGAAGGCGGTTGGTGGGCGCATCTGGGCTGGCTGGTCTGGGGCAACGCGCTCCACGCGCAGTCGAGCGCCTTGGCGCGCTATGTTCCCGACCTGAGCCGCGACCGCTTTTATCTGTGGTTGAGCAAGTACCACTGGATTCCTATCACTGCGAGCGGTGCGCTGCTGTTCGGCCTGGGCTGGCTTTGGGGCGGATGGGCGAACGCTGTCGGGATGTTGCTCTGGGGCGGATTTTTGCGCGTGACGCTGGGCCTGCACGCCACCTGGCTGGTCAACTCGGCCACGCACCTGTGGGGCAGCCGCCGCTTTGAAACGCGCGACAACTCGCGCAACAACTGGTGGGTTGCGCTATTGAGCGGCGGCGAAGGCTGGCACAACAATCATCATGCACATCCAGTCTCGGCGCGCCATGGCTTGGCTTGGTACGAGATCGATCCCAACTTCTGGGGCATTTGGCTGCTGGCCAAACTGGGTCTGGCGCGCAAGATTCAGGTGGCGAAGTTTGACCGGGCAGATCCAAAGCCGGCGGGAGTCTGAAACTACTTGCTAATCTTGGCTCGCACCCAAAGCACGATAAAGGTTGGAAGCGCAACAATCAGCACAAACACTCCCGCGGGAAAGCCGACGTAGCGGTAGCTGTCGGCGTAACTCACGGCGTGGTGGCCGGAGAGATTCCAGGCAAGCAGCGCGAAGATGGCCAGGGTGGTCGAGGCAAAGAAGGTGAAGAAGGCCGAAGCGATGGCCAGCAGCAGGCCAGAGAATAGGCCGAAGCCCCTGAGCGGGAAGCCAAAAATCTTTCCGCCTTCTGTTTGCATCTCCATAGGCGCCTCCGTGATCTAGAATACAAGTTCATGGCAACGAGCGCACAGTTCGAACTTTGGCAGGCGGATAAGGTGGCTACGCAAGCAGCGGTGGCCCAGGCTCCAAACGGGATTCACTACGCAATGTGGGGCGAGACGCGCATCACGGACGCGGACCTGGAGCGGCTGGTGAGCGCTGTGCCGGCGGGGCTCTCAGGGGCGCTTGAGAATCGCGCCTATTATTTTGTTCCGCTGGCCATCGCCGACACCGACGAAACGATGGTGGCTCCGGGCTATTCGGTCGATCTGGGCGACCGCGCCATCTGCCACCGCAACGCGACTTTCGGCTCAACCGAGGCGGTCTTTCTCTCCACGCGGCTGGTCGAGGACCGCTTTGGTCTGGCCTTCGAATTCTTCATCAATGTGGCGCACAACTTTGTTGAGGCCGCCGGGGTTCCTGAGAGCTTTTCCAATCTTGTGTGGACGCAGGCCGAGGCTCAGGTCCGGGGTGAGACAAGTCAGGATGCATGGGAGACGCGGCGTCGCGCGCAAGACAGCGGTCACGCCCATCAAGGCAGCATCGACGAACGCGCCCGCAGCGCATTTTTTGAATCGGCCTTCAGTGACGCGCTGGCCATTTATATGCTTTCGCTGGCGGTTGACTTTGATTACCATGACCTGCGCGAGCGCGACTATCCGCTGCTGGCGGCTCCGGCCCTGGCCGAGCGTTTGCGCCACGCCGCCGAACTCTTCCCGGCCAACCAAGGCTACGAGTTCCAGGTGCTTTACCGGCGCAAGGGATGATCGCGGCGGCATGGTAAGAATCGTTCTTCAATGACCGGGGCGCCAGCTTCGGAATCCCACGCTTGGGTTTCGCTCTTTGTTTGCTGGGGTACCCATCGTTCGTAGTAGATTGAGATGTGGGCTGCCCGCCAATTGCTTCGGAATCCCGCGCTTAGGTTTCGCTCTTTGTTTGCCATTGTGAGTTGGTTATATTGTTGATATCAGGATTGTTACTGGTTTTGGTTTGCCTCTCTCAGGGGCATTTTTGAGAAAACTTCTGTTGCGTGTCCGCACCGGCGGTGTAAGTAGCTCCTGGTGTTTGCATGAGCTGCAAATTCGGCGGCGAAAAAGAGATGCTGTTTCGACGTTTGCCGCCGGATATCCGGGATCGAGTGCGGCATTGTCCTTTGATTGCTTTGATTGTGCGCCGCGAGGAGTTAATTATCTGCATTGACTTGCCGGCAGGTGCACGGTCATCCCGGCGAAGAATCGCGATGAGTGATACAAAGCTGTGCCCCGTTTATCGCAAAGAACGCGATAAACGGGGCACAGCTTTTCATAAGACATTGGAGTGAAGGAAGTTAGATCGATGACCTGGCACTTGCCGCGGCGGGATGGATTGGTCGATCCCAGGTCTCAAAATCGAGACCTGGGGCACCCATCGTTGGTGGTTGGTTGAGATGTGGACCACCCGCCTTCTGGCTTGGACGGAACTGGTAAACCATAATTTTCCACAGATATTTTCAAAATCCCTCGAAAAGCTGTAAATTTCTCGCCCTCAATTTTGAATATATAGTGGAACATTCTTTGCTGACGTGTGGCGGCTATAATGAGTGACACAGCTTCACAATGCGAAATTGTGTGCCGAGATGTTCAAGCAAATGAGAAAGTGCGTTCGGGCAAATTGGGCCAATGAAAGTCACCATCCATAGGGGAAGCCACGAAATCGGCGGAACTTGTATCCAGCTCTCCTCGGGAGAGACAACGATTCTTCTGGATGCAGGTCTTCCTCTCAGCGCAGACAGTCGCCCCGTCGATCTCTCCCGCCTGGCAGTTGATGCTCTGCTTGTCAGTCATCCCCACCAAGACCACTTTGGTCTCATGGCTTCACTGCCGCCCGGAACGCCTGTCTACATCGGCAAGCTGGCCCGCAGTCTGATTGACGCCACGCGAGTCTTCCTCGGCAAAGAGAGATATGCGCTCGACTTTCACGAGTTCAGCGCCTGGAAGCCGTTCACCATTGGAGCTTTTACCATCACACCTCATCTGGTCGATCACTCCGCCGTGGATGCCTATGCCTTCCTCATCGAGGCCGAAGGCAAACGTCTTTTCTACAGTGGCGACCTCCGTTCGCATGGCCGGAAGGGTGTGCTTTTCGAAAATCTCTTGAAGCGACCGATTCGTGACATCGACCTTCTCTTCCTCGAAGGCACCATGCTCCATCGCAACAACGACCTCTTCCCTGACGAGACGGCGGTCGAAGACACTATCTTCCAGACAATTCAAGAGCAGAAGAACATCTCCTTCCTGCTTGCCTCCTCGCAAAACATCGACCGCATCGTCTCCGCATATCGTGCATGCAAGAAGGCGGGCAAGGTCCTGGTTGTCGACATCTACACCGCATGGGTGCTCGAACAACTTCGGTTGGTTACGCAAAACACTCCCAGTATGGATTGGCCAGAGATTCGGGTTTACGCCAAAGGCAGTCAGTATGAGAAGTTGAAAGCCGCCCCTGAATACTTTGGCGATTTCAGCAGTCGGCTCTTTCGCCGCCGGGTGATGCACGAGGACCTGCTGAAAACGCCAGGAGATTTCCTCTATTTCGGCAAGGTGTCTGGTTTCAAGCTCATCGATCAATTCAAGAACGCCGCCGCTCCTGTGAACGTGATCTATTCGCAGTGGCTTGGCTATCTTGACGGAAGCCATCCTGAGTACATCGGTAGTAACGAGGTCGCCGCCTATCGCCACGACCCGGCGGTCAATTTCGTATACGCGCACACCAGTGGTCATGCGCCAGTTGCAGATCTGCAATGTTTAGCCGCGTCACTGAAACCACGCATGCTTGTTCCCATTCACACCGAGCACGGCGAAGACTTCTCAAAGTTTTTCGCAAATGTCCGTACTGTAGATGACAACATGGCCTTTCATCTATGAGCCTTTTGTAGAACCTGCGAGGATGCGGACTCTACAGCACATAATTCAGAACAGAGAGAGAAGGAGAGAGATGAAGGTACTGGAACAGAAATTCCTGGACGATTTGAAGAACGACGACGGTTTGCTGAACCCAATTCTGAAACGAGTCAAACAGGATCACACGCTGCTTCTCGCTATCCGAGAGAATTACATCAACATCTATTATCGGGGTGGAAGCATCCTCAAGGTCGAGAAGAGCGGCTATGGATACACCGCGTCTTTTGACGAAGAGTACAACAAGAACGCAGAATCGGCCCTTGATTTACCTCCACGTTCTGTGGGCAATCAAGACGTGGCGCGAAAGTGGGTCGATAAGTTCCAATCTCTCAAGTTGGTCATGGATTTCTTTTTTTCGAAGCACGGCAAAGCAGAGCGCGAGTTTCAGCAGTTGGTCGTCCGCGAGAATAACTACTCTTCGATCTCGAATGAAAGCGAATACTTCATCGCCGATATTGAGTGTTCTGATAGCGACATAAACGCCAGGTACGACATGCTGGCGATCCAATGGCTTGCGAACCGGCGCAAGAACGGCAGCAACTGCAAAGCCGCGCTTATCGAGATGAAATACGGGGACGGTTCCCTCGATGGAACATCTGGAATCATGAAGCACATCCAAGATATGGCAGCGCTCATCAAGGATAAGGAACGCTACGGTGAGCTATTGAATGCTATGGAAACGAAGTTTGACCAGCTTGTCCAACTAGATTTGCTGCATTGCAACAGCAGCGCGAAAGGCACGAAGGTCAAACTGGATGTCGACGATAAGCCTGAGGTGATCTTTATCCTTGCAAATCATAATCCGCGCAGCACCAAGTTGAAGACGCTGCTTCTCGACCATGATTTCCAAATTTCTGAAATGAGCGGGTGCTTCGATTTGAAGTTTTTTGTATCTACATTTGCAGGCTATGGTTTGCACTCGAAATGCTTGCTGGGCTTGGATGAAATCAAGAGCCAGCTAAGTGCCCTCGATCGTCGCGGCTGAGTGCATGATGGATTTTGAAAGCGAGTTTGCAATATGAGAGTCGTCTGCATCTCTGACACCCATGAGTTGCATCGCGAATTAGCCATACCCGCTGGCGATCTTCTCATTCATGCGGGCGATTTCACATTCTTTGGAAAGGGGACGCGGGCGATCAAGGATTTTAATGCTTGGCTCGGCGAGCTTCCTCATCCGCACAAGGTGATTACTTGCGGGAATCATGAGTATGCCATTGATACTAATCCGGATCTACGGAAGCTCATCACGAACGCCACGATTCTCATCAATGAGTCTGTGATTGTCGGCCCAGCGAAAATCTGGGGATCTCCGCTTACGCAGCACCACAACACAGCTTTTGGCCGCAGCAATGCGTCGGATCGCATCCAGGTCTACAACAATATTCCGCTGGATACTGACATCATAATCACGCACGGACCACCTTATGGAGTGCTCGACGCCGATGAGACATATCCGGGTCCGTCTGGTGACCGCGAATTGAGGGCGGCGATCATTCGGGTTAAACCAATTCTCCATGTCTTCGGACATGCGCACAGCGGTTACGGTGTTCGCCAATCGAAAGATACGACGTTTGTGAATGCCGCACTCTTCGGATGGAGCGGGGAATTGGAAAACCGTCCATTTGTGTTCGAAATCACGCGATTCAAAACGCATCGCCTATGAGCATAGGTCCTTCGTGTTCGACTTCATTACTGCCGCTATCTGTTAAGGAGACAGAAGAATGATCTCGTTGACGGCGATTACCGAGCAGTAGCGGAGTTGGCCGGGATGTTGGTCTTGCTCGGAGCGTGCCCTTGATGGAGAGGTGCGCCCTGTGTGCGTAGTCGCACAGTTTCTTGGCCGTTCGCTGGAGCCAACCAGGTTGCGCCACTCGGCGAGCTCTTGCCAGTTGCCATAGCGTTCGAATGTGGGTAGCGACAGGTACTGGTACTCTCCCGACCCACGGAATCAAGAGGACGTCAAATTCTCCGCAGTCGTACTTGGGCATAGAAGTACGACTGGCCAATTTGGTGGTAGAGAATAGGGCAGGATTTCGTGGGATTTGGGAAGGGCGGAGAACTCTCTCCAGTCGTACTCACAAGCAAGAATCTGCGATTATGCGGGGAATTACGCGATTTCCTGAATAGCGAATCAACTTAAGTCTTTTATTATCAACTATATGGCGGAGAGGGAGGGATTCGAACCCCCGATAGCCTTGCGACTATGTCTGATTTCGAGTCAGGTGCATTCAACCGGGCTCTGCCACCTCTCCGCGACTCT
>CAZXVX010000153.1:0-8510 GCA_964644105.1 uncultured Occallatibacter sp. | reverse complement strand
AGGCAAAGAAGAACGATCAGGGGGGTTCCGGCTACCGTTCGGCTCCGGCACAGGGCACACCTGTGATATGTTCCGGTTGCGGCCAGCCTACAACAGTGCCCTTTGAACCGCGTGGCGACCGCCCGGTCTTTTGCCGGGATTGTTACAACGCGCGCAAGGGCAGCGGCGGCGGTGGAAGTTCCCGCGGACGCGGCCGGTAAACGATGCGGGTTTGAGGCGCGCAATGCGCATCAGACCCGTTTTCATTTGCGCCTCAACATACAAATCTCCACAACGGGAGTGGCTGCGGCTGCTTGAGTCGGGTTTCGCCTGCAAATGTTCCAGGTGGTTTCGGATCTCGATCAGCATCTGTCTGGATACTGCGAATCGTCTGTACCATTGGTTTTTGCGTCTTCCGCGGATGGAGTGGGTTGCTTTTCAATCCTTTCAACTCCATCTCATTGATCCAGGATTGAGCGGTAAACCGCCTCCCACTCATTTGCTTTGGCTTCCATGCTGAAGGTCAAAGCAATGCGCTCGCGCTCAGCCCTCCCTGCTGCGCGCCGTTCCGCCTCCGTGCCGCGCATAGTCTCAACCATCGCCTCAGCCAGCTTCTCCGGATCTTTGGCGGGCGCCATGACTCCCGCATCCCCCATCAATTCACGCACGCCGCCCACGTTGGTCGCCACCACCGGCTTCTCCATGGCCATCGCCTCGGCCACCACCAACGGCATTCCCTCCCACGCCGAGGCAAGCACAAAGCCGTCGGCGGCATCTAGCAAGGCGGGCATATCGCGGCGCACTCCCAGCCAGCGCACCGCCGCGCCCAACTCTGCGGATTGCGCTTGAATAAACACGGATTCCTCCCCCGCCGCCTCACCGGCAATCCAAAGCCGAGCCTCCGGAAACTCCCGCAAAACCAGCATAAAAGCGCGCAGCAAGTTGGGGTAATCTTTGGCCGGCACAATGCGCCCCGCGGCCAGCCAGATAAACTCCTCCCCTGCGCCCATCCGTTCGCGCATCTCCTCGCGCCGCTCGGCCTTCGGCGTAAACTCCCCGCAATCAATCCCGTTTGTCACCACCAACGACTTTCGCGCTGCAATCGCCTTGAGGCGCACATAGCGTTCCGCGCCAGCCGCGCTGACGGAGACGGTGCGCCGGCTCAGCCAATCCGTCAGCCGATAAGCCATCATCCGCCCCCAGCCGCCCTCATAGACGTTATGAACCGTAGAGAGAACCACCGCGCCCGGCAGCAGCAGTTTCAGAAATCGCGCGGCCATATTTGCGGGAAAGACGTGGCTGTGAATCAGATTCGGGCGGAAGCTGCGCAGAAAGCGCCATCCGCGGATCAGCGCAAGCATCACTCCAGCCGGAGATCTGCGCAGGTCAAGCCGCACAACTTCGACCGTGGTGGGCCACTCTTCAGCCTGCCGCCCCAGCAGCGCAACCAGCACCACGGCATGGCCGCGCGCCTGCATCCGCTCGCTCAGCGCCACCACCAGCCGTTCCGCTCCGCCCATGCCGAGCGATGGAATTAGATACGCGATCCGCATTTCAGCCGCACCTGCCTCATCCTATCAAGGCCGCGCCGGGGGCAGGCGGAAAGCTGGGAATGCCCAGTTCACTTTGAACTTGTAAAACTGTGATCTTTCAACACTGCATTTGCCCTTTCCAGGCTGACTCCGCGCAACAAAAAAACCTTGCTCCGCGATCCTTCTCCACTGATCAGCTCAACAGAATGGATAGGCAAGGAAAACAGCTCGGCGAGATATCCGATCAAGGCTTGATTGGCGCGGCCTTCGAGCGGCGGCGCATGCACGGCGATCTTCAGTTGAGCCGCCGCGCCTTCGCCGTAGACCCCGCGAATCGCCGTCTTCTTCGCGCCCGGTTGCGCGCGCACGGCAAGCGTAACTCCTGCGGTACCTTCGCGAAGCATCAATTCTTCCTCGGCGCAGGCCTGTTGCCGAACAAACTTGTCCCTACGCGGATGCGCGTTGCGCCTTCTTCAACGGCCAGCGCAAAATCGCCGCTCATGCCCATCGAAAGCACCTCGAAGCCAAGTCGCGGATAAGCCGCCGCCCAGCGCTCGCGCCACTCGCGCAAACTGCGGAAGCAGGCGCGCGTCTCAGATTCACTCACGCCAAAGGGCGCAATCGTCATCACTCCGCGCATCTCCAAATTGGCAAGCGAAGGCAAAGCTTCCAGCAGTTGCGCCGCCTCGGCGGAGTCAGGCTCCAAGCCGGCCTTCGTCTCTTCCGGACTTAGCTTGACCTCGATCAAAACCGGCAGCCTCTTGCCCAGCTTGCCGGCCGCCTCATTCAGCCGCTCGGCCAGCCTCAGCGAATCCAGTGAATCCACCGCGTCAAATAACTCCACGGCGCGCGCGGCTTTATTGGATTGCAAATGGCCGATCAGATGCACGCAAATCGAGTGATCCGCAGCGCGGCGCAAATGCTCTAGTTCAGTCGCTTTGCCGGCAAACTCCTGCACGCGATTTTCGCCAAAGAGAGTAACTCCCAGCGCCGCGGCCTCGGTTATTGTTGCTGCGGGATAGGTCTTGGAGACGGCCATCAGCTCGACCTCGCCGCGCCGACGGCCTGCTCTCCGGCAGGCGTTCGCAATCTCTGCTTCCAGCCTTTCCAGATTGTCTTTCAGTCTGCTCAATGTCCCTGCTCGTCGAGATACTTCTCCGCCTCCAGCGCGGCCATGCAGCCGGAGCCGGCGGCGGTAATGGCTTGGCGATAACGCCGGTCCTGCACGTCGCCGCAGGCAAAGACGCCGGGCAGCGGCACGCCGTCTTTGGTCACCAGCACGTTGTCCTTGCTGCGAATATAGCCGTCGCTGTCCACATCAATCTGCCCGCCAAAGGCCTTGGCATTCGGCTCATGGCCGATGCCGAGGAAGAGCCCGTCAATGGGCAGAGTCGTCACTTCGCCGGACTTCACATCGCGCAGCCGCACGCCTTTCACTTCCTTCTCATCGACGCCCAGCACCTCTTCGATGATGACGTTCGCGCGCAGCTCAATCTTCGGGTTTTCGTGAACGCGGTCAAGCATGATCTTCGAGGCGCGGAAGACCTCGCGGCGATGCAGCAGCGTGACCTTGGAGGCAAAACGCGTCAAAAAGAGAGCCTCTTCCATCGCCGAGTCGCCGCCGCCAACCACGGCAATCTCACGCCCGCGGAAGAAGAAGCCGTCGCAGGTGGCGCAACTCGAAACGCCGTGGCCGATCAGCGCCTGCTCGCTGGGCAGCCCCAGCCAGCGCGCGCTGGCGCCGGAGGCAATAATCAGCGTGCGGGTCAGAATCTCGCCCGCCGAAGTCTCCAGCCGAATGGGATTCGCACTCAGATCCGCCGCGTGCACGTGGGCCAACTGGAAGCTCGTGCCGAAGCGGGCGGCCTGCTTCTTCATGTTGTCGATCAGTTCCGGCCCTTGAATGCCCTCTGGCCAGCCGGGAAAATTTTCCACCAGGGTGGTCATCGAGAGCTGCCCGCCGGGCTCGTGGCCCTCCAGAACCAACGGATTGAGACCTGCGCGAGCGGTGTAGATGGCTGCCGTGAGTCCGGCGCAACCAGACCCCAGAATTACGGTCGAACGAATTTCTGACATGCGTTTTCCTCGTTTCAATTCTATCGCTTGCTGAAGCGTGTACCTGTTAGAGTCGTCTTCCTGCCGATAGGTTGCAGCAGGTATGGCGGCTGATCTTCAGCCGTCCGCCGGTATCTGCCGGCCGGCGAGCATTATAGCGGAATCAGAATTGGTATACCCAGAGCCAGAACACTCAAGTTGACGCGACCAACAGGGAGCGGCAACCTTCCACTGAACCCCATAGGGCACAGCGATTCTGATTCCGCTCTAAAACCTCCGATTCTCAATGCCGCACTCTGAAACGCTCCCTCGGAGGGAGCAGAGGCCTTCAGGCCTCTGAATGCCGAACCTTTAACAGCCGGCCTTTAGGCCCGGGCTTTTCATATACACCGTTAAAATGCCTTACGCTCCTAAGCGACATTACACCTCCCGAAAACTGATCTTGCCAATCAAGAAGCGTCAGGGCACGACTTCAATCGTGTTTCCATGAGCCTTCGGCCCACTCAAGTGGATGAAAACACATCTGCGGCATTCGCCCCGGAGGGGCGACATGAAAATAGCCCAGGGTGGAGCGCAGCGGAACCCTGGGTAGGATGCAGAGAAACATGTACTAGCCCCGGAGGGGCGACCGAAATCCCCCAAGGATTCTAAAGGAGATAGGCCGCGTTTTCGACCGAGCCGATAAAACCCATAGAATCACCGGGCCTTTAGCCCCTGCGGGATGTTTTTCTGGGCTTTCACCCAAATTCAGCCCCTTTTCCCCAGCCTCTACAGTCGCTTCAAAAAAGCAATCGCTTCTTTGTATTGCGGATAGAGCTTCTCCTCGGCCTTGAACTCGCGCGAATGCACGCAGCGCCGCGTCCCGCGCAGCTTGACCGGATGCTTCAGGTGCAGCATCTCGTGATAGAGCAGGTACTCGATGGCGTAGCGCGGGCTGGAGGGGCGGTCAAAGACGCGGCTAACCACAATCGTGTTGTGGGCGGCGTCGTAGTGGCCCAGCGAGCGCTTGGCCACGCTCTCGCTCCAGGTCAGCTCCGGCCGGCCCAGCAAGCCGCCGAAGAAGCGTGTGTTCAGTGAATCAAAGACCTCTTCCAGGTGGTAATAGTGGCCTTCTGGTCCGAAGCCCCGCTTGTTGCCGCGCGCACCGCGGATTAACTCCGTCTGGCGGGTGACGGCGGCGCTATAGGCGAAGCGCTTGTAGCGCAGCTCGTGTGTGGCGTCAATCGGCTTTTTGTAGAGTTTGGCCAGCAGAATGTGGGCGATGGCGCGGAGCACGGACTCCGGCGCGCCTTCCAGCAGATCGGAGAGGCTGACCAGGATCTGCCCTTCGCGCAGGCGAATCCGCGTGTTCAGCGAGGTAAAGCGCCGGAAACGGAGGACGATGGGCGGCATCGGCGCTCTTGGGCGCAACGCCCGGTACTCCTCCTGAAAGATGGGAACAAAATCGGCTGCCACTAAGTTGGAGGTTAGCACAAATAGGTGGTCTGCCCCTTGGCCGCCCACTAGCGTAAAGTTGATGTGAAGGGCTGCCTTCCTTTGCACGTCATGCACACACGGGTTTTTATGCGCATCATTCAATTCGCGGCTGTCGCGCTTCTGCTTGGCGGAGCGGTTCTGGCGCTCTCCGCGCAGCAGCCCGCGTCTCCGGCTCCCGCTCCTTCGCTCACCGTGGACCGTGATCCGGTGCGCTCGCCAGAGGGTGATGCGCCCTTGTCACCCGTCGTCCGCAAAGAAGGCGAAGGCTACGTCCTGCACACCGACGTGGAAGAGGTCGAGTTGTACTGCTCGGTGCTCGAGGGCAATCGGATGGTTCCTGACTTGAAGATGGAGAACTTCCAGGTTCTGGAAGACGGCGTCAAGCAAAAGCTTCTCAGCTTCCAGCACACCGACCTGCCGGTCTCCATCGCGCTGGTGGTGGATAACTCCGGCTCGATGAGCCAAAAGCGGCCTTCGGTGAATAAAAGCGCGCTGGACTTGATTGCGGCCTCGAATCCAGAAGATGAGGCATTTGTAGTCAACTTCAGCGACGAGGCCTTCATTGACCAGGACTTTACCTCCGACGTGAATCTGCTCCGCGAGGGGCTCAGCCACATCGAATCGCGCGGCGCCACGGCGCTGTACGACGCTGTGGTAGCTTCGGCGGACAAACTGGTGGCCGACGCCAAGCACCCCAAGCAGGTGCTGATCCTGATCACCGACGGTGAGGACAACGCCTCGACCGGCTCCAACTTGGAGCAGACAATCCAGCGCGTGCGCAAGCTTTCCGGGCCGGTAATTTATACGATCGGTCTGCTCTTCGGCGACGAGATGAGCCACGATGAAGTCAAACAAGCGCGCAAGGCGCTCCAATTACTCTCGGACGAAACCGGCGGCATGGCCTTTTTTCCCAAGAATATCGAGCAGATCGACCAGATATCCGCCGAGGTGGCGCGCGATATTCGCAACCAGTACACGTTGGGTTACCATTCCACCAAGCCTTCCACCGACCAGAGCTTCCGGCGAGTGGAGGTGATTGCCGAAGCCAAAGGTTTGGGCAAGCTGATCGTCCGTACGCGTACCGGCTACTTTCCCGTTGCGCGAGTGGTCAAGAATGCCGCTGCCGCGCCGGCGCAGTAGCTCAGGAGGTTGAACCGGATGCGCCGTATCACCTGGCTGTTGCTGCTGCTCTTCGCCTTTGCTATTCCATGGGAGTACTCTCTGGATCTGGGCGAGCCGCTGGGCAATATCGCGCGTGTTCTGGGCCTGCTGACGCTTCTGGCGGCGATTCCGGCGCTTCTGCAAGCCGGTCGCATGCGCCCTCCCGGACCGATGCAATGGATGGTGCTGGCCTTTTTTCTCATGCTTTGCTGCACATACTTCTGGACGATTGCGCCCGATGCGACGCTGGCCAAGTTGCGCGGCTACTTTCAGGAGTTGATGATTGTCTGGCTGGTGTGGGAGTTTGCTGATAACGCCGAAGATCTGCGCGCTTTGGCGCGAGCCGTCCTGGCCGGTTCCTTTGTGCTGGCCCTGCTTACGCTGGCAACCTTCGCCTCCGCCGGCGCCATGGCCGCTGAACAGGTCCGCTTTGCCGCCACCGGACAAGACCCGAATGACGTAGCCCGCTATCTGAACCTGAGCTTTCCTCTGGCGGCGCTGCTGTTCAATTGCGAGCCGCGCAAACTGTGGCGTTGGTTAGCCGCCGGCTACCTACCTCTGGGACTGGTCGCGGTTCTGCTCACCGCCTCGCGCGGGGGCTTTCTGGCCGCCGTGGTGGGAGTTGCGGGCAGCATCGTTCTGCTGGTTCATGGGCATCCGCGCCGGATGCTGGCCGGAGCAATGGCCTTGCCGCCGCTTGCCGCGCTGCTTTGGATTATCATTCCTCACGGCAGCTTTGCGAGGCTGGCCACCATCACCGAGCAGTTGCACGGCGGCGATCTGAACCAGCGTTGGAATATCTGGAATGCGGGCTGGCGAGCCTTTGCCCGCGCGCCCTGGTTCGGCACCGGGGCTGGAACCTTTGTCAGCGCCTCGGGCACGGCTGCCATCGACACCGCGCACAACACCGCGCTATCGATTGCCGTCTCCGGCGGCCTGTGCGCGCTCATCATCGCCTCGGCGATTGTCGCCCTTGCCCTCTGGTCGATCAAGGCAATGCGAGGACCGCTCCAATGGGCGATGGCTTTGACCCTCACCGTCTGGTTCATCACCTCGCTCGTGGCCACGGTTGAGGAGAACCGCACCACATGGCTGCTGCTGGCCATGATTGCTCTCACCGGAAGGCTGGCCGTCGAAGAACCGGATGCGCTGGCTCGCTGTTTCGCCGGTTCGCCGTGAATCATGGGAGCCATCCGCCAAGTGAATGATCCTCCTCCTGTTGAGCCACTCCCAAAAAGGGAAATCTCTTTCACTGCTCGCGCAAAGAAAATGCCTTCGCCCAGCACCAGTGCGCGGGGGGACTGATGATCCTGACCAAAGCGAGTAGAATGGAAGTGAGTTAAGCGCATTCGGCGGTGCGGTGGAAAGGCGTACGCTGCTGAAACAGTTCACGGTTAGCTCGGTTCAAACCTCAAATCATCATGGACCCGATTCGTGAATTGTTTTTGGCTGGCCTGCTGCTGTACGCGGTTGCGGCTTTGGCAGGGCTGACCGCTCATCTTCGCAACAAAACTGCCGCATGGATCACCACTCTCCTCTGTTGGACGAGTGGGTTGGCCGCGGCGTTGGAGCTCGGTGCATCAGTCGGCGCCCTGATCTCCGGCGCGCAGTTCAATTGGACTTTGCCTTCCGGACTGCCTTTTCTGCAATACAGCCTCCGCCTCGACCCGCTCTCCGCTTTCTTTCTGCTCGCGCTCTCGCTTCTGGCCCTCTGTGTCTCTACTTTTTCCATCGGGTATTTGCGCCATGGCGTGGCCGCCCGGCATCCGGGAATCTTCTGCTTTTATTTCAATCTGATGCTGCTGGCTCTGACCCTGGTCTTTACCGCCTCGAACGTCCTTTTCTTCCTGGTGGCCTGGGAGTTGGTGGTCGTCACCTCGTATTTTCTGGTGATTACAGACCACGAATCCGAAGAGGCTCGCAGCGGCGGAATGCTCTATATGCTCATGTCGCGCGGCGGCACCGGATTGCTTTACCTGGGCTTTCTGTTGCTGGCCACAGCCGCCGGAAGCATGGACTTCCAGGCCTTGCACGGCGCGGGAGGGCGGCTCACTCCGGCGCTCTCCGCGGCGGCATTTCTGCTGTTCTTCTTCGGCTTTGGCGTTAAAGCAGGCATCATTCCGCTGCATATCTGGCTCCCAGCCGCGCATCCCGTTGCCCCCAGCAATGTCTCCGCGCTGATGTCGGGCATCGTCATCAAGACGGGCATCTACGGCATGGCGCGCGTCTTCTTCGACTTTTATGGCGATGCTCCGGTTTGGGCGGGAATGTTGGTGCTGGTGGCGGGCGTGGTGGCGGCGCTCTTGG
>CAZXVX010000152.1:0-8596 GCA_964644105.1 uncultured Occallatibacter sp. | reverse complement strand
AACTGAAAACTGAAAACTGAAAACTGAAAACTGAAAACTGAGAACTCAAAGGAACTTCACAATGACCCTGCTCGACGCACCCGAATTTGATTATGCCCGTGATCGCCGCCGAAAAACGATTTTGAAGGCCAGCGCAGTGGCGTTTGTTGTCTTTGTGATCGGCTTTTGGCTGGCGGCCGGCCACCCGGTGGATTTTCCCTGGTATTGGAACAACCATCTGCAAGGCAGAATCAGGGTGAATAAATTCTTCACGGCTGTCGAAAAGAACGATCTGAAGAAGGCCTACGGCGTCTGGACCCACGACAAGAACTGGCAGCAGCATCCGGAAAAGCACTCCGGCTACACCTTTGACCGCTTTCTGAAAGATTGGAGCCCCGATAGCCCCGACAGCGATTACGGCGCCATCCACAGCCATCGCATCGCCGCCGCCGTCATGCACGGCAACGTGCTGCAAGTAGGCATCTTTGTCAACGAGCGAAAGACCAAGGCGATTAATCTGGACTACGACCCCAAAGATCACACTTTGAACTTCTCGCCCGAAGATGTGCAGTTCCTGGAGGGCGCGGGCGGGATTTCATAGCTCGAGCTCTTGCCCGGCACAGGGGGCGGGATCAGGAAAGCGGCCGATTGAGCTTCGTTGATTTTGCGTCAAGTGGCGTAACGATGCGGCTAAAGCGAAGCGCTCCGCCTTGGGCCGTTCATGGCGAGACGCCTGCCGCATAGCGCAGACCGTTTGCCGGTCGCGCCATTCTAATTGCGTGCAGGCGTCCCGCGCAGTCCAGCCTTGGTCCGTCGGACCAAGGCTGGACTGACCTTGCGGGATTTGACCGTTCCAGCTTCAAGGGCGGCAACCGCCTCAATTCGCAACCGGCAGCGAGGCGGCGGGAATGGTGATCGAGCCCATGCGCCCGGAGTTTTCATCCACCACCAGAATACGCAGCGAAGTGACGGAGGGCTTCAGTTGCACGGTGCGTTCGACTTGAAGTCCGTTCTTCTGCAAATCCTGAAGGGTGGATGGTTTCAGTTGCAGCCGCAGCCGCCGCCCCTCGAGTTGCGCCTTTTGGTCAGGATCGTCGCGCTGCACCAAAAAGACATCCAGATTACCCGTTGAACGGCCTGATTCTTCTTGCAGCGCCAGATCGCTGGCCGCGATGGTGATCTTAACGCGCAGGCCGCCCTGGAAGGCGACCGGCTGCGCGCTTAACGCGAGCTGATTCGCATCCGTTGGCAGCCATACAGCCTGCTGGAAGCGCTCCTTGAGCGTGGCTGGCTCCTTGGCATACAAGTAGCCGGTGCGATAGCGGAGAGAGACGCCCTTTTGGTAGGTGGTCAGATTGACTGTGATGGTGTGGAACTGTCCGTCGGCCGGACCTTGAGGATAGAAACTCAACTGATAAGCGGCATGGCCGTCCTCGACCACTCCCTTCAGCTCGTCTGAAATGCCCCCTGAGCGGCGGAAGACCTTTCCACCGGTGGCATCAGCCAGATGGCGGATCGCTCCCTGGATGGGCCGCGCGTCCTGTTGCATCTCAGCCATGGGGCGGCCGGGGGCCAGGTTGCGGCCCAAGGAAATATCCGTACCGTTCTGCGAGGATGTGGAGCCAACAGACTTGCCTGACGAGCCCAAGCCGGCGGATTCCTCGGCCGCTTGCGTCAACACGACGTTCCTGTGTTGGACGCTTGCATCAATGCTTCCGGCCTCCAGTTGCGATGCGTCCAGCGGATAAACGCTGACGTGGGCATCGTTCATTGCCTCCTGCGCTCTGAGAGTATTCGGCTCAATATGCTTGTCGCCCTTTTCAACGCTTTCCGACTGATCGCTCCAGTCCACCAGCGCATTGTCGCTGGAGAGCCAGACCAGATTCTTGTGGCCGGAGATCGCCGCCAGATGACGCGCCACGCCCACCATGATCAACATGGCATCGCGGCCGGGGTTGCTGCCCCAGTCGCGCAGTGCAGGATCGAGGGTCGACGCGGTTCTGATCGTATCGACATCGCTGATGGTGTTTCCATTGACAAGACTCAGATCGGAGACATTGTGGACCTCCTCGAATTGCTGCCGGTTGCGCTCTTCTTCCTGCTGCGCATTTTGCAAGTCCTGCGCGCTGGGCATCCAACGGCTCAATTTCTCCTCCAGCAGAGCGTGATCGGTGGTCTCCTCAGCCAGGATTTGAAAGTCGTGAGAGCGCAAGACATATAGCCCCACAGGCTCGTTGGCTGGAAGCCCACGCAAAAAACGCATCATCTCCGAGCGCGCGTAGCTCAGATCTTTGAAGGCCAGGTTGCTTGAGTCGATAAGCAGAATCGTGGAGCTGGCTTCCGGCTTGCCGCTGTCCTTTTGCGGTTCAGCGGCGCCGCTATTGGAGAAGACGGGCTCGACAGCAGCGGCGGTAACCGGTTCGGCGGCTGCGGCAGGCGATGCCGTTGGAGCTTCCTCGCCAGCTTGCGTAAAGAATTTCACTTCCTGTTTATGCCCGTTGTCGAGAACTTCGAAGTCGCTCTGCTTCAAATTGCGGATCGGATGGCCTTTCTTGTCAACGGCCACCACAGCGATATCCACCAGGCGCGCCACGGACTGGATGGTAAATCCGGCTGCCATGGGCTGGCTGGCATTGGCGTTGGCATCCGGCAGGCTTCTGGCCTCCTCGTCGCGGATCTCCGGATCAGGCGCGGGCGCCACGGCCTGGGTTTGCGCGGCATCCGGAGTGGCTGGAGCCGCCCCTGGTTCCGCGGCTTGAGCGAGCTCGGCCGTCTCCTGTGGCTTGCTATCCGCATCGGAGGTTGGGAGTGCCGCGGGCGTGGAGCCTCCCACCACATCGTTTCCAGCAAGCAGGCGAGCCTCGGCGCGGAACATATGGAAGTCGCTGTAAACAGAATCGTTCAGCAGCGTCCGCTGGGGCCCTGCAACCACCGACGATGTGCCCCCGGTATTGGCGATCTGCGCATTCATCCGGCCGCCCGCCCTCACCGCCGGATGCTCCTCATCGTGCAGAAGCTGGGTGGTCTGCGCCCGCGAAATCGAAATGCTTTTTACCGGACAAATATAGCTCTTTCCGCCGATATCCACCGGTCCGTACTCGACCACGATGGCGGCCTTGGAGACCGGATCACTCTCCTTCAACTCGGCCTCGATGGTCAGCCGGAGAATGTTTCCCGTGATGGGATCGATGGTCATCTGCCCGTGATAGCCGGCCAGTTGTTGAAAGCGCTTCTTCGCTCCATAGGAATCGGCTACGCAGCAGTAATCCACCTCGTAGTTCGATTTTTCCTTGGGCACGGCATAATTGAAGACCGCCAGCGGCCCAGTCGCGCCCTGCTCCCAGCGCCCCCAGGCCAGCTTGTTTTTGGCCGCGTCCATCAGCACCGTCGTCAGGATTGGGCCAAAGATGCCCCGGCTCTGTAATTGATCGCCGGCAACCGTGGTTTTCTTCCCGTCTGCCGCAACCTCTTCCACCACCTCCAGGCCATTGCTGTAGCGCACCGTGGCGTTCGAACTGCGCAGAAAATGAATCGGCTGGTAGGGGCTGAAAACCGATCCCTCAAAGGACTTGGGAGTCTCCTGATAGAAAGCCGTCTGCTGAGAGGCAAAGATATTCGGCAACTGCGGAATGCTCTTGCTCACATACGCCACCACCATACTCATGATGTGGCGTTGCGCGGCAAAATCCGGCGTGGGAACCGAGGGGCTTTCGGAGGCCGGTGGATCAAGAATCTGGGATTGATCGGCGAGCGCAAGCAGCGCCTGCTGCGCCTTGTCGCCGGGCAGGGCGGCCTTGAGAGCCGAGAAGCGCGCGTCGCTCAGCCGTTCGCTCAGCTCCAGATCGGCAATCTGGTTGGCCACATCCGCATCCGATTTGTTTTTGGAAGCGCTCAACAGCTCTTCCAACTGCTGTACCGTCACATGCTTGGCTGCCCAGGCGGGCGCGGCCAGCATCAGAATTACCAGAATCAATCCCAAACGCTTCATTTCGTCTCCCTCATGAACAGACCACCGTGGCTATTGGACGGTGAAATATTCCTGCCGGTTACGTTCTTTTCAGCAACTCAGATCATATAGAGCGAAAGTGGCTTTGGCGAATGGCTCGTCAATGGCGAATAGCTCGTCAATATAGATAGCGCCGGGCACCCTGGCGCCGGCCTTCCGGTCCACGTCAATGAGAAGAATGTTCTACACTCAACTCCATGACCGATTCTACCGAGACGATTGTCAAAACCTCTGACCCCAATTGGCTGCGCACGCTGGCAGGCCTTTATCGCGCCCGAAGCGCTGGGCTAATCCTGGACGACGCCGGCCTGGGCATCAGCCCCGCGGACCAGACGCTCTTGCAGATGGCTCGGGACGCAGGCCTCTCCAAGCGGGAGATCGCCGCCGTATCGGTGGCGCTGGGGATGAGCGGCGTGGGCGTGACCATGGTGGTGCTGGCCGTCCTCGATCCGGAGCCGACCAGCAAGCTGGGACTTCTGGTGGGCGGCGGCGCGGTCTGCGTGCTGGGCGGAGGCTTCTCGGCCATCCGCATTCTCACCAATCACAAGCCGCCCAATATCAAAGCAACCCCACACGGCATTGAAATCTCCTGGAACTAAGCACCTGCGGTGCGGCCAGTTGGCGCTTGCGCGCCATGAGATTCAATCTCTCCACGGAGAGCAGAAAAATAGTGGTAAGGATTTATGGCCTCCAATTCATGAAAATCCAGAGATGGGAGACTCATCATTTTACACAAAAACACACCACTCGCCCATTGCATCGGTGAACGCTGCGCGACTTTTCCGGATTAATCGACGTTCACTGAGCGCATCGGCGATTTTGCGTAACCGAGGTCAGAAATTCGACGCAACTTGTGGAAAGTCTTGTTATAAGCCTTCCCATGCGCCTTCAATCTCTACCCCAGCCGCATATACATCTCTTAACTCGGCGGGTCGAAGTTCCCGCCCGTGTGATTCTGAACCATCCTCAACTCTCAGCTTTAGGACGCTTTTTGCACTGATGTGGAGTCCTTCGGACTTGGCAGCCTCGCTGGTAATGGCCAACATACTCTCGACTTCGACTTCGTTTTGCTTGGCTTTGCACAAATCAAGCTTAATCAACATAGGTCTGCCATCTTCAAGTACGTACATATCCACCTTTGCGCTGATGACGATGTTCGCAGCATGCAACTTGAGACTCGGAACAGATCTTATCTCAAAGACTCTATTGCCGAAATGCATCTGGTAGTTCGCAATCGCTCGCAGATTGTTGCGAAGGATCACGGCTTTACCGGGTTTCTCGCATAAAGCTAAACTCTTGGTAAGTTTTTCCCTTGCCTTTTTGAACTCTATGGGATCGTTGCCGCCCCGGTGATATCGCATGATGGCTGCGATGGCGCTCCTGTAGTACTTGAAGGGAATCTGGTTTTCTTTCTTTTCGGCGTATTTTACTTGCTTAAGGCCATAAGTTCGCCTATTTCGCAGATATCTAGCGAACACCAAAACGGGAATTTGAATCATACTGCTCTCTCCAATTGTCAGTCTGAACTACCAGCAGAATCGGCTTGTACCGGATGCCCAGGTCCTATAGTCGGGACCCCGGGCACCCTGACTTCGTACATATTTGCTTAGTCTATCCGGATGTGTTATCCACATCACGAGATAGATAGACTCACTTCTTGCCGCATGTCTGGCTCACGTTCGCAGGAGCAAGAAAGGTTTCACCAAGCTCCAGCGACTTGCCAGTCTGCTTATTATGTGCGTCACAAAGTGGAACTATGTACCAGTTCCGATCAGTCGTGCTGTCCTTCTGCACGTGCGCCCCTACCGTGGGTTTTGCAGTGCAAGTTTTTTCAGAACAATAAGAAGGAACTGCAACCCCGCCAAAGTTTTTCCAATGAGCCAGCCAGCTGATGCATTTGCAGGTGTTGTCGCTGGTGCCGTTGACGTTGTTTACCTTCATTTGATCGCCCCTTTCGCGTGCTTTCTTGTTGTTTTTGTAGCGTTGGAAAACTCCTTTGTTTCAAGCAGGGAGACGAAGACGGCATCTGGAAGAAGAGACTGCGACCCCTACTTTCGTCGCATCTCCACCCTATTTGACCGATTATGCCACATTATTGTTTGATTTGCAATAGATAATGTTAGGTATGGCGAGAAAAAACATGGTACACGGATAGAATTGACTGATTATAATGGATACTGTGCGGCGAACGGAGGGAGATCACAGATGGATATTGTTGAAAAATTGAGCCTTCGAGGCGCCCTGGCGTCTGCATTCTCGCCGAGTGCCCCAGTAAGCAGCCTCGATCTATTTTCCGGTAGAATAAGCCAGCTAGAACGTGTGACTGAGGCGATTTTTCAGCGAGGCCGGCATGTGGCTATCTACGGTGAAAGGGGGGTTGGCAAAACTTCTTTGGCTAACGTACTACCCGGCCATCTTCAATACTTGAGCAAGTACAATTACCAAGTAGTTCGCCACAATTGCTCCACCATTTCAACATTCAACTCGATATGGGATGGGATTCTTCGTGAACTCACCTTCAAGCTCAACAATGCGGCATCTATTGCTCCTCCAACTCCCATTCCGATGAATTCCTACCTACCAGCCAATGCAAGTCCAGAAGATGTCAGGTTCCTACTCCAGCAAACAGGGAGCTCAATCGTAGCGATTATCGATGAGTATGATCGCGTTCCCAAGGGCGACGCGACCTCTGGTTTACTCGCGGACACGATCAAGAGCTTGTCGGATCACTCGGTTGACGCCACGCTGATCATTATCGGAGTGGCGGATTCGATTGACGAGTTGATAGCGGAACATAAATCCATCGAGAGAGCGCTTGTGCAAATTCAAATGCCACGTATGTCCGAAGGTGAGTTGTTCTCTATCGTCAAAAAAGGATTTGGGCAGGCAACGATGGATATTGAATTCGAGGCGATATGTCAAATTGCTGCACTCTCCCAAGGACTTCCGCATAACGCTCACGAATTAGGACTTCGCACCGGGTACGCCTCTCTCGAAGCCGGGAACCTGAAAGCGAATCAGAATGATGTTGAGGTAGCGATAAGACAGGCCGTTGGAAACGCGCAACAGACTATGGTCGCTTCATACTGCCAAGCCATCGCCAGCCCGCACGAAAATATATACAAGGAAATTCTTCTCGCAGCTGCGCTGGCAAAAACAGATGAACTAGGGTACTTTTCAGCGGGAGATTTGCGCAAGCCGCTTGCCGTAATAACAAACAAGGAATATGGAATAGATGGATACATGAGACATTTGAATTCATTCTGCGAAGAATCTAGAGGACAATTGCTCGAAAGGAAAGGCGAGAGGCGCAGATACCGCTTCCGCTTTTCAGAACCAATCATGGAACCCTACGTCATTTTAAAGGGCATAGCCGATGGCCTGGTAAATAAGGGCGTAGTGCTTGAGCTTGAATCCAGCAATCTTAAGTCTACTCCTCTTTCGTTGTTCTGATTATCCCGAATCCGCCGTCGTTCTTTCTATTCCGCCTTCATGAATCCTCCAGTTCTTAAGCAATAATGACAGATTGGAGGAAAGTCAGTCGTCGGAAAACTGCCCTTTGCGCTCATTCAGCTTAGACTACATACCAAAAGCAGATTCGTACCGAGAAACGCCCATGTAGCCCTAAAGAATCATCGGTTGTTTCCTATTCTCTATTCATCCCCCTTTACTCCCGCCCTTTCTTGCGAATCTCGATATTCAGCCGCTTGATCTTCTGGTTGAGGGTGGAGAGCGGTATGCGGAACTGTTCGGCGGCGTCGGTCTGGTTGCCGTTGCAGCGCTCCAGCTTTTCGATGATGATGCGACGCTCGATGTCTTCCAGAATGTCAAAGAGCGAGGCATTGGGGTTTTGCGCGATCAGCGCGTCCTGGAAGCTGCGCCCGGTGATGGGACCGGGAAGGAGCTCGGAGCCGATCACAGGCCCGGACGAGAGCACAACTCCGCGCTCGATGGCGTTCTCCAGCTCGCGGACGTTGCCCGGCCAACTGTAATCGATCAGGCAACGCAGCGCATCGGCGGAGAGCTTGCGGGGGCTGAAGCCGTTTTCAGTGGCGTAGAAGTCCAGGAAGTGCTGGGCCAGCGGAGGAATATCCTCGCGGCGAGCGCGCAGCGGAGGCAGGTCCACGGTGATGACGTTGAGGCGGTAGAAGAGATCCTCGCGGAAGCGGCCTTCGCGCACCTCCTGGCGCAGATCGACGTTGGTGGCGGCGATGATGCGCACGTCCACCTGCACCTCCTGGATGCCGCCCAGATGCATGAAGCGCCGGTCTTGCAGCACGCGCAGAATCTTGGCCTGGGTGTCCATGCCCATGGTGGCGATCTCGTCCATGAAGAGCGTGCCGCCGTTGGCCACTTCAAAGAGGCCTTTTTTGGAGGCGACGGCCGAGGTGAAGGCGCCTTTGACGTGGCCGAAGAGCGTCGATTCCAGCAGTTCCGAGGGCATGGCTCCGGTGTTGATGGGCACAAACGGCTTGTCTTTGCGCGGCGAGTTGGCGTGGATGGCTTTGGCGATCAGCTCTTTGCCGGTTCCGCTTTCGCCCTGAATCAGGATTGTCGAGCGGCTGGGCGCGACCTGGGCGACGAGATCGAAGACCTTGAGCATGATCTCGC
>CAZXVX010000151.1:0-8668 GCA_964644105.1 uncultured Occallatibacter sp. | reverse complement strand
TGCTGGGCGGCTTCCACTTCAACGACCGCCGCTATGCCGACGACGACCTCACCCTCGGCTCCATCGATCCCTACCAGATCTTCCGCATCTTCCACGAGATTCACTCCGGACGCGCCGATGGCCGAGGCGGCAAAATCGCTTTCATGATCGACCAAAGCCACAATCTGAAGGGCAAGATCGAAGCCACCGTGCAGACCGTGGTCACCGCGCAGGATCTATGGCTCAAGGCCGCGCTGGTGGATCGCGAGCAGCTTGCCGAGTTGCAAAGCTCCTGCGATCTGGTCGCCGCCGAAGAGCTCTTCCGCGGCGCATTCTGGAGCGATGTGCGCCCGCTCGCCGCCGCATGGCGCACGGCGCGCGGTTTGCCCGCCGATCCGCTGGCCGCCCTGCGCGCCTCTGGCTACGTCGAGCGCGCTGCCCGCGAGCGCGCCGGCCGAAACTCATCCACAATAAGTTATGCGTGAAAACGGTCGCGGGATGCACCGATAACCGAACCGTTGATGCAAGGATGGTTGCAAAAGCCTGGACCGGATCCATCCCGCATCCCGCGGGATTCGCCTCTCTTATCCCACGCTCGATCCCACGAATAAAAACTCCCAGGATGTATCCAGATAGAGCCATCGCTGCGCGTCAAACCAGCTTGTAGGCAGCGCGGGAATGTGCAGCAGCGTGTGGCCGCCCATGCACATCATCTCGGTGCCGTTCCATGCAAGAAAAGTTCGCGAGGCCAAACCAACCTCGACCGGATGCTCAACCCGGCGAAGGCAGACTGGGCAGCGCTGGCGATGATCGAGCAGCGCCCAGCGCAATCCGAAAAGAAAGAAGACGAAGGCGGCAATCATCTGAATGCTCGCCGAGACTTGCGCGGATTGCGCGGTGCGGAAGTAAGCGAGATCAAGCGTGAAGAAGTAATCGATCATCATCAGCAACACGATCTTGGCCGAGAAAAAGCTCCAGCGGTAGAGCCGCCGGCTCAAGGAGGTTTTGCGGGCATTCACGCTGTATTCGCCCAGCGAGACACTAGTGACGGCGGGCAGCGAGATCAAGGCAAAAACAATGCCCAGCCAGTAAATGCCCCAGGAACCGGGTTGCCATTGATCGATGTTGTATCCGAAGAATCTGGGGCCTTCGTCCTCGTCGTATTCGTTAATCTGCATCACCGGCGCCCACATCTTCTTTTGGCCGGCCGCGGTCAAATGAGCCACGATGAATCCACTGCCGCTGGCGGCCAGCGTCGAATCCGGCTGCACGAGCCATGCGCCGATCTTCCCCGGCAGATTCCATGCATCCCCCGCCGCCACGCCAGCCACGCGCGCGCGACGCTGGCCAATGCGCACCACTCGCCCCGCAATACGCGGATCGGCGCCGTACTCGATCTTCCAAAAGCTTTTACTCAAGATCACCTGGGGCAGAGCAGAGTTGCTCTCCAATGCGGCATAGCGCACCGGCAATCCCAGCAGAGCAAGCAAATTGGAGGAGGCCTGTGCAACCTTCCAGGAATCTCTGGGCGCAGTCCCGCTCTCGCCTTCCGCCTGAATGCTTTCTTCGCTGACGCGATAAAAAGCAAAGTCGTCAAAGAAGCTGTGGTGGCGATTCTTCCACGCCAGGTACTGCTGAGGCTCGATCGTTGTGGCGTCGCAATCGGCATACTGAATCAAAATCAGCCCCGGATTTTGCATCGGCGCGGAGATCATCCGCTCCGCGCGCACGCCCGGCGCAAGCCATGCAATCCCGTAACTGAGAACCAGAAATCCTGTCAGCGTCAAGAGGCACTGCGCGGCGGATCCTTGCAGCGCCGTGAGCAGCGGCCCCAATCGCAAGCGCGGTTGGCAAAGGCAAAAAGCATCCTGAAAAGCGCCCAGGCAAAAGCCCGCAATCTCACGCTCGGCCTGCCACGAGAGTTGCTCCATGGGCGCGCGCTCTTGCCGAACATGCCACAACTCCGCCTTCCATTCGCGCAGCCAATCGGCGCGCCGATGGCCCGGCACAAACCGCGCGGCGCAACCGAGAAGCATTTGATCAGCGGCATCGAATGCCGGCTTCAGAGAAGGCTTCATTGGCTTCTGGCCTCCTCAGCCCTCACCGTCTCTGAAGGAATCAACCGCTCCAGCAGCGGGTATCGGCGGCGCGAGGCCAGCAGCGTCGCCCTGCCCGCCGCGGTCAACTTGTAGTACTTTCTGGGTGGCCGCTGCTCGGCGTCGGCAATCGATTGCTTTTCCCACTTCGAAAGAATCAGTTCGTCGCGCTCCAGGCGGCGCATCGCCGGATAAACCGTGCCGCTGGGCAACCCGGCCATCTCCATAATGCTGAATCCATAAACAAATCCGGCGTCCAGCGCTTGAAGGATCATTGCCGCGGTGTGCGAAAGTTTTGCCTCTGAAGCCATGATGCATTGTACCTATGTAGCAAACTGCTTGACAAGCCCATAAGAAGTTTGCTACATAGGGGTAGGCGCGATTGGGATCTTGAACCGCATTCTCATCCGCGTAACGGCCAATGAAGAATCGTTTTGAAAAAGCACGGATTCAGCCGTGCCGTGCAATTGCCCCTCGATTCTGGAGAATGTCCATGAAAATGCCGCTCATCTCGGTGCTCGTATTCGCGGCTCTTGTTGTAGCTCCAATGCGCGCTCAACAGCCTCAAGAGCGCTGCGGCAATTGGCACATCGCGCTTCAATTCAACCATCGGCTTCAACTCACTCTGCGTATTCAAAACGCTTCCTCGCACAACGCAACCCGCCATGCCTTCCGGTTGCAAATCCTGCACGCAACACACACCGGGCATTTGCTCATTTGTTTCGAAATCGGAGACCGGCCTCATGCTTGAACTGCAAAATCTTTCGCGGAGTTTTCGCGGCATTCCCGCCATTACCAATGTCAGCTTCAGCGTCGCGCCGGGCGAGATCGTCGGCTTTCTTGGGCCGAATGGCGCGGGCAAATCCACCACCGTCAAAATCATCACCGGCATTCTGCGCTCCGACCAAGGGCGCGTCTATTTCAACGGTCAGGAGATCGCCCAGGATAGGACCGCCTTCCGCGCCGTGCTCGGTTATGTGCCGGAGGAAGCGCATCTCTACAACTACCTTTCCGGCCTCGAGTATCTGCAACTGGTGGGCCGGTTGCGCGGCATGAGCGAAGCGCTGATCGAGGCCAAGGCGACCGGCCTGCTGAAGCTGCTGAATCTCGACTCGTGGCAGCATTCGCCCATCTCTTCGTACTCGAAGGGGATGCGCCAGCGCGTGCTGATTGCCGCCGCTCTGCTACATGATCCCAAGCTGCTGATCTTCGACGAGCCGCTCTCCGGCCTGGATGTCGTTTCCGCGCGCCTCTTCAAAGACCTGCTGGAGTTGCTCTCGGCCGAGGGCAAAACAATCATTTACATTTCGCATGTTCTCGAGGTCGTCGAGCAGCTCTGCAACCGTGTAATCGTAATCGCCAAGGGCCGAATCCTGGCCGACGCGCAGCCCTCGGAACTGGCTCGGCTGATGCGCCTTCCCAATCTGGAAAGCGTCTTTGCGCAACTGGTCGAACAGCAGGAGACGCGTTCCGTGGCGCGCCAAATGGTGGAGGTGATGCAAATCCATGGCTGAATTTGTCCAGCGCCTTCTGATGTACACCGAGCCGCTTTCGCTCAACGCGCAATCCGCGCTGGGCCCCGTGCGCGCGCCGCGGCGCAGCCAGTTCTCGCTGCTAGTGCGCCACTTTCTCGAGCGCTTTTTCAATCACGAAACCGCCTCGCCCGACGGCGACGCCAAAACGCGCATGGTGCAGATCGCCTGCGCCTGCGGCATTCCTGGCTTCTTCTTCGCCATGTATCTCTGGCCGCTCTATCATCCTTTCTTCGGCTGGCCGCCCAAGCCGCCTTCCTACTGGACGCAGGTCGGTCATCACTTTTTCTTCATCGTTTATTCCTTCGTCACCATCGGCATCGCCACCGTCTTTGAATGGGATATGTTCTTTCCCGATCTGCTGGACATTTTTGTTTTGACCACACTGCCCATTCCCAATCGCCGCCTCTTCATGGCGCGCGTGGCCGCGATTCTGATCTTTGTCTTCGGCTTCCTCTTCGATGCCAATCTGCTCGGCCTGCTCATCTTTCCCGTGGTTGCTGATCCGCCGCATATCGCGCGCTTCTTCGCCGCTCATCTCGTGGCCGTATCGGCCAGCGGCTTTTTTGCTGCAACCTTTATTCTGGCTTTACAAGGCGTGCTGCTCTCCGCGCTGGGCGAGCGCATCTTTCGCAAAATTTCTCTCTTGCTGCAAGGGTTGTTGATCGCCGCGCTGCTGATGGTTTTTCTTCTCTATCCGTTGATCTCGGCATTGGTCTCCGCCGCTTTTGAATCCGGCTCGGCACTCATTTATTTTTTCCCGCCCTTCTGGTTTTTGGCCATCGATCAGCGCATCATGGAAGGCGCCTCCGCGCTGCCCATCTACTCGCGCCTCGCTCAAATCGGATGCGCGGCTCTGCTCACCACTGCCGGCTTGCTCCTGCTCACTTACCCTGTTGCCTATCTGCGCCGAATGCATCAGTTGGTCGAGGGCTCCGGCTCGCGCTCAACGCGCAACCGGCTTGCTTGGCCGCTGGTCAAGTTGATGCACGCCTCCATCCTGCGCGCGCCCAACAGCCGCGCCGTCTTTCACTTCATCAGCCAGACGCTGCTGCGCGTTGAGCGCTATCGGATCTATCTCGTCATCTACGGCGGCGCCGGACTCTCGCTGGTGATTGCCCTCATTCTGCGCATTCATATCGCACATCAAAAAATGCACATCGACTTCTCGCCGGACGGCCTCCGCGCGGCGCTCGGAGTCATCGCCTTCTGGACGATTGCCGGATTGCGCACGGCCTTTCTCTCGCCCGGCAATCGGCAAGGAAGCTGGATCTTTCGCGCAGTCAATGGCAACCCCGCAAAATCTTCAACCGCCATCAACCAGCTTCAAGCCGCCAAACTCTGGGCCTTTCTTTGGGGCTTGACTCTTGCTGTCAGCTTCCTGCTTGCTTCGCGTTCAGTTGCGCCGTCAGTAATGCTTACAATGTCAGCAACCGCCAGCCAACTGCTCTGCGCCGTCATTCTCTGCCTGCTGCTCACGGACATCCTCTTCTTGAACGTAAAGACGCTGCCCTTCAGCGGAGAAGCCAGGCGCGAAGAGACGAACATCGCCTTTTCCATTGTCAAATATGCCATCTTCCTTCCCATCGTTTCTCTGCTGCCAATCGGCGCGGAAGAGTGGATGGAAGCGGATGCGCGACATATGGCTATTGCCGCCGCAGGCCTGGTGGCAGCCCACGGCTTGATGCGCATCTGGCAGCGCGCGCAAATCCAGGAGCACTGCGCCATGCGCGCGCTCGAGGATGACGAAGAGGAGTTTCCTTTAAGGCTTGGCTTGCGTTATTGAAAGCATTCCGGCCAAAGCTGCATGGCGAAAATTCAACCGAAACCAACCGCGTTTTTTTGATTCCGCTCCACTCACAATAACCGGTGACTTGAGTTGCAATCCTTTCTGACCCAATCCAGAAACGCATCTGGCTCGCCGGCTTTGCTGATTGATGCGAACCTGGGCCTGTTCAAATGATCCTGAACGGCGCTTAAGCTGGTGTGATCCGGCACAGGTTCGCGTAAACTAAAAATATGTCCGCCGCTCCCACCAGCGAGAATCCGACCAAAGTGAAATGGATTACGACCCTCTGGCCTCGCGCCGCCGCTCATCTTCAAGTGCGCGAGGAGCAGGTGTTTCTTCTTCTGTCGCTGCTGATCGGCGCGCTCACCGGACTCGCCGTCGTCGCGTTCATTGTGGTTACGGAGCGGCTTGGAATGCGCCTCTATCCGGTGAATGGCGCCGCCTGGAGGCAGGTGCTGGTGCCGGTTGCCGGCTCGCTCGCCATGGGTTTTCTGCTCTATCGTTTTTTTCCAAACGCCCGCGGCAGCGGCGTGCCTCAAACCAAAGCCGCCCTCTTCGCGCGGGACGGGGTGATTTCCCTGCGCACGGTGCTCGGAAAATTCTTCTGCACGGCAACCACGCTGGCCAGCGGAATTCCGCTGGGCCGCGAAGGTCCGTCGGTACAGGTCGGCGCTGGCATTGGATCAGTCCTCGGACGGTGGCTCGGCTTGCGCCCGGAAAAAGTAAAGGCTTTGATTCCGGTGGGTGCGGCAGCCGCCATTGCCGCGGCATTCAATACCCCGATGGCCGCTGTCCTGTTTGCCCTCGAAGAAGTGATGGGCGATATGCACGCGCCGATTCTGGGTTCGGTCGTGTTGGCCTCCGCCACATCCTGGGCCGTGATGCGCCTGCTGCTGGGCAATAATCCGCTCTTTCAAGTGCCGCAATATACCCTGGTGCATCCCATCGAACTGGCCATTTACGCCCTGCTGGGCATCGCCGGCGGTTTTCTGTCGGTGGCCTTCACCAGGCTTTTGCTGGGCATGCGAAAGTTTTTTCTCCGCCTGCCTGTGAAAACGCGCTGGTGGCATCCCGTCGTGGGCGGCGTCACGGTTGGATTAATGGGCTTGTTTGTGCCTCAGGTTTTGGGTGTCGGATACACCTACGTCGGCAGCGCGCTCAACGGAACCATGGCGTTGAAATTGCTGTTGCTGCTGGTGGCTCTCAAGTTGGTTGGAGTCACCGTGAGTTACTCCTCCGGCAATGCGGGCGGCATCTTCGGCCCAAGTTTGTTTCTTGGCGCCATGCTGGGCGGCGCCATCGGCACGCTGGCCCATGGTCTGTTTCCGGCATACACCGCAACCTCCGGCGCGTATGCGCTGGTCGGCATGGGCGCGCTCTTTGCCGGCATCGTGCGCGTCCCCATGACTTCCGTGCTGATGATCTTTGAAATGACGCGCGACTACGCCGTCATTGTGCCGCTGATGATTGCCAACCTGACCAGCTTTTTCATCTCTTCTCGATTTCAAAAGCAGCCCATCTACGAAGCTCTGGCTCATCAAGACGGCATTCATCTGCCCAGCCATGAGACGCGCAACGAACCCAATCAGCGCACCGTGATTCAAATCATGCGAATGAATCCGGAGACTCTGCCTGCGGAGTCGACCGTTCAGCATGGGATCGAACAAACACGCGCCAGCGAGATCCGCAATTGGCCCGTGACCGAGAAGGGTTACTTCCTGGGAATGCTGACCAAAGAGACGCTGCAGTGCGCCTTTGTCGATGGAAGAAAAGAGCTGCCGCTGAAAGAGCTTGTGGAACCCTTCTCAGTTCCGCACCTCCACACCGATCATCCGCTCCATGTGGCTCTCGAACGAATGAGCGCGTACTACCTTGATCTATTGCCCGTCGTTCACCGGGCTGATATTCATAAACTCCAGGGCGTCGTAACGCTGGCGGATGTACTGAATGCTTACGGTGTAGACCGAATTGCCGCTGAGTAAAAAACCGCCGTTGATCGGTTGATGCTTGATCTCATCGCGCCGGCGGGTTCTTGACAACGCACTTAGCCGCCAGGTCATAGCACGGGCATCGCTGGTATTTGTTGTAAATCATCATGCACGGGCAGTTGAACTTCAGCCCGTAAACAAACATTGCCACAAGAATGTAGAGCAGATAATACACTGGATGCCACAGCAAGCTCAAGCTCCACACAACAATCATCATCCAGGATTTGGAGCGATAAGAGAAGGCAACCTTCTCCGGCGTCAGACTGTATCCCAGGTAAAGATGAATCACAAAAAGGAGAATCATGCCGGATAGATTCAGGCCCTGCCAAATGGTCAAGGCAAGCAGAATGATCGCCATTATCTTGACGGCAACGGCATGAAAGCCGCGCACGGTGAACGTCAACATATGCACGCTCTCTTGATAGGCAACGTAACCCGGCAGCACTTTGCTGAGTTCTCTTTCTTCGGCGCGCGCGCGGGCTATCATCAGCGGCAGAATCACCAGAGTCGTGAGTGTCAGTGTAATCCAGTTGAACATCAGGAAACTTGCGCACCAGCACCACAGCAGCAAGGACGCATACATCGGATGCCTGGCCAGCGCATACGCGCCCGTCGAGATCAGCCGGTGATCCTGCTTGATTTCAATCCCATCGGACCACATCGCACGAATGTTGAACTTGGCCCAGATATGCCAGAGAACCGCGCAAAGAATCAAGACAAAGCCAATGCCAAAATAAACCGATTGAAATGCGGCACTCATTTTGATTTGCCCAATGCTCCGCAGCCAGAAAGGAAAAAGGGCCGCCATGCACAGGATCATCTCGCGCGTCGAAAATGGGTGCCAGATCTTGCGCGCAATCTTTTGCGGCGCCGCGGCGTGCTCCAGAAATTTGGCCAGTGCCGCCATCAACAGAATCAAGGCGGTGCAATAGATCGTGCTCATTCCGGCAATGAACAGTTGAGGATTGATGGATTGACCGGCAATGCGCTGGATCAAATCATGCATGGCAGATTTCCTTGTCTTCGCCGCGCAGGCCTGCAAGGCGCGCCGCTTCCAGATCGCTGCGATAAAACATATTAAACGTGTCGAATGGAATCAGCCTCTTGCCGTCGGGATGCGCAATATGTATGCAGCTCTTCTTCACGCTGCGCACGTCAAAGGCTTCGGCGTCGATGAACTGCACAATCAGAACGCGGAACAAATCCTTGTAACCAATCTCCTTGGGCAGCAATGTTTTGGGCAGGCAGCAAAGCAGTTCGCGCGGCAGGCTGAGCAGCAGCTCG
>CAZXVX010000150.1:0-8790 GCA_964644105.1 uncultured Occallatibacter sp. | reverse complement strand
AGTCGGCCGCCCGCGGCTTCCTCGCCGGCTACCCGGTCGTCGACTTCAAGGCCACCGTCTACGACGGCAGCTACCACGACGTCGACTCCAACGAAATGTCCTTCAAAACCGCTGGCCGCCTGGCCTTCAAAAAGGCCATGGAATCCTGCAAACCCTGCCTCCTTGAGCCCATCATGAAGGTCGAAATCGAAGCCCCCGACGAGTTTGCCGGAACCCTCATGGGCGATCTCAGCAGCCGCCGTGGCCGCGTCCAGGGAACCGACTCCAAGGGCCGCACAACCTTGATCAACGCCCAGGTTCCCATGGCCGAAATGCTCACCTACGGAACCCAGCTAACCAGCATGACCCAGGGCAAAGGCAGTTACCGCATGGAAGTCGACCACTACGACATCGTCCCCCAACTAGTCGCCGACAAAATCCTCGCCAACGCCAAACGCCCCATCGACGAAGAAGAAGAGTAAGCATTGCATGCAGCAGACGCTCGCTCTCCGCTCGCATGAGTGTCGTGGTGGTTCAGTATCAACACGCTGAACCACCACAAACTCGCCATCACCACCTCAAATCTGTCATCCTGAGCGAGCGCAAAGAGTCGTAGGTTCTACGGTTTCTTTTCAGTGATCGTGGCATCCAGGTCTAAATCATCGAGACAAGGGCACGCGATTATACTGGTCTTGCAAATATAGATTCACATTCTGGAAGGGTATACGATGATGGGGAAACTCTACTTCGGAAAAGTGTGTGGAAAGTGCACTCTGATTCTTCTTCTGTTGATGGTATGCATCACTTCAACGGCTGGTGCAACGGAAAATGGGAAAAAATCAAAGAAAGATGAGAGCAACGCAAGCGTCAGTAACTGGCTGCCACAAATCGAGCACTCTATCACTGATCCCGAATTGCGATATCCCGTGATGTATGCCTCTGGCTTCACGGTCAAGAGCATAAGCTATGGCTGGTTGACAATCACGCGTGCACAGGTTCGCTATGAGGAAGTGGAACCAAAGGGAAAATCGAATGAAGGATTTGATCTTCTCAGGGCAGACATCCACTATGTGGAGACCGATGTAGATGGGCTTCCATGTCCATATCTGCACTTGGGGAAGCCAAGCAGCAAATTCCTCTATGTTCCCCAAGATCACTGGGGGGAAATACATTCTTCCATCGGAATTTTGCATTGGTGTTCTATTGGGTCATCCGGGACCACGTCGATCGCAGAAGCAATCAAAGATCCAGACGCAGTCGTCGAAAGCACACTGACGGCGCTGGTCGGAAGTGGGGATACTGCTGCGATTGGCGTGCTGCTCGCCGACAACCCTGATTTGGCTCATCACAGAGACAATTCGGGCGCTACGCTTCTTCAAGTTGCCGCGGAACATAGCAAGATTGACATGGCAAAACTCCTGCTTGACCACGGTGCCGACGTAAACGCAAAGGATGATCGAGGTGTGACGCCACTCCACGCCGCAGTATGGCAAGGAGATAAGGAAGTTGCGGAGTTTCTTCTCGTCCACGGTGCGGATATCAACGCAAAGGATGATCAAGGCGTGACGCCATTGCGTTCGATAGAGTTTCAGGAAGATTTTATGCAACTACTTCGCCAGTATCTTCCATCGTGCCGGGAGATTCACGAAGCAGCCAGGAATGGCGATGTTCTGAAGGTCAAGGCACTGATAGACACGAACCCCGATCTTGTGTTTGTCAGGGAGCAAAACGGAGAGACGCCTTTATACGCCGCAGCAAAAAGCGGAAATAAGGATGTAGTTGAACTGCTGTTGGCTTCTGGTGCCGACATATTCGCCAAATCCAGTGATGGAGTAAAACTTTCGGTTTTAGCAAATAAGAACGGCCACCAGGAGGTGGCTGAGTTGCTGCAGCATCATGAAACTCTAGCTGCTGCCGAACTAATTAATTTGGCTTCAGTGGAGCTTGGAAGTGAAAACGTCCGCAAACTGGAGAATCAAGTGCCAAGAGGAATCCAAGCTTTTTCAACCGGCAAAGGAGGGACGACGCAGGTCTCGGTCTCAGCCAATGGAGAGATGGCAAGTTATGGTGCTGGTATCGAATTTGTCTCAAAAAACGAATCAACTTTTTTCGTTGGCGAACAGCATCCCGCGCGTCTGCGGCTCGTAGCGCCTGATCTTACTGTGGCGGATGGCTATACGGCTCCATTCCATGTAAATATCGAATGGAAGCGCATGGAAGTCAAGCATGATGATGTGAACGTGAAGGGAGTTTGGTCCCCAAGTGGAGACGGTCATTTTATATTCGCTGGTAGCCCAGACAGCGGTGGGAAGTGGTATGTGAGTGAAGGAGAGTTTCAGTTTAGGGGAATAGTCAAAGTTGGCCCATATCGGGTTGTGTTCAAGAAGGGTGAGATTGTGTCCACGTCTGCTCGGGGCGGTAAAGCAACGGAAGGCACGGTGGCTGAAGTCGATGGTGTCGACTACGAGTTTCTTGCACAAGTATGGGTTCCCCTCTGATCAGGGCGGTTCTATCGGTAGGTGGGTGGCCCGTCTTTGCCCATAAAAGTCAGCTGGCCCATCATCTCTTTTTTCTAGCGAAGGCTGGAAGACCACGAACCTAAACCACAGGTGTTTTTCAAAGAATTGAAACTGTCCACCGTTATTTGCAGATCATTTTCGTCATTCTGCTACACTGACGTCCGGATGTCTGTTCGAGGGGCCGGTTCGCAATGCGGAGAGAGCCCCCCCTCCCCCCCTTTTTATATTTTCAAAACCCTTCTGTTAATTATCTAGTTAACACACTACTGCCCGGTATATTTGCGCTTCACTTTTCGCATCTCTATGTTTCCGCATAAGTTGTGGCGTTTTTTACCTGTCCACGATTTGAATTGTGCCTCGTCTTTTACCCTGCCAGCAGTGAGGCAGGATGAACACGGGCAAGACGCTCTTCGCCCAGGTCATGGAGTTCGTTCCCTGAAAGACCTTTTCGCGCATCGTGGCCCGACACAACGGCGATGCGGGAACACGCACTCTTTCATCGGCTAAGCTATTTCGCATTCTCGCTTTCTCGCAACTGACATGGCGCGAGAGCTTGCGCGACATTGAGGCCTGCCATGGGGCCAACACGCCGAAGCTCTTCCACATGGGACTGCGCTCTGCACCGGCCCGCTCTACGCTTTCTGATGCGCTTAACAGCCGCGATTGGCGTATCTTTCACGCTCTCGCCCTGCGCATAATCGCACACGCACGCGTTCTCTATGCCGACGAACGTGGACTGGACGAGCTTGATGCCACGGTTTACGCCCTCGATTCAACCACCATCGATCCGTGCCTGAGCCTCTTCGATTGGCGGGTGGCGCACCCCTTGACCAAACCATAAAGTTGGGTGGCCCATCCTTCGCTTTTTTCCAGCGAAGGGTGGGAACCACGAACCTCAACCGTCCGCTTTTCGTTCTCCCCAACTCCGGCCTCCAAAGTTTCCCAGCTCTGAAAACCCAGACTACTGGCGCATCTCCAGGAGTAAACTCGTTTTCAGAGAGCTGAGGAAACCATGAGGCTACCGAACCCCGAGGCAGCGATTGTCGAGATAGAGAAGCTGCGGGATTATTGCCTGAGTTTGGTGCATCCTCGCGGCCGGCATAAAGCGCGCGTCTTTCAGTCTCTGCTAGGGATGACCGCCGCTCATGCGGAAGAGCTTCGCGCGGCGTTGATCAGTGCGGCCTTGGACGAGGAAGCCGTAGCCGGAGCTTCCGATCAGTACGGAATTCGGTATACCATCGACTTTACATTGAGGCGAGACGGCAGAGCGGCCAGAATTCGAAGTTGCTGGATTGTTTTGACGAGCGAAATATCTCCGCGATTTATCACATGCTATATTCTGTGAGATGAGGAGGTGGGTGAGATGGAACTTCTTTCCGAAGTCGCCGTGTTGCAGGATTTGCCCGAGAAGGGACTTGTGCGCGGCCAGGTAGGAACCGTCGTCGAATTGCTTGCTCCCTCCGTGGCCGAGGTCGAATTCTGTGACGATCAAGGTCGGGCCTACGCCATGGCTGCCTTGCATTCCGAGGAGTTGATTCGCCTTTACCACCGCCCCTACGAACGGGTAGCATAGGCTGGCGGACCCAAGTCTAAACCATAAAGCTGGGTGGCCCATCCTTCGCTTTTTTCTAGCGAAGGGTGGGAACCACGAACCCCAACCGCCCGCCTTTCGTTCTCTCCAACTCCGCCTTGCAAAGCTCCCCAGCTCTAAAGATCCAGACAGCCGGAGTACACGAACCCGATCCCGCGCGGAATCGTACCAGCAAAGAGTAGTATGGTATTGCCGTGGAATCGCAGGCCTCAACGTCGAGGTTTGGGATCACCGCCGCACGACTCGGCCATCAAAGTCAAGAGGTGGAATGAATCGCATGGATAAGCATGGAGTGTACAGTCTAGCGCCGCGGATGCACAGAAGTGTTGCCTTCCAATTGCTGGGAATGATGATTCTAATTCTTGTTCCTTTTGCCTGGGGTCAGGCGCCTGCTCCGGCGGAAGAGACTGGCGCCAAGAGCAAGGACGCCACCCTCAGACTGGATGTCCAAGAGGTCTCGATCGATCTGGTGGTGCACGACAAGCAGCATCACTCGATCACGGATCTCAAGCCGGACGACCTCTCGGTAGTGGATAACGGCACGCCGGTCAAGCTGATCAATCTTCATCTGGTCTCCGGAGAGGCGGCCAAGGGCCATCTGCTCACTTTTGTCTTCGATCCGATGACGGATGCGGCGGCGCACAACGCGGCCGATATTGCCAACAAAGTCATTGCCATGCTGCCCAAGACGGGATTCGAGACCTCTGTCTATCTGGCGGGCAGCCGTTTGTACCTGGTGCAGGGATTTACAAGCGACGCCAAGGCGGTCAGCGACGCTGTGGAAGTGGCCACCCAGTTCAGCGAGAAGCAGCAAAATAAGGTTGTTACGGCTACCGAAGCGAGTCTGTTGGCAGTGGTGAAGACCGGCGTGGAACCTTCCGGCAGAATGATCAGCATCCGTGACCGGGCGCTGGCCCAGGTGCAACTGACCGCGATGGAGGGCTCGCAGCGCATTGTGCAGGACGAGCATGCCCTGCCTTCGCTGGCCGGGTTGCTGGCTTTGGCGCGCGCAGAGCAAGAATTGGAGGAGCGCAAGACCATCATCTACTTCTCGCGCAACGGACAACTGGATGTGGACGCCAGTTCGATGGTCAAGACCATTCTGGCGGCGGCCGAGCGGGCCAACGTGGGCATTTACACGGTAGACATGACCGGTGTAGGGTCGACGGCCCATGATCAGTTGATGACCATGGGGGCTATTGCGCCGGTCGCGGGCAAGAATCCGGAGGCCCCAACCACCTCGCCGATGGCAGGGTTGCTGACCGGGGTACAGGCGCTACAGGCGCCAAAAGTCCAACCCTCGGACCCGTTCGGGGCGGGCGGGGGAATTATGGTCGCCACCAATACGATGGCCATGGAGGGACAGGGCATTGGCGATGGGGTGGCCAATTCGAGTCCGCTGGCGGCGCTGGCGGCGCTCACCGGAGCCGCCTATATTGACGGCCAGGACAGCGTCAAGAAGCCGCTGGAACAGATGCTGCAAGATATGACAACCTACTATCAGGCATCCTATGTGCCCCCGGCGCAGGAATACGATGGCAGCTTCCGTCCCATCAGCGTCAAGTCGCTGCGTAAGGGAGTCTTTGTGCATGCCAATGCGGGATACTTCGCTCTGGCTTCGGGAGGCGCCTTTGGCATTCGACCCTTTGAGACGCCGCTGATGAAGATCCTGTCGGAACCGCAGTTGCCCACCGAACTGAGCTTCAAGGCAACGGTGCTTCGGTTGGGAGAGATGGCCATCGGCAACACCAATTCCGCGGTTGTCGAGTTGCCGCTCTCCGGCGTCCAGATGCGCGAAGACACATCCGCTCAGTTGTACTCCGCACACGTTTCAATTGTGGCCCAGATCAAAGATCACTACGGCACGGTGGTGGATCACTTCGCCGAGGACATCCCGCGCCATGGCGCTCTAAATACCATGCAGGATGCGATGTCGGAGTTTGTGACCCTTCAGTGGCCGTTTGTTGCCATTCCGGGCGATTACACGCTGGAGGCAGCCGTGTTGGACCGCAACAGCGGCAAGGCAGGTGCGCAGCGCATTCCCTTCAAAATCATCGAGCCGCCGAAGGGTCCGGCGCTGAGCGATGGAGTGCTGGTGCGCAAGATGAGCAGGCTCAACGCCCAAGCGGATCAGCAGGAGCCGCTCCTCTATGAAGGCGCCAAGGTGACGCCGAATCTGACCGGCAAAGCCACGCTGGATGAGGATTCCGTCCTGCTCTTCTTTGTATTGCATCCTGATCCAAAAATCTCCGAGGCGCCCAAGCTGGAGATGGACATTCTGCGCGATGGCAGCCACGCCGGGCACGCGCCGCTCAACTACAAACCGGCGGCCGGAGCGATCCCTTTTTTGGCCGTTCTTCCAACCCAGTCGCTCAAGCCAGGGTTTTATGACATCACCGCGCGCATGACCCAGGGAGCCAAGACGGCAGAAAGCACAATCTCCTTCAGCATTCCAGCCGAGAACACGCCAGGCGTGGCGCTGGCCGAGGGGGATGCGGCGCAGCGGCAGCAGATGCTGCCACGCCAGAACCGGCAGTTGGCTTTCACAGTTCCGGATGCGCCACCGCCTCCTCCATCCTGGCAGGAGTTCGACAGCATCCTCGCCGACGCCGGCCAGCACGCGCTTGCCTACCGCGACTCATTGCCCGACTTTCTCTGTGTAAAAGTGACGGATCGATCGGTGGACGCAAAAAACAACAACGAATGGAAGCACAAGGATTCCATCACCGAGGGGCTGCGTTATCACGAAAAGACTGAGGAGTGGGCGCCGTTGCAAGCAGACGGACAGTCAGCCTCCGGCAAGGGGGCCATGGGTAACGCGGAAGGAGCTTCGCAATCAGAAGGCGAGTTTGGCGAGGTTCTCAAAGCGATCTTTCAGCCTTCCTCGAAGGCCGATTTCAAGTGGAAGGAAGCTCAACAGCTCGGCAACCAGACGGTTCATGTCTTCAACTATAAAGTTGGGATCGAGAACTCCGATTATCGGGTCGAAGGCGCGGCGGGCGCCAAAGTTCCAGTCGGTTTTTACGGGCAGGTTTTCATTGAAGCTTCCACCCATGCCATTCGCCGCGTGACGCTTACCATCAGCAATCTTGGCAAGGACCCCGCGGTTCGTCCGTCCACAATGATCCTGGACTACGACTCGGTGGTCATCGGTGGCCAAAGTTATCTGTTGCCGGTCGCCGAAGAGGTGCGCGTGAAGACCGGCGAGCACCAGACGACAATGAAGCAAATGGAGTTTCGCGATTACAAGCCCTACGGAACCAACGTGACCATCAAGGAGGAGAAGTAGTTGGAAAAGCCGTGAAAAGAACTACGTGCCGGCCACATCAATTCAGAGCTTATCCGTGAATTGTAGCTCCGGCCTAACAGTAATTTGTAGCTCCGGCCTAACTTTGATTTGTAGCGCCGGTCTCCAGACCGGCTGTAACGTGGACCTCCTGGTCCACGTTGACTCTCAAACAATATAGAAACACTCTGGAGCCATCGCTCCATTCAAACAGGCTTGAAACCAGAAAGAGAATAAGCTCAATTTACGGATAAGCTCTAAGTCCGCTTGAAGGTGAGAGAAGCCGAGTTAATGCAGTAGCGCAGTCCAGTGGGAGCGGGTCCGTCCGGAAAGACGTGGCCTAAATGGCCGTCACAGTGGGCGCAAGTGACCTCAACCCGCCGCATTCCAAAGCTGAAATCTTCCACCTCGGTGATCGCCTGTGCGTCGGCCGGCAGCATGAAACTGGGCCAGCCGCAGCCGGAATCAAACTTTGCCCCGCTCAAAAAAAGCAGCGCCCCACACCCCGCGCAGTGGTAATTCCCCGTCTCGCTGTTCTCGGTCAGCGCCCCAGTAAATGGACGCTCCGTAGCCTTCTGGCGCAGAATCAGGTACTGCTCAGGGGTGAGCAATGCGCGCCAATCCGCCTCACTCCGCACAACCTTCTCCGGCCTCTCGCTCAAAGCAGCCTCCTCAACTTCCGCCCATTGGATGCTTTCAGCCCGCGAAAGGAATCATTGGACAAATGCATGACTCCCAAGGATGCGAAGTATGGGATGCCAATGCATCAACCAAAGAAATGCTCTGCCCGTCACACCTCTGCCACCAACTCGATCTCCACCAGCACATCCTTGGGCAAACGGGCGACCTCGACGGTGCTGCGGGCAGGAAGCGGCGTGTCCTCCTGAAGCGAAAAAAAGCTGCTGTAGACCGTGTTCATGGCTGCAAAATCATTCATATTCTTCAGGAAAACCGTCGTCTTCACCACACTTGCAAGACTCGTTCCGCCCTCTTCCAGAATCGCCTTCAAGTTCTCAAATACGCGCCGTGTCTGCTCGGTAATCCCGCCGGTGACCACCTGCTGGGTCGCCGGATCTACCCCAATCTGACCAGCGGTAAACAGCAGATTTCCCACCCGCACAGCTTGAGAGTAAGGGCCGATCGCCGCGGGAGCTTTGTCGGTTGCGATAGTTTGTTTGCTCATGAATTGATTGTAATGGCCCGCCGGCGAACCCTGAACTCGAGCCGCTTCCTGTCTTTTCAGCGACCGGCAACTTTGAACCAAACCGTGGAGCAATCATGCCCCATTTGCCAAATAGGAATTCGAGGCCTAAAAATAAACGCCGGCGAGCAACGCCGGCGTCAACTACAAAGGATCACTGAATGGTCGGGACGGGCAGATTCGAACTGCCGACCCCTCGCACCCCAAGCGAGTG
>CAZXVX010000149.1:0-8792 GCA_964644105.1 uncultured Occallatibacter sp. | reverse complement strand
AACTGGAAGGATTCGATGCGCGGCTCTGCTGGCGGCGGGCTGACGGTTCGATGGCTGATTTTGCCGTCCTGCTTCCGGTGGCCGAAGAGACCGGCCTCTCAATCAGCCTGGGCCGTGAAGCGCTGGAGGCGGTCTGCCGGCAATTGAAGCTTTGGACCGAGAGGTTGCCGCAAGCGCAACTGACGCTGGCCATCCATCTGACCCAGCGCCAGTTCTACCACCCCGACCTGATTGCCCAGGTGAAAAGAACGCTGGCGGCGAACTGCATCGATCCGGCGCTGTTGCTCTTTGAAGTTGGAGAAAGCACGCTGAACGAGAACCCAAAGGGCGCGCTTGAGCTCTTCGAGCGTCTGCTGGAGTGCAATCTCCGTCTGGCCGTGGATGATTTCGGTTCAGATCTTTCGCCGCTGAATCATCTGGTGCGCCTGCCGGTGGACGTGCTGAAGTTAGACCCCAAGCTGACCGCGGCCGCAACCCAGACAGGCCGCCAAGTGGCCGTTCTGGAGTCGTTGATTCAATTGGGTCTGAAGCTGGGCGTGCAGGTGGTTGCGCAGGGCATTGAGACGGTGCAGCAAGCCAATGCGCTCCTCCGCATGGGCTGCGAACTGGGCCAGGGTCCGCTGCTTTCGCCCCCGCTTGAGCCGGCGGCGGCGCAAAAGCTGGCCGAGCGGGGCGAGTGGAGTTTATAAAAATGTTTGATGACCCAAACTGGCTGGGTGCCCCCGGTCTCGATTTTGAGACCGGGGAACCACGAACCCCAACTCGCACTCCAATTCCTCAAGCATGCTGACTGCAAATGGCGGCTTTTCAGTGTACGATGTGGCCATGACGCTTTCTTCAAACCCGTCGCCTCAGGCCCCCGCTGCGCACGCGGAGGTCCAGAAGGGCAAGGAACTGGTCATCGTTACCGGAATCTCCGGCTCCGGGAAGGCCTCGGCGCTGCGCGCCTTTGAGGATCTGGGCTACCACTGCGTGGACAACCTGCCCTTGGAGCTGCTGCCGGATTTTGCCACTCTGGTTGAAAAATCCGCCGAGGTGGAGCGGGCGGCGATTGTCGTTGATGTCCGCGAGGGCCAGACCCTCGACCGCCTGCCGGAGATTCTCAAAGGCGTAAAGAAGCTGCTGCGCACGCGGGTCGTTTTTCTGGATGCGCAAGATGCCGTGCTGGTGCGCCGCTACTCCGAGACGCGGCGTCCGCATCCGTTGGGGCGCATGGAGACGGTCTCCCGTTCGATTGTCGAGGAGCGCCAACTGCTCGACCCCATTCGCAATGTCGCCGATACGCTGATCGACACCTCGAATTACAACGTGCATGAGCTGCGCGCGCAGATCCAGGCTCGCTTTGGCCAGGAGGAGAAGAGCACGCGCCTGCTGGTGAGCTGCTTGAGCTTCGGCTTCAAGAACGGCGTGCCGCTGGACGCCGATTTGGTCTTCGATGTGCGCTTCCTGCCCAATCCCCATTTTGTGCCGGAGTTCAGGAAGCTCACCGGGCTTGATCCTAAAGTGGCCGCCTATGTGCGCGGCTTTCCTCAGACCCAGGAGTTTCTGGAGCGCGTCAAAAGCCTGCTGCTCTATCTGCTGCCGCATTATGTGGAAGAAGGCAAGAGCTACCTGACGGTCGCCTTCGGCTGCACCGGCGGCCAGCATCGCAGCGTGATGATGGCCGAGGAGATTGCCGAGGAGCTGAAGCGCGCCGGCTACCAGGTGAAGGCGCTGCATCGGGATACAAAGCGGTGAGCGATCATCTGATTCTGATTACGCTGCTGGTCAAGCTCGGCGTGGTGGCTGCCGTGGCCAGCGTCCTGGCGCGCGTCACAACCTTCCGCCGGCTCTTCTTTGCCCCCCAGCGCAGTCCTCGCCAGACCCTGGCGCTGCTGGTCTTCTTTCTTGTTCCACTCACCCTGGGCGTTTGGATTCGCTTTGCCGTGCCCAACTTCCTGGCCGCCGACATCTCATTTACCGCCGTGATTCTATTGGGCTTGCTGCTGGGGCCGGGCTGGGCCGTGCTGGGCGGCCTGGTGCTGGCGGCTCCAGCCGCTTATCACCACGAGTATCTGGCTCTGCCCTTCAACGCCGCGCTGGGCCTGACGGCGGGGCTGCTGGGCTGGTTTGTTGAGAAGGATGAGATCTGGTCCTTCACTCCTCTCATCGACCTCAGCCTCTATCGCTGGATTCGCCGCAACCTGATCCAGCCGCGCATTGACCGCCAGTTCCTCATGCTCTTCCTGATTGTGGCCGCCGAGGCCTGCCGCGACTGGATCGCCCATCTCTATCCCCACCGCCTCTTTGCGCTGCTGGCCAGCCGCCTTTGGGTGCAGGCGCTGGTGTGGCTGGCTGCGCCCATCGGCGTGGGCATTGCGCTGAAGGTCTGGAATACCTTGCGCATCGAGATCAAGCTTGAGGAGCAGCAGCGTCTATTGCTAGAGGCGCGCCTGGACGCGCTCCAGCGCCAGATCAACCCGCATTTTCTCTTCAATACTCTGAACTCGATTGCCTCGCTGGTGCGCAAAAAGCCAGAGCTGGCGCGCGAGATGATCGTCAAGCTGAGCAATATTCTGCGCGCGCTACTCAAGGATCACGAGAGTTCCGTGCCGCTCAGCGACGAGCTCAAATTCACCGACGATTACCTGGACATCGAGGTGGTGCGCTTTGGCGCGGAAAAGCTGCGCGTAGAAAAGGAGATCGACCCGCGCACGCTGGGCGTTTCCGTGCCTAGCCTTCTCCTGCAGCCGCTGATTGAAAACAGCATCAAGCACGGCCTGGAACCGCGCCTAAAGGGCGGAACCGTCACCCTGCGCAGTCGCCTCGAAGGCGACCGTGTGCGCATTGAAGTGGCCGATGATGGCGTCGGAATGGGCGACCGGCCTCGCTCCGCGCTGCGCCGCCCTGGCGCGGGCATCGGCATGAAAAACGTCCGCGAGCGCCTGGAGATGCTCTACGGCAACCAGGCCAGCTTCACCGTGGTCAGCAATCCGGGCCGCGGCACGCTGGTCACCATTGAAATCCCATCCAATCCTGCCGATGCCCGCTAGGCCAATCTTTTTGCCCCTGGAGTGCATTACGATAAGAGTATTGTGCAAACGATTCGAGTAGAGACACCTTCGGCAAAGTATAACGTCATGGCGGGCAGCGGGTTGGTGGAATCGCTTGCGCCGCACATTGAGCGGGTCATCGGCAAGTTGCCCCGCCGGGTCTTTGTGCTGACCTCCGCGCCCATCTGGGGCTTGTGGGGGAAGGACTTCCTGACTTCCTTCGCCGAGCCGCCAATTGTCATGTTTCTGGAGCCCGGCGAACGGCACAAGACGCTCAAGAGCGTGGAGAGCCTGCTGCGGCAGATGGCCGGGGCGGGCGGAGATCGCGGCAGCCTGCTGATTGCCTTCGGCGGCGGCATCGTCGGCGACGTGGGCGGCTTTACCGCGTCGATCTTCATGCGCGGCATTCCCTACATTCAGGTTCCCACCACACTCCTTGCGCAAGTAGATTCCTCCGTCGGCGGCAAAACCGGCGTCAACCTGCCCGATGGAAAAAACCTCGTCGGCGCCTTCTGGCATCCGCGCGCTGTCTTTGCCGACATCAATGTGCTCGGAACGCTGCCGGACCGTGAGCTGCGCGCCGGGCTGATGGAGAGCGTCAAATCCGGGATCATCCGCGACCGGGCCCTCGTGCGCTTTATGGAGGTACACGCGGAGGAGGTGTTGGCGCGTGAGCCCAAGGCGCTGGAGAAGGTCATCGCCGCCTCCATCCGCATGAAGGCCGGAGTGGTGAATCTCGACGAGCGCGAGAATGGCCTGCGCATGATTCTGAACCTCGGCCACACCGTCGGCCACGCCCTCGAACAGGCCACGCGCTACAAGCTGCTGCTGCACGGCGAAGCGGTCGGCTGGGGAATGATTGCCGCGCTCTATCTTGCGCGCGAGCGTGGGACGATCTCGCCCAAGCAATTCGACCGGCTGGAGAATCTCGTCCATCTCTACGGCCCGCTTCCGCCCTTGAAGCTGCGCGCTGGCAAAGTCGTCGCAGCCACCGGCGGCGACAAAAAGAACGTCGGCGGGGTGAGACGTTTTGTCTTACCGGAAGGCATCGGCAACGCCTGCGTAGTGGAGGATGTTACGCCGGCGGAGTTGGAGGCGGCGGTGAGTTATATGTTGGGGCGGGCGGCGGCGAAGTCCACCGTGTGAAGTTAGATGATCCGCACGAAGACGGCTAAAATAAATCTGGGTGCCCCACCCTCGCCGCGTTCTTGTTTTTGCGGCTAGGGTGGGAGTACACTCCACTTGTCATGCCATCCCACCTTAAACGCTTTCAACAGACGAAGGATATTCACTTTCTCACCTTCAGTTGTCACGACAGGTTGCCATATCTTGCCACAGCGGTAGCCTGCGACTTGTTCGAGCATACACTTGAGCAGATGCGCAGACGGTATGTCTTTCATGTCTTTGGCTATGTGATTATGCCAGAGCACGTGCATATGTTGGTTTCAGAACCGGGAAGAGGACTATTGGACAGTGCAATTCAAGCCCTGAAAACTTCTGTCTCCAAACAATCCAATCAGCGACCGTTCTGGCTGGCGCGCTACTACGATTTCAATGTTCATTCGGAAGAGAAACGCGTCGAAAAGCTCAAGTACATACACCGCAATCCTGTCACACGAGGCTTGGTGACGCGTCCCGAAGATTGGAAGTGGTCCAGTTTTCGACATTACTTGACCGGTGAGATAGGAACTGTCCAGATTGAATCGTTTTGGACGGCAGGAAGACGGGAAGGGTTGGCGATGCCAGATAAAGGTGGATTCCTGGCCAGTGCGATCCCACCCTAGCCGCAAAAACAAGTACGCGGCGAGGGTGGGGCACCCAGATTTTTTAACATTGAAAGAGTGAAGACGAAAGGCTGAAACACTGAATGACCACCACAGGCGCCGAACCGCCCGGAGCGACCGACGAAGCCAGCGCCGCCGCGGCGGTCCGCGAGATGTTTGACGCCATTGCGCCGCGCTACGACCTGCTGAACCACGTGCTCTCGGCCAATGTGGACCGGATCTGGTGGTGGCGGGCGGCGCGGCGATTCAAGACAGTTCTCTCGAACCCCAATGCGGCCATCCTCGACATCTGCTGCGGAACCGGCGACATGACGATGGCTCTGCTGAAGCGCCGTCCGCGCGGCTCGCGGCCCATCACGGCGGCTGATTTTTCTCCGCAGATGCTCAGCCGGGGCGCAAAAAAGTTCGGTGGACCCGGCGTCGGCGCGCGCGCGGAAGGCGAGCCCTACGCCGTGCCGATGGAGGCCGACGCGCTGCATCTGCCGCTCGAATCGCAGTCGCTGGATTTGATTGTTTCAGCCTTTGGATTCAGGAATTTGGCCAACTACGAGGCCGGCCTGCGCGAGTTTCATCGCGTGCTGAAGCCCGGCGGGCAGTTGGGGATTCTCGACTTCAGCGAGCCGGGAGGCCTCATCGGCAAGGCTTACGCCGTCTACTTCCGCCGCGTGCTGCCGGCGATTGGGCGGGCGATCTGCGGGCAGAAAGCCGCATACAGCTATCTGCCCGCCTCGGTGGGCAACTTTCCCCCGCCGCCGGAGATGCTGGGGCTGATGCGGGCGGCGGGGTACGAGCAATGCGCTTGGCAGCCGTACACCTTTGGGATCGCGGGACTATACATGGCGCGCCGCAAGCGTTAGCCTAAAAACTCCATGAGTATTGAATCCTCCAGGATCGCCGGGTTTTCTGCCGAGAAGCAGCGTGTGGCGCTGCACTCGATGCTGGCGGCGGCGGCGATGACGCTGCTGAAGCTCGGGGCGGGCCTTGTCTCCGGCTCGCTCGGCGTGCTGTCAGACGCGGCGCACTCCGGTCTGGATATGGTCGGCTCCATGCTCACCTTCTTTTCCGTGCAAGTGAGCGACCGGCCGGCGGACGAAGATCACACCTACGGCCACGGCAAATTTGAGAATTTTTCCTCCTTTGGCGAAGTGCTGTTGATGGCCGTATCGAGTTTCTGGATTATTTGGGAGGCGATTCAACGCATTCTGCATCCCACCCATGAGCTGCAAAATCTGGTCTGGCCGGTGGCCGTGGTGCTGACTTCGATTGGCGTGGACTTATGGCGCTCACGGCGGCTGCAGGTGGTGGCTGACCGTACCGGATCGACGGCGCTGGCCACGGACGCCTTTCACTTTGCCTCGGATATCTGGTCTTCAGCGGCGGTGCTGGCCGGCCTTGCGGCAAGCTGGGTGGGCGCGCATTTTGGGATTGCGGCGCTGCGCTTTGCCGATCCGCTGGCGGCGGTGGTGATCTCGCTGCTGATTCTGCGCTTGACGGCGCGACTTGGACGCGAGGCGATTAGCGTGCTGCTGGATGAGATTCCCAAAGAGACGCGCCTGCGGCTGATTACCGACGTGGAGCAGTTGCCGGGCGTGCTGGGCGTGGAAAAGGTGCGCGTGCGGCGGGCCGGAGCCAATTACTTTGCCGACCTGACTCTGGCGCTGCCCCGGCGCTACACCTTTGAGCACACCGGGGAGTTGGTGCGCGAGGCCACCGAGGCGGTGCAACGCACGCTGCCCGAGGCCGACGTGGTGATCCACACCGTACCCCGCCAGGCGCGGGCGGAGAGCATCTTTGACCGCGTGCGGGCCGTGGCGGCGCGCCACAACGTAAGCGTGCATGAGCTGAGCGTGCAATCGCACCGCGGGCGGCTGCGCGTGGAGCAGCATCTGGAGCTGGATGAGTCGCTCACCCTGCTCAAGGCGCATGACTTCGTCTGCGTGCTGGAGGCGGAGATTCTGCGCGAGGTGCCGGAGATCGACGGCGTTCTGACCCACATCGAAAGTGAGCCGGCGACGATTGAGCAGCCGGAGGAGATGGTGGAGGAGAACCGGCGCATTGAAGAGGCAATGCAGTGTGCGGCGGCGGGGCTGGCGGAGATTGTGGATGTGCATGAGATTCAGGTGGGCCGTTCGGGCGAACACACGCACGTTACCTGCCATTGCACCCTGCCCGACGACCTTTCCATGCAGCGCGTGCATGAGCTGATCACCGCGCTCGAGTACCGCTTCAAGAAGGAGTGCCCGGAGGTCTACCGGGTGATGATTCATCCTGAGCCGGTTACGGACAATCTTCGATGACTTTTTTCTAAAAATCTGCTCAGAAATTTGATGCGGAGCTATTGCGCCGCCACTTTTCAGTCGAAATACAGTGAGGAGCGGCTCCAAATGGGGCCTCTCTCTGTTCGGTTTGAGGAGGGCGATATCAGCACGCGGATAAGGCTGGGGGATTTGCTGGTCGGGGCGGGCCTGCTCAAAGTCACGGATGTGATCAAGGGGCTGGAGCGTCAGGCGTGTACTGGCACTCGCCTTGGAGACAACCTGGTGGCTCTGGGGCTGATCGAGCAGCATGTGCTGGATAGCTTTCTAAAAAAGATTCCCGCCGAGCCGGTAGATATGGCGGCCACCGGAATCGACCCGCTGGAGCTGCTGGGCTTGTTGATGAAAGTCATCTACACCGGGCATCTGGAGACCTGCCGCCAGTTCGTTGATGCCATCAAACTGCCTTACCATGTTGTCGCCGAGCTGGTGCAGATGGCCGTGGATCGGACTCTGCTGCGCACGCTGGGAACCCGGCTGGCCGAAAGCCCGCTCGATGTGGGGTATACCTTCACCGAGGAGGGCAAGCGGTGGACCCTCGATGCACTGGAGCGAATGCAGTACGCCGGGCCTGCGCCGGTGACGCTCGAGCAGTTCAATTACCAGGTCAGCCTGCACAAGCTCACCAATGAACTGGTGACTTTCGAGCGCATTCGTCGATCCTTGGGCGAACTGACGGTGGAAGACAGCTTTGTTGAACAGAGCGGGCCGGCGCTGAATTCAGGCCGCGCCATGCTGCTCTATGGCCCTCCCGGCAATGGCAAGACGTCAGTGGCGTTTTGTCTGAGCCGAGTTTTTACAGACGTGATCTACATCCCGTATGCGATCAGCGTGGAGGGGCAGATCATCCGCTTCTATGACTCCAGCATTCACAATGCAGTCAGCCAGACGGAGTTGAATGACGAGAGCCTGACATTCATTCGTGCCGAGGAGTACGACGCCCGCTGGGTGGCCTGCCGCAGACCGTTTGTGGTCACCGGCGGCGAGCTGACGCTGGAGATGCTTGATCTGCGCTATGACCAGACCGGCCACTACTACGAAGCGCCGCTGCATCTGAAGGCCCTGGGAGGCTGTTTTGTCATCGATGACTTCGGTCGGCAACTGGTCAGTCCCACCAGCCTGCTCAACCGCTGGATTGTGCCGCTGGAGAGCCGGGTCGATTATCTCAAGCTGCACACCGGCAAGAGCTTCAGCATTCCCTTCGAGGAACTGGTGATTTTTTCCACCAACCTGGAGCCGGAAGAGCTGATGGACCCCGCCTTCCTGCGCCGCCTGCCGTACAAAATCGAAGTGGGCGCTCCCAGCCTGGAGATCTATCGGCGCATCTTTGAGAAAGAGTGCGCGCGGCAGGGGTTTCCGTTGCCCGTCGAGGTCTTTGAGTACATTGTGTACAAGATCAAAAAAGAAAAGGGGATGGAACTGGCCGCGTTTCAGCCCAAGTTCATCGTCGATCAGGTGGTGGCCACCTGCCGGTTCATGAAGGAACCGCCGCACTTTGAACCGCGGTTCATTGAGTATGCGCTGAATAACCTGCGCGTGAAGCGGGGCAAGGCTTGAGGGACGCGGAGATATTTTTATCGCAGTAATAGCACCTGGTGCTACCATAAAAATATGGTGGATCGGGCTGAGAGATCGGAACGGGTTTTCAAAACAGCCTGGTT
>CAZXVX010000148.1:0-8828 GCA_964644105.1 uncultured Occallatibacter sp. | reverse complement strand
AGTAGCCCACCAGCACCGGGCTGGCATACAGATGATCGACGGGAATATTGAAAAAGCCCTGAATCTGCGCCGCGTGCAGGTCAACGAATAGCGCCCGGTTGGCACCGGCCGTAGTCATCAAATCCGCCACCAGACGGGCGCTGATCGCCACCCTCGAGCGGTCCTTGCGATCCTGCCGCGCATAGCCATAATAGGGAACGACCACCGTGATCCGCCCCGCCGATGCCCGCTTCAGCGCATCAATCATCACCAGCAGTTCCACCAGATTCTGATCCACCGGGTAGCAGGTCGGCTGCACCACAAAGACATCGATACCGCGCACATTCTCCAGCAGTTGGAAGTAAACCTCGCCGTCGGCAAAGCGTTGCAGCTTGGCCTCGCCAACTTTTACTCCCAGATAGCGCCCAATCTCATCCGCCAGCGCGGGGTTGGCCGTGCCGCTGATCAGCTTGAAGCGTTTGTCCTCACTCAGACTGCGGCTGCGCTTGCGCTCGAGGGGCAGTTTACCGTCCTTCGACTTGGCCGCCTCTGCGGCCAGCAGCGCGGCTTCTTTGGCCGCCGCCTGTCCGCCGTCCTGCTGGTTGTCTTCCGTCAATGCCGTCACGCTTCCTGCTTCCTCTTAAGTGGACAGTTGACAGTAGACAGTTGACAGTAAAAATCGTTGCGCATCACTGTCTACTGTCAACTGTTGACTGTCTACTGTACTGCAAAAAAACTTGGCTGGGCGACTAGGATTCGAACCTAGACAAATGCCTCCAAAGGGCATTGTCCTACCATTAGACGATCGCCCAAAAAACCTTGAATCACTCTCCGCTGACTTTGCCTTAAGCGAGATCATCCATAAGCAGGTCAAAGCATCCGCTAACTTGCTAACTCGCTAACCCCGCGCCGCGGGGGCTAACTCGCTGCCTTTGATAAAGCCAATCTCGACTTCCGTGCCCCATCCATTTCGCCTACTTTGCGAAATGAGTGGAATACCAAACACCCAACTCCTGCCGGATCAATCCAAAAGCATCTCGCGCCAGTACTTCTCACGCGGCAGAGTCCGAGTCAAAAGACTCTTTACTCCAGCCGTTTGCAGCCGCTCCCGCGCCGCTTCCGCATCTCCCTGGGTGCGATATAACCCAAAGAGCGCTGAACCAGACCCGGACAGCGAGGCCCCTAAAGACGAGGCATGGCAGGCGGCCTCCGGGGTGCCCGAAGCCGCAAGAATACGCTTGATCTCTGCAAGGGAAGGATGCTGGCGGAAGACGACGCGTTCAAAGTCGTTCGCAATCCAGCTCGTGATCCCGGTGCGGACAAGCGCGGACTCTTGTGGTCCGGCCAGGTTCTCGCCAGAATAATTTGGGGCAAGAACACCGGAGGAGCCTGCTCCCTGCCGACCCTGCGGATTCCCTCCCGCAAAGGCGCTGGCATAGGCACGGCTCAACTGCTCTAGTTTATATGTACTGGCCTCAGAGGTCAAACCCTCCTCGGCGCAAAGGGCATCCCAGTCCCGAAAAGCCTGCGGTGTACTCACCCCAACCTCCGGCAAAGCCACCACGCACCAGACCGGCTCAAAGTCCGGCAGCGGGTAAACCTCCTGCCCTCGATCCAGCCCAAGAATCGCGCCACCGATCAGAAACAAAGGCACATCCGAGCCAACCCGCGCCGCAATCTCCAGCCGTTTTGTTGACCACTTTAATCCATTGGGTGCCCCCGGTCCCTCGCCTTCGGGGACCGGGGATCGATCAAGCTCTCGCTCCAGCCCCACCAGCGCCGCCACGGCATTGGCCGATCCTGCTCCCAGTCCGCCCTGCACCGGCAAACGCTTTTCAATATGGATTTCAACCTCGGCGGTAACCCCTAGCGCCTCAAGCGCCAGCGCCACCATCTTCCAGGCCGTATTGCGCTTATCGGTGGGCACGCGCGCATCATTGGAGGTAAGCCGCAGCGTCGTCACAGCCGCCGGTCGCGCCGTAACCGTTACCACGTCATAGACTTCCAGCGTTTGGTAGACGGTCGAGAGCGCATGAAAACCATCCGCGCGCGGCGCGCCGATTCCGAGGCCCAAATTGATCTTTGCGTACGAACGAACGGCGGTAGGCATACCAGTTTATTGTAGTGCCGGACGCCAAACTTCCACTTCCATCTGCTATTCTTTCCGCGTGATGAGCGTCGAAGAGCCGGAGATCCTTCCGCCGGAACAGCCCACACTCTACTGCTCGGAGTGCGGTAGCGATGTTTTTCCAACTGCGATCCGTTGCGCATCCTGCGGCAAAGATCTCCGTGAACCGGAAGCCATGCTCGCCACCAATCCCTTTGCGCGCGTTAAATCCAAGAAGCGAGAGCGAAGTTGGATTGAGGCCGCGGAGATTTGCGTCATTCTTTTTGTTGCAATCTATAGTGTTTTAAATATCGGCTTGAGTGCTGGCTTGATTCCTGCTTGGGTTTCTGGACCTTTTTTCGGATCGCCCATGGTTGTCTATCTCATCGGGCTTTCGATCTTACTATGGTTGTTTATCACGGACAACCGTAGTTACTCCACGATTTGGGGGTTGATGAGGGTTTTTGGAGCCAGGAACCCTAAGACTTTTCAGCCCACTCAAGACAAAAAATCCCCCCATATGCCGTCTTTTCTGCCTGCAAAGCCAGATCGCATGACGGAAAATGGAAAAGGAAGATCTTTAACGATTGAGGAATCATTGATAACTGAACAAATGAAAGTGCAACAGTGGACCGCGCAGCAATTTGAGCGCCAGGTTCTTGACGGCAAACCCAAGGTCGCGGTCTTTGATTGTGACGGAACGCTTTGGGGCGGCGACGCGGGAAACGGTTTTATGGTCTGGTCGATTGAACAGGGTCTGGTTTCGCGCGAGGCGACGGACTGGATCAATACCCGCTACCGCAACTATCTGGCCGGCCAAGTTAGCGAAGTCGAGATCTGCGGCGAAATGGTGCAGATGTACGCCGGCCTGCACGATGACGCGCTGCGCTCGGCCGCGGCTCGTTATGTGCGCGAATTTGTCCAGCCGCGCATCTTTGCCGAGATGGCCGACCTGCTGGCCAAACTCAATCAGGCGGGCGTTCAGCTCTGGGCCGTCAGCTCCACCAACAAATGGGTGGTGGCCGAGGGCGTACGCGCCTTCAACATTCCCGAAGAGCGCGTGGTGGCCGCCGAGGTGCGCATCGCCAACGGCCTCATCACCAGCGAACTGGTGGGTGTGCCCACCGGCGAAGGCAAGGCCGAAGCACTGCAGCGGATTGGCCTTGTTCGCCCGGACGCGGTCTTCGGCAACTCGATCCACGACCTGGCCATGTTGGAGTTGGCTCGCCGCGCATACCCCGTCAATCCTTCGCCTTCACTGATAACGGCGGCGGCCAGACATGGTTGGGGCTGCTTCCGTCCTGCGGCTGCCGAGGACGCTGAGGCGGCGGTTGCAGGCGAATAAACCCCGCCGCCGTTTGGTGCGTTTACACTAAGGAAGTGAACGATCTTCAGCCGCAACCTGATCCTCGGCCTGCCGGCCCTGCTCTGCGCTTCGTTTCTGCCGCACTGATTGTGCGCGGCGGCGAAATCCTGATCGGCCAGCGGCGGCCCAATCAACCGATGGCTCTGCTATGGGAGTTTCCCGGTGGCAAAATTGAAGCCGGCGAGAGCGCTGAAGAGGCACTGGTCCGCGAGCTGGACGAGGAGCTCGGAATCCACGCACGTATCGGCAAACGCGTCACGCGCGTACGCCACAATTATCGCCATGGTGGCGCCGTGGATTTGCAGTTCTTCGCCGTCGAGGAGTTCTCTGGTGAAATCGAGAGCCGCATCTACCACCAGGTCCGCTGGGTGAAGATGGAAGAGCTGGCCGACTATGAGTTCCTGGCCGCCGACCGCGGGCTGATCAAAGATCTGGCGGCGGGGAAGTTGCTATAAGCAATCGACTAACTATCCGATAAGTGCTTTAATAAAATCCAAACTGGATATGATTTATCTATTTATTGATGCGAAGAGAAGCGGGTCTAAACGCTTCCAAAATTGTTCTAATAGTAATCGGTGTATTGTTAATTTCTTCATTCCTCCGTAAAGATCATCGCTTCTAATCCGATGGGGAGATTATGCTTGTTCCAGTCGCGGCGATTCCTGAGCTGTTTGAATGCGGACCAGAATAGTTGATTGGAAAATGTGCGATTCTGCTTTTTGCGCCATTGGGCGCAAGGGACGCAATTTTGTCCTTCATTGTATGGACGGCTGCTTTAATCCGGTAAAGTTATCATGACATCCATCAAACAGCGATTTCTGTGGACGCTGGTTGCCACTCTTTTGGGCGCAGCTGGCGGATTTTTGGGCGGTTATCAAATGGCCCGCGCCATTGCTATCCATTTCACAGAAAACAAACTGGATCAATATGCGAGCCGGCTGGTGGCAGATGGCGAAGCATCTTCAGCCGAGTTGCGGACTGTTTTGGCAGCCGTGGGCGCGTCAGGCCGCCGAAGCTGCTCAAGCGACGAGATTACCTATTTCCGCGCTTTGATCTTCGAGTCCGATTTCCTGAAAGATGCGGGCAGGATGCACAACGGAAAGATTGAATGTTCCGCCGCATTCGGCAAGACTGCACAACCCGGCAAGCAGTACCAACCGGATTACATCCAGCAGGATGGAACCTCGTTCTATACAGACCTTGATTCCTATCGGAACCCCGACCTGACTGTTCTGACCTTGCAACTGGGCGATTCTTTTGTGGTGTTTACTCCGTTGATGAGAATGCACCTGGAAATGGCGCCGATGCACTATTTCGAGACGATAACGGATGCTCCCAGCCTGAAAACCGGAATTCTGCTCGGTGAAAAGCCACTGGGCGGCATGACAATCCCAGCGAGCGAAGGCCGCTACCGCCATGGCGAGACATTCTATATCACGCGATGCTCCATCCGCTTTTTCAACTGTGTTACGGCTTTTACCACTTTGCCGGAGATTATTGCGGTAAACGGCGAGCGATTCGATGGATGCATTGCGGCCTGCGCGCTGCTGGGTGCTTTATTTGGTATTACATCCTCCCTGCTCTACCGGCGCAACAAGAGCATCGAGCAGCAGCTTCGCCGCGCCATTCGCAAAGACAAACTTTTCATGGTCTATCAGCCAATCGTTGATCTGAACAGCGGACGCATTGTGGGAGCCGAGGCCCTTGTGCGATGGATGGACGAAGAAGGCGTCTCGGTCAACCCCGAAGTCTTTGTGAAAATCGCCGAGCAGCGCGGCTTTGTGGGCGAGATCACCAGGCTCGTCTTGCGCCACGTGCTGCGCGATTTCGGCAAGACTCTCCGCCATTGCCCCGATTTCCGCATGTGTATAAACGTGGCCGCTGGCGATTTGGCAGATCCCGAGTTTTTGCCGCTGCTCGACCAATCTCTCTACCGGGCTGCCGTTGACCCAAGCAGTTTGGTAATCGAGATTACAGAGGGTTCAACCGCACGCCAAGACGTTGCCATCGAGACAATTCACAGCCTTCACCGGCGCGGCCATTGCGTGCATATCGACGACTTTGGCACTGGCTATTCCAGTTTGGCGTATCTGCATGAACTTTCTGTGGATGCGATCAAGATTGACAAGTCCTTTACGCAGGCCGTCGGCACGGGTTCAGCTGTAGTGGCCATTCTTCCGCAGATATTGGCCATGGCCGAAGCACTTGATCTCAAAGTAATCGTGGAAGGCATTGAAACTCCCGTGCAAGCCAGTTACTTTGCTACTTTCATCCAGCCTATTCTCGCCCAGGGCTGGCTCTACGGACGCCCCGTCTCCGCGGAGAAATTTCATAATCTGCTGGCCGTTGATAAGGAACAAGAGTTGACGCCAGTCTTTGCTGTTTGAAGGGAAGCTGGCCGATTGATCCGCCTAAAGTTGACGCGTTGCTGTTGGTTTGCTCCATGAAATGATGGTGCTCAAATGCTCAGCACAACCTTCCCTTGCGCGTGGCCTTCTTCCAAATAGCGGATAGCCTGGGCCGTTTCATCGAGCGGATAACGGCGGTCAATGAGCGGAACAACTTTCTCGCTTTCCAGCAGCTCTTTTAATTGTAATAAGTCTCTTTTAAGAATCTTGACAAGAAATCCACAGACCTTTTTGCGACTCAATACCTCCAACATCAGCGACATCAAAAACTCCAGGAAGATCGCGCCGAGACTCGCCTTGCCTCCAACCTTGACGCAGATCCCCGTCCGGGTCAGCGCGCGCCGGTAGGCGAACAGCGAGTGGTAGGCATTGGCAGCGAAGATCAGATCGTAGCGCTGCCCGTTGCGCGTAAAGTCCTCGCGCGTGTAATCGATGACGTGGTCCGCGCCTAGCGCTCGCGCTTGATCCAGATTCCGCGTGCTGCACACGGCGGTGACCTCGGCTCCGAAGGCTTTGGCAATCTGAATGGCAAAAGAGCCCACCCCGCCGGAAGCTCCCTCAATCAGAACCTTCTGTCCTGCTCTGATCTTTCCCTTGTCGCGTAGCCCTTGAAGAGCAGTCATCGCCGCCAAGGGAACGGAGGCTGCCTGCTCGAAGGTCCGATTGGCCGGCATCAGCGCCAATCGATCTTCTTGGGCGCAAAGATACTCGGCAAATGTTCCACTGCATCCTCCAAACACCCCGTCGCCCGGCTTGAACTCAGTGATGCTTCCTCCAATGGCTTCCACCACACCGGCCACATCTACGCCGAGTTGCGCCTTCTTTGGTTTCCACAGTCCCAGCATCAGATGGATGGGCCACGGATCACCGCGCATGAAGTGCCAATCGAGCGGATTGACCGAGGCCGCGCGAACTTTGATCAGCACTTCGTTGTCCGCGGGCGCGGGCTTGGCAAGCTCCTTGAATTGCAAGACTTCGGGAGGGCCGTATTGTTCGTAAACAATCGCTTTCATACCATTACCTTTCTTGCTGCGGGAGTTTTACGCCCTTGATAAGCAGCCAGAGGCCAACTGACATTTCTGCCACAAACAAGGGCAGCCATCCGAGTTGCAACAGTTTGGATGGATTTGGAAGAATGAGTCCCGCAAATCCGATCAGCGGCACCAGGACTGACCCGAAGAGTCCCAATGCGGCAAGGATTCGCGGAATTGTTTTTGCTTTGATGAAGAGATAGAAAAAGAGAATGGACCCCGCGCCATACAGAATGGTAACGATGTTCATTGCCGTCGCCAGCAGGAACGAATGCAGATCCGCGAGAGCCTGCAACTGACTCGCGTTCAGAATGCCGGAAGAATATGAGCCCATCTGTTGATTCAGGAAAGCGTAACTGATCAGATCCAGGGCCGTGCCCGCGGCTGCGTAAACCAATTCAAAAGCCAAAGCCAGCAGCGCCAAATTCCTGTCGATCATCCGGACAATTACATAGAGGCTCACTGCCAAAAGAACGGCGCATAAATTATTGAGCGATCCCAGAGCCATCCCGAAGCGGAAAAGCAGTTCATTTCCCACGATGCGATGCGCGGTCTCCGCAATGTTTCCAGGAACTTCAAATCGGCTGGTGATCCATACCGACAACAAATAGATTGCAATCAGGATGAGATACATGAAGCCCGCAAGCCGGGCGTACCTCATCTGTGTTCTTCCCTCTTCAGCGATTGTCATCCTACTCTCCTTTTGGTTACGATTCGAGGCGTTCACGCTTCCAGCGCCGCGCCGGCCTGCTCCCTCCATCGCCGCGAGTTTACGCCGAAGATCAGCAGCCACAAAATCAGCGAGCCTTCGCCCAATGCGCCGGCCGGCATAATCACGTGAGAGAAGAGATTCGTTGCGAGCGATGGCGACAGAAAGAGCTGATACGTGAATCCGGCGATGATTAAAAATGCGCCGATGATGCGCGGCATAAACTTCGACCCGAGAATCAGAGAGCCGATCAGGATGCAGTAGCACCCAAAGAACACCATCGAGATGCCGGCGACCTGCGAACTTAAATTGAGAGAGAGAAGCGACAGCGCCTGCAACTGCTCCATTGTGAAGACACTCAGATAGGGCGCGCCACCCAGGATGGTGAGCGGAAGAATCGTAAAGAAGCTGCCAAAGGCTCCGACGGTGCATCCGGCCATGCTGAAGAGCGCCGCCAGCAATGAGATCTTCCTATTCACCGGCTTCAACATTTCATAAAGGAGAAATGTCACCGCGATATACACCACGGAAGCCATCAGGTTGCAGGCAAAGGAAAGCTGCAATACTCCTCCACTCGTCAGAATGTTATGCGCGGTGGCTGCGGCATCGTCTTTGACCAGAATCCTGCCATGCACCAGGCTATCGGTTTTTGTGTAGACCACTCCATTGATGAGGTACAGAACTCCCGTCAGGCGCGCCATCAGCGACGGTGAGGATCGCGCGATCCAATCCTTAATACCTACCAAATTCATTTCCGTCTCCATTATCTGGGCGGAAGGCAGCACGAATTTCAGCGCACACCAATACCTTGCACTGAATACGCAGCGGCGCGGAATTAGTTCCCCGCGCCGCAGTATTTCTTTTCACGATCTTGTTAATTCGCCGGATTCAGCTTCAGGCTCACTGCCGCACCAGCGGGCGCGCATCTCGCGGCGAAATTTATCCCGCTCTTCCGGGCTCATCGACTTCCATCGGTCATCGTGAACGTGATGCCACCCGCCGCGATGGTGGCCGTGCCCCCACCGCCCAAAGAGAATCCGGCTCAGCAGAACAAGGCCAAGCGCCTGCCAGAAGGTTATTGTCCGCACGCCGAAGAGCATGGGCAGCAGCCAGTTCCATAAGTGCATGACCACTTCTCCGCCGATCCAGACAAAAAGTGCCAGCGCCAGCGGCCCTGCCGCATAAATCCACTTGTTTCTCTTGACCCATTCGTTTCTCATGTTGATTC
>CAZXVX010000147.1:0-8889 GCA_964644105.1 uncultured Occallatibacter sp. | reverse complement strand
GCGGCGTCATGGCGGCTTGCGTGGTGCAACTGACGGCGCGCGCCGCAACGGAGGCCGCCAGCAGCGCGCAGACGGCCACCGCCGAGGCAAATTTCATCAAGCAAAGACGCATTTCAGGAAAACCTCCATAGCCTGCAAAAAACTTTTGGTTGAGCGTTCACTGGCCACTGTTAGTCTAGTACAGTATGGGAGCCTTGATCCCGCACAATCCGTCGCCATGGCTCTTGCGCATTTGCGGTTGCGCACTGGCCGCGCTGTTTTTTTTGGCGGCGCCTGTAAGCGTGGCGCAGACGCAGACGCCGTCAAGCAGCGCCGCCACGCATACCATCAAGCCGGTGCAAAAGGTCAAACCTGAGCATAAAGACAAGCCGGAGCACAGGGACAGGCCTGCTCATCCCACGCAAATGCCTAGAGTTGCAAGATCGGTTCAGGCGGTTCCGGCGGTGTTGGCCGGTGGCATAACGGTGGCGCCGCCGGATTCCGACGCATCGGACGCTTCCGCCCAGGATCAGATCGCCCAACCAGGCAAGGACACTGCTGCCGCTGACGAGCCGGAGCAGACCGATGAAACGGATTCATCGGCAGCGCCGGCAGCCAAGTATCCCGAGTTGGAGGCTCCCGCATTTCCGATCAATGGCAAGCCGGTGCCGGCCGTGATCCATTGGGACAGCCAGGGACTGCGCATTGAGGCGGCCAACTCCAGCCTGGAACAGATCATGAAAGACTTTTCGACGGCGACCGGCACGACAGTGGAGGGACTGGAGACCGATCAGCGGGTCTTTGGCGCCTATGGACCGGGTCCGGCGCGCGAGGTGCTCAGCGAACTTTTGCAGGGCACCGGCTACAACGTGGTGATGGTCGGCGATCAGGGCCAGGGAACTCCGCGCAGAATTATTCTCAGCTCTCCAAACCCAACGAGCGCAAAGCCCGCCGCAACGCCCGCGCAGGAGAGCGACGACGATGCCGATGCCGAGGATCAGCCGGGGCAGCCGCAAGGGCAGTTCAACCGTCCCGGCTTTGCGAATGGAATGCCCCAGAGAATGCCGCATCGGATTCCGCCGGGGCAGCAAGGGCAATCAGAACAGCCGGGACAGCCGCAACCGAACAATGGGCCGCAGAACTGAAGGAGTTTTGCGTGGTCAGTTCACAGTCCGCGCGCGGCTTCGGTCTGCGGCTTGACGGGCACGGGGCGCGGCTGGCGGCGCATCAGGCTGAAGCCGGCGCGCAGGATGGCATAGGCTGCCAGAATACTGAAGGTCATTGCGCCCAACGACGCCAAAATCAACATCATCAAATTCAATAAGTCCATCATGATCTCTATGCTCGTATTCTTTCCCGGTAGATTAAAAGTTGCCTTGTGCGCTCCCAGGCTGGCCGAAGTCTTTCCGAAAGAGCCTGGAGGATGCTGCTTTTGATTGTCGCAGAAAATACCGCGCGCGGTTCTGATTTCTATTGACCATTAGGGAACCTCTGATTAAGTTCTTATTTTGCTGAAACATCCCCTCGGGGGCTAAAGCCCGCATTTATTTTGTGCCACTTGTGGCGCAGCTAAGAGCTTATCCGTATATTGAGGATATTCTCTTTCTGGTTTCAAGCCTGTTTGAATTGAGCGATGGCTCCAGGCTATATCTGTATTGGTTGAGACTCAACGTGGACCAGGAGGTCCACATTACAGCCGGTCTGGAGACCGGCGCTACAATTCACGGGGCGCTACAATTCACAGATAAGCTCTGAAGCCGCGCCCTTTCAAAATGTCAACTTAATCAGAGATTCCTTAGAATACCCGCATGGATTGCGGGCTGGTTACCGGCGGTTTGCGGCGATGGTTGATGGTTTTTTTCAGGGAGTCGGCCACGTTCCTCCGGAATCGGCGATAATATCTCTACTGCATTTCCAGGAGATTCCCCTATGCCAGAACCAACGATTGCCCAAAAAGCTCCCTTCGCCGTTGCGGTCGAGGCCGGCAAGAGCTACTACTGGTGCGCCTGCGGTAAAAGCGCCGCCCAGCCCTTTTGCGACGGCAGCCACAAAGGTAGCGGATTTACGCCCGTGAAGTTCGACGCCACCGAATCCAAGACCGCCTATTTCTGCGGCTGCAAACACACGGCCAGCCCGGTTCTCTGCGACGGAAGCCATCACAAGCTAGGTTGACAAGTTTACAGGTTTACAGGTTTACAAGTTGACAAGTTCACAACCTGTCAACCTGTAAACCTGTCAACCTGTCAACCTGTCGACTTCTTCACTGACTCACAATTCAATCACCTATGGCGATTACACACATCACGGTGCGCGGAGCGCGCCAACACAATCTGCGTGAGATCAACGTGAGCATTCCGCGCAACACGCTCACGGTGGTCACCGGCCTGAGCGGCTCGGGCAAGAGCTCGCTGGCCTTCGACACCATCTATGCCGAGGGACAGCGGCGCTATGTCGAAACGCTTTCCGCTTACGCGCGGCAGTTTCTGGATCAGATCGAACGGCCGGACGTGGACTCGATCGAGGGACTGAGCCCGGCGATCTCGATCGAGCAAAAGACCACCAGCCGCAGCCCGCGCTCGACGGTGGGCACGATCACCGAGATCTACGATTATCTGCGCCTGCTGTATGCTTCCGTCGGCACGCCGCACTGCCCCAACTGCCAGCGGCCCATCTCGCGGCAATCGCCGGATCAGATTGTGCAGCGCATTCTTGAGCTCGGCATGGGCGAGCGGGTGACGGTGATGGCGCCGATTGTTCGCGGACGCAAGGGCGAGTTCAAGGAGATGCTCGATCAGCTCGACCGGCAGGGCTTTCGCGCCCGCGTGGACGGCGAGCTGGTGGACCTCGCGGAGCCGGTGAATCTGGACCGGCGCAAGAATCACACCATTGAAGCGGTGATCGACCGCATCCTGCTGAAGAATCCGCCCGCGCCTCTCAATGTGGGTGTGGCTGCCCCGCCACCGCATTTGGGAAGCTGGGAGGGAACGAAAGCGTTTGCAACCTCCGCGGGTAAGCCATCTGCCGAAAAGCGGTTGGAAGCCGCCGTCACCAAGGCTTTGCAAATGGCCAACGGGCTGGTGCTGGTGGCCATCGCCGGCAGTGTGGAGCGACAGGAGCAGTTGTTTTCGTCGTCGATGGCCTGCCCCGATTGCGGGCTGGACGTGCCTCGGCTAGAGCCGCGCAGCTTCAGCTTCAACTCGAACTTTGGCGCCTGCCCGGAGTGCCATGGCCTGGGCTCGCTCTATGATCTCGATCCCGCCAAAGTGATTACCGACTGGTCCAAGCCGCTGCTGGACGGGCTTGGTCCCGGCTCGACCTCGCAATACCTGCTTAAGCTGATCAATCTCGCCGCCGACCGTTACAAGATCGACCTGCGGACACCTTTTGAGGATTTGCCCGTCAAGCAGCAACACCTGCTGGTGTACGGCCCACCGAAGGGTGAAGCGCCGCGCACCGGTTTTCACGGCGTGCTGGCCTTTCTGCGCGACTCGATTGAAGAGGCGCGCAGCGACAGCTATCGCGAGTCGATGATGGCGTATATGTCGGCCACGCTCTGCCCGGCCTGCCGCGGCAAGCGCCTGCGCCCGGAGTCGCTGGCGGTCAAGATCGGCGGCCTCTCGATTGCCGACTTTACCGCGCTGCCGCTGAACCGCGCGCTCTCGGCGGCCATCAACTTCAACTTTACCGCGCGCGAGGCTTTGGTGGCCGATCGCATCCGCCACGAGGTTGCCGAGCGGCTGGAGTTTCTTTGCGCCGTGGGGCTCACGTATCTTTCGCTTGACCGCAACGCCGCGACGCTGAGCGGCGGTGAGGGGCAGCGCATTCGCCTGGCTACGCAGATCGGCTCGCGGCTGCGCGGCGTGCTCTACGTGCTGGATGAGCCTTCCATCGGCCTGCATCAGCGCGACAACAATCGGCTGATTGAGGCGCTGGAACGCCTGCGCGATCTAGGCAATACGGTGCTGGTGGTCGAGCACGATGAGGAGACGATTCGCCACGCCGATTATGTGCTCGACCTCGGTCCCGGCGCGGGGCGACTGGGCGGCGCGGTGATTGCGCAGGGCACGCCGGCCGAGATCATGGCCTGCCCGGAGTCGCTCACCGGGCGCTACCTGAGCGGCGCAACGCCGATGCTGCAACGCGCCGAGCCGCGCCCGCTCACCGGCAAGTGGATCACCATCACGGGCGCGAGCGAGCACAATCTGCAAGACATTACCATCCGCATTCCGCTGAGCGTGATGACGGTGGTGACCGGGGTCAGCGGCTCGGGCAAAAGCACGCTGATTAACGACATTCTCTACCGCTCGCTGGCGCAATCCATCTACGGCTCGCGCGAGGAGCCGGGAGCGCATGAATCGCTGACCGGCGCCGAGCAGATCGATAAAGTGGTGCGCATTGATCAATCGCCGATCGGGCGCACGCCGCGTTCCAATCCGGCCACCTATACGCAGGTCTTTTCGCCCATCCGGGATTTATTTTCGATGCTGCCCGAGGCGCGCGAGCGCGGCTACAAACCGGGGCGCTTCAGCTTTAACGTGGGCGGCGGCCGCTGCGAGGCTTGCCAGGGCGACGGCCAGCGGCGCATCGAGATGAACTTCATGCCCGACGTTTATGTGCAGTGCGAGATCTGCAACGGTCGCCGCTATAACCAGGAGACGCTGGCGGTCAGATTCAAAGGACACTCGATTGCCGACATTCTGGAGCTGACGATTGAAGACGCGCTGACCGTGCTGACCGACGTTCCGCAGGTGCGGCAGAAGCTGCAAACACTGGTGGATGTGGGCCTCGGCTACATTCATCTGGGCCAAAGCGCTACCACGTTGAGCGGCGGCGAGGCGCAGCGCATGAAGCTGGCGCGTGAGTTGAGCAAGCGCCAGACCGGCCGGACGCTGTATCTGCTCGACGAGCCGACCACCGGCTTGCACTTTGATGATGTGCGCAAGCTGCTTGAAGTGCTGCATCGGCTGGCCGATTTGGGCAACACGGTCATCATTATCGAGCACAACCTGGACGTGATTCGCAACGCCGATTGGATTCTCGATCTGGGCCCCGAGGGCGGCGAAGCGGGCGGACGCGTGGTGGGCGAAGGGCGGCCAGCGAAGATTGCCGCGACGCCGGCTTCGTACACCGGCCAGTTCCTGGCGCGCTACTATAAGTCAAGCAACGGGCGGCTGGAAGCGGCAAAAGCGGAAGAAGTTTTTGGGGATGAAATTGAATTGCCAACCCAGATGGGCGCTTCACTTATTCCGCAGAGTTCGGCGGACTGGGTGGGAAACGATGAATCCAAACCGGAGATAAAAGCTTTGAAACCGGCCAAGAAAGCCGCGCGCAAGCCCACCGCCGCCAAGAAGTCGGCAAAAAAGAAATCCGCCCCGCGCAGAAAGTTGACGGTGCTGCCATGAGCGATCTTGAATTCACGCCGAACGAGCCGGAGGAAGATTCTCACCCACTTGAGTTGGGCGCCCCCGTTCCCTCGCCTCTGGGGAGCGGGGAATCTGCCGCCTCGAGCGCAACCTCAGAGCCATCGATCTTCACGTACGCAGAGGCAACTCCCCCTTCGCCCACCCGCATTCCCCACCTCGGCCATCTAGCCTTGTTGCTAGCCTTTCTGATCTTCGGCTTTCTCAGCATGGGAGTGTCGATGGGGATTGCCCTGCTGGTTCACTTTGAAGGCGTCACCAGCCTGGATCAGATCAAGACCAATGTTACTTACCTGTTGGGCAGCGAGGCGGTTCTTTATCTGGTTACGTTTGCCCTTTGCTTCTTTCTCTTTCCGCTCTTCTGGAACAAGAGTTTTTTTGCCGGCATTCACTGGCGCGGACGAACCGCACTGCATTGGAGCTGGTTGCTGGGCGCCATCGCCGCGTGTTGCTTTGCGCTGGCGTTACTGGTTGAATCGCTGACCTCCAATCAAAAGCACGCGCCCATCGAAGACCTCTTCCGCACGCCCAGCGCGGCGTGGATGATGTTCTTTTTCGGCGTGACCTGCGCGCCATTCTTTGAGGAGATCGCCTTTCGCGGCTTTCTGCTGCCGACGCTGGCCACGGCGTGGGATTGGCTGATCGAAAAGAGTACCGGCAAACTTCGCTTGCCGCTTGACGCAAACGGCCATCCGCGATGGTCGCTGGGCGCGATGGTGATCGCCGCGATTCCCACCAGCCTGCTCTTTGCTCTGGTTCATGTGGACCAGCAGGGGCGCACGCTGGGACCGTTTCTGCTGCTCGTCACCGTCAGCCTGATCCTCTGCGCGGTACGCCTGAAGCTGCGTTCTGTTGCCGCCAGCACACTGGTCCACGCCTGCTATAACTTCCTGATCTTCTCCACCATGCTGATCGGCACGGGCGGATTTCAGCATTTGGATAAGATGTGAAAAGCAGCTTTTAGCTGTCAGCTATCAGCTATCAGCTAAGAGCTAAGAGCTGACAGCTGAAAGCCATCCTTCCGCTCCCTTTACAATGGAAGAGATGACCACACACGCCCAGCAACTGCTCTCGCTGCTTGCCCGCCTCAGCTTCCGCCTTGGCCACTTTAAGCTCTCCAGTGGCGGCGAAAGCGACTACTACGTGGATTGCCGCACCACCACCCTTAACGCCGAGGGCGGACGCCTGACCGGCGAGGCGATTCTCGACCTTCTCAACGAGCACGGCATTGAAGCGGACGCCGTCGGCGGACTCACGATGGGCGCGGACCCCATCGTCTCCAACGTGGCCACGGCCAGCGCTTGGCGGGCGCAGACCAAGCCGGGAGCGCCTCTTATCCAAGGCTTTCTGGTGCGCAAGGCAGAGAAGGCGCACGGCACAGGCCGCCGCATTGAAGGCTTCAACCAGCCCGGCGCGCGGGTGATTATTGTGGACGACGTCTGCACCACCGGCGCATCCACCATCAACGCTCTGGAAGCCGCGCGCGAGGCCGGCATGACGGTTGCCGCCGTGGTCACCATCGTCGAGCGCGAGGAAGCCAACGGACGCCCCGCCGTCGAGGCTGCCGCCGCTGGAGCGCCTTTCTTCAGCCTTTTTACGGCCAGCCAAGTTCGTGCCGAACACATCCGACAGCAAGGAAATTAGCGTTGAGCAAGGAAAATAGCGCCCAACAAAAAATGTAGCGCCGACCTCCTGGTCGGCTGTCGCGTGGACCTCCCGGTCCACGCACTCTACACAAACTGAAAATCTACAAGTCTTTTGACTGAGCTACTTGGCCGTTGCGATAGAACCGGCGCGGACGAGGACGTCCGCGCTACAGCCGGTCTGGAGACCGGCGCTACACTTTGGCTGCTGCCACCCACTCGCGCCGTAGGGAGGGCGCCTGCTTGATCCAGCCGTACATCTGCATCATCAAAAACAGCACCAAGCACAGCGCCACTCCGCCGCAGGTATCCAGCAGCACATCGCTGAACTGACCGGTGCGGTTGGGCAGATAGCTCTGATGAAACTCGTCCGCCGCAGCCACCACGAAGGTGAGCAACAGCGCCGACCCATGCGCGCGCAACTGGCAACTCATTCTGGAAGTCGCGCCGCGCAGGGTGATCCACAAGGCGCGGAAGCAGAGGAGCGCGAAGGCGCCGTAGCCGATAAAGTGGCCCGTCTTGCGAATCGCATGGTGAATGACCTCCCAGTTGACGCACACATCATAACCGAAGAGCGCCTCGACGACCTGCCGCAGCGGAGCGCTGGTGTGATCGGAGCCCAGATAGGGAGTGGATTCGAGCGCCAGAAGGAGGGTGAAGGCCAAGACCGGCATCCAGGCCAGCAGGTGATTCCGCCCCAGCGCGGGCTGAGTTGGTTGCGGTGCGTACCCACCAAAGACCATGGATGATGAAGCCATGAGATTGCTCCTCCAGACCGGCCCAAGAGTCAGGCGCCGATCAAGCGCACCTCACCGGCTTCCTGGTTGCTTCTTCGGCCTGAGCGGAGAATTCTTGAATCGGTGTAGCTTCAATTTCGGCAGGACACAGCACTGCGGTAACCGGAGAAGGAGTGCAAGATGAGGCAGTTTTCAGCTTGGGTTTTGCAGGGCTGCCGCTTTTTTTCGCAAAGGCTGATTCAAAAGGCTGGGGTTACCGATAAAGAGTTCAGAGCGGCCGGCGCAGAGCCAAGGAAGAAGAGTGCATTTGCGAATTGGAGAGACAAGGTCGTATACTGAATTACGACTATTCTAGTCGCATTTTGAAAGACCGGGCCTGTCAGGGGCCGGACGGAGTGGGTTGGTTGAGCGCATTGAGCGAGTTGAAGGTGGGCGAGAGCGGGGTTCTGGTGAGCCTTGATCTCTCTGAATCCGTGCAGAACCATCTGATGCATATGGGGTTTGTTCCCGATGCGCTGGTGACCTTGCTGCGCCGCGCGCCGGCCGGCGACCCCACCGTCTACGGCGTGGACGGCATGGAGATTGCGCTCAGGCGCGAGACGGCGGCGGCGATCCGGGTGCGTGCCGCCACTTTGGACGAGATTGACGAGAACGAAAATGACTACCTGCCGGAGAGGATCGAGGCCACGCGATGAGCGCTTGTTGCGAGACTCCAGCCTTTGTGGCGCCGGTCGCCGCGCCTGATTCCGCACTGCGCACGGTGGTGCTGATTGGCCCGCCCAACTCTGGCAAATCCACGCTCTTCAATCGGTTGACCGGATTGCGGCAGAAGGTGGCCAACTTTCCTGGCGTCACTGTGGAGCAGCGCATGGGGCTGATGGCCGGCGTAGGCCGCGAGGATCTGACGCTGATCGACCTGCCCGGAATCTACTCGCTCGACCCCTTCAGCGAAGATGCGCGGGTCTCGATTGACGTGCTGCGCGGCGAGATGCCCGGCACACCCAAGCCGGACGCCGTGCTGCTGGTGATGGATTCGCTGCATTTGACGCGGCAACTGATGCTGGCCGCGCCGGTGCTGGCGCTGGGGCTGCCCACGCTGGTGCTGCTGAA
>CAZXVX010000146.1:0-8918 GCA_964644105.1 uncultured Occallatibacter sp. | reverse complement strand
CCGTTGTCGAGGGCGCTTTCGTCGGCGACTTCGATCCCGACACCTATCGCAGCGAACGCACCGACAAGAGCATCGAGAGCTTCACGCTGGCCGCGCCTGCCAATGCCGACCGCGCCGCGCTGGAAGCTGCCCTGGCCGAAGGCGTTATCCTAGGCGAGAGCCAGAACTTCACCCGCACGCTGGTCAACGAGCCGGGCAACAAAATGACCCCCACCATCCTCGGCCAACGCGCCGCTGAGATGGCCGCCGAAGTCGGCCTGGGCTGGGAGGTTCACTCCACCGAGAAGCTGCACGAGCTGAAGATGGGCGCGTTCTGGAGCGTTTCGCAAGGCTCCGCCGAGCCGCCCGCGCTGATCGTGCTGCGTTATGAACCGGAGGGCGTGACGGATGGGCCGGTGTTGGGTTTGGTAGGGAAGGGAATTACGTTTGATTCCGGCGGCATCTCGCTCAAACCGGGCGACAACATGGAGAAGATGAAGTACGACATGGCCGGCGGCGCAACCATGATCGGCGCCATGCGCGCCATTGCCCTGCTCAAGCCGAGGGTGCGCGTGATCGCCGTCATCTGCGCGGCGGAAAATATGCCTTCGGGCACGGCACAAAAGCCCGGAGATGTGCAGACCGCAATGCCCTTTGGCGACCAGCCCGGCAAGACCATTGAGATTATCAACACCGACGCCGAAGGGCGGCTCGTGCTGGCCGACGGGCTGACCTACGCGCGCCAACTCGGAGCAACTCACCTGATTGACGCCGCCACGCTGACCGGCGCTTGCGTTGTTGCGCTCGGATACGTGAACGCCGGAGCCTTCTCCAACGACGATGAGCTATGGAATAAGTTCAACGCCGCGCTGACGGCTTCTGGCGAAAAGTTCTGGCGCTTGCCGCTGGGCGAAGAGTACGCCGAGCAGATCAAAAGCGAGATCGGCGACATCAAGAACACCGGCGGACGATGGGGCGGAGCTATTACGGCTGCCGAGTTTCTCAAAGTCTTCGTCGACGAGACGCCTTGGATTCACCTCGACATTGCCGGTTTGGCTTGGGTGGAAGACTCCAAGCCTTACATTGCCAAAGGCCCCAGCGGTGTCGCCGTTCGCTCGATTCTGGAGTGGGCGCGGAGTTATTAGAGCGGAATCAGAATCACCGTGCCCTATGGGGTTCAGTGGAAGGTTGCCGCTCCCTGTTGGTCGCGTCAACTTGAATGTTCCGGCTCCGGGTATACCAATTCTGATTCCGCTATAGTTGCCGGCCTGTCAGCTTTTGTACACCGAAACCTCGACAACAATGGGCGCCTCCGGTCTCGATTCTGAGACCGGAGGCGCCCAGTGATTGGATCATTGGAGAGAGGTCTTTACGATTCCTATTCCCTAATCCCTATTCTCTGGTCACTATTCCCTGCTTTCAATTGAAGAACTCCTTCATTTTGTCGAGCAGGCTGGAAGAGGCGGGCTTGTTGTCAACCGCCATGGAGTCGGCCAGTTCGGTGATCAGGTCGCGCTGCTGGCGGGTGAGCTTCTTGGGGATCTCGATGACCACTTTGACGATGAGGTCGCCTTTGCCTTTGCTGTTGAGGATGGGAACGCCGCGGCCGCGCACGCGCAGTTCGCGCCCGCTTTGGGTGCCTTCGGGAATCTTGATCTTGACCGGGCCATCGAGGGCATCGATCTCGATCTCGGCACCCAGAGCGGCCTGCGGAAAGCTGATGGGAATGACGCAGTGCAGGTCGTTGCCTTCGCGCTCAAAGAGCTCATGGGGGCGGACGGCGAGGACGATGTAGAGGTCGCCTTTGGCTGAGCCGCTGCGGCCGGCGTCGCCCTCGCCGGTGTAGCGGATGCGCGTTCCGCTCTCCACGCCGGCGGGCACTTTGACGCTGAGCTTGATCTCGCGGATGACTCGCGTCTCTCCGCGGCATGTGGTGCAGGGGTCGCCAATGACGTGGCCGGAGCCGCCGCAGGCCGGGCAGGCGCGAGCCACGGCAAAGAATCCTTGCTGGAAACGGACCTGTCCGCGGCCCTGGCACTGGGTGCAGACTTTGGGCCCTTTGCCAGAGGCGCTGCCGGTGCCATGGCAGGTATCGCAAGTGTCGCGGCGGCGAATTTTGACTTCGGTCTCTGTGCCAAAGACGGCGGCCTCGAAGTCGATGGCCAGGTCGAAGCGCAAGTCGTCCCCGCGCTGCTGCTGCCGTCCGCCGCGTTGCTGGCCGGCCACGTTGAACATCTCGCCGAAGAGGTCGCCGAAGAGGTCACCGATGTCCACGCCGCCGCCAAAAGGCGAGCCGCCAAAGCCCGCTCCGCCGCCGCTGACGCCGGCATGGCCGTAGCGGTCGTAGGCGGCGCGCTTGTCGGCATCGCTCAGCACCTGATAGGCTTCGCTGGCTTCTTTGAACTTTTCCTCGGCAGCGTGGTCGCCTGGGTTCCGGTCAGGATGATGCTTGAGCGCCTGCTTGCGATAGGCACTCTTCAACTCCTGGTCACTGGCATCGCGCGAGACGCCAAGAACTTCGTAATAGTCTGCTTTGCTCACTCTTGGATTCAATCCTATTCGTTGATCTGTTTGGGGTTGGAGGCGATGCGCACGAGCGACGGCCTCAGCAGCCGGTCGCGCAGTTTGTAGCCCCGGCGAATCTCTTCGGCGACATGATGATCGGGCAGATCGGGGCGCTCCACAGAGCCCAGCGCTTCATGCACACGCGGATCAAACTCCTCGCCCTCAGCGGGAATCGGCGTCACGTTCAACTGGCGCAGTACGTCTTCCATTTGTTTGATGATCAGCTCGACGCCTGAGCGCAACTGGTCGGCCGAGCCGCTCGACTTCAGCGCCAGCTCGAAGTGGTCCATCACCGGCAGAAACTTTTCGACGACGCTGCCGACGGCGTAGTCACGATTGGCGGCCTGCTCGCGCTCGGTGCGCTTGCGGGCGTTCTCGAACTCGGCTTGCAGGCGGGCAAGGCGGTCAAGGAGCTGGTCGCGCTCGGCCTTGAGCTGGTCAAATTCGGCGCGTCCGGAGGCTTCGCCTTGCTCGGTCACAGCAGAGGCATCCTGGTTCGCATCTGAGCTTGCCTCCGCGACTTGAGCTTCCTGCGCCGCGGCCTCGGCCAGCGCGGCTGCCGCCTCCGGCGATAAGGTTAATTCTGAATCTTGCTCGGGCATATTTTTATGTCTTCTCCTGAGAATTCGTTGCATATTTCCATGATAAATTCATTGGCTGGAAGAGGGTCTCAAAAGCGCAGGGAATAACGCCCCGCGTCCATAATCAGGCTTTATCGGCATGACGGAAGTTGTGCGCGGATGCTCCTTATCTTCAATTGAGTTAACTCCGTCCCTACGGGACTCCGGGTGGATGATTGGATGATCCATCCCCACCGTTGAAACGGTGGGCTAATGGCCTTTGCGCCTACGGCGCGTGCGAAAGATCCATCCCACCATTGAAACTGTGGGCTAATAACCTCTGCGCCTACAGCGCGAATTCACCCGCGCGGGTTCTCATTTTCAGGTAGCTCCAGCAACCGCTCGGAGAGGCGGGCGATGTAGCGCACCGCCTGAATCATCTCCTGATACTGGATGCGTGTGGGGGCGATGACGGCCACGGTTCCAAGATTGGATCTGCCCAGGCGGGCCGGCGCGCCGATCAGCACCAAATTCTGCATGGCCTTCGAGGCCTCGTCCGGGCCGGTCAACTCTTGTCCGGCCTGATTCAATCCGACCACCACGCGCACCTCCTGCTGGCGGCCGTCCACGTAGGCGGTGAGCAGTTCGACCAGGCGCTGCTTGGCTTCCAGCGCCACCAGCATCTGGCGCAGGCGCTCGCGGTCGGCCTCGGCGGCAATCAAGTTGGCCATGCCGTCGACAAAGATCGCCGGACCGGCATCGCTCGTTGCCAGCGCGCCCTTGCGGCATAGCTCCTCTACCGAGGAAAGCATCTGATGATAGGCGGCCTGCTCCTCGTCGATGCGCCGGGAGACCTCGGCGCGGATACGCTCGATGGGCCAGCCGCGAAAGTTTTCATTCAGGTAACGCGCAGCGGTTTCCAGCTCCACATGGTTCAATTCGCGATCCAGCAGCAGCACGCGATCCTGTACCGCGCCGGCCTGGGTCACCAGCACGGCTAGCACGCGGCCGGTGGAGAGGCGGGAAAAATGAATGTGCTCCAGGATTTGGCTGCCAGTGGAGGCGGCCAGCGCCACGCCCAATCCACTTGATAGCAGCGCCAGCACATGCGAGGTGCGCTCCAGGTAATCGTGGCTGCTGGTGACGCCGGTGAAGCTCTCTTCAATCTGCCCGCGGCGCGCCTCGCTCATGGGAATCGAAGGCAGGCTCTGCGGCGTGGCGGAGGCGCGCTGCGGCTGGGTGATCTGTTCAACGTAATAGCGGAAGGCGGCGGCGGTGGGCACGCGTCCGGCTGAGGTGTGCGGCTGCTCCAGCAGGCCGGTCTCACCCAGAGTAGCCATCACGTTGCGGATGGTGGCCGAACTCAGCCCCTCCTGATGCGAGAACGAGCGAGCAACCGCCTGCGAGGCCACCGGCTCTCCGGTCGCAATGTACTGCTCGATGATGGCCGTAAGCACCAGCCGCTCGCGCGGGCTGACGTGTGCGTCAGTCATCTTGCTCGCTCTCCGTTGGACTGATCAGGGGGTTGATTTCCCGCCCCGAAGCAAGTCTCTAAGCGCTTGATCTTTCTGACATTTATGCCGAAATCAGCGTAGAGTTCTCCTGTTTAATTCTAGGCAGCGGCAAGGTCTGCTGTCAATGGGTGCGTGGGTTAGGAAGGAAGCCCGGTGGCGCAGATCCTCGACACTTGAAGATTGCTCGTATACAATTTTCGCATCCCAAAGTACCGGTAATTTTTGGTTACCAACGACGACACGTAAAGGAAAGTCATGCGGATTCACGCTGCTCTGCGCATTTTACCCCTGCTCCTTGTTTTGACCTCACCGCTTCTTCTCCGTGCGCAGTTCCAGGCGCCCACCCCCGAAGAACTCAAAATGACCGACGACCCGAAGGCTCCGGGCGCGGCGGCTATCTACCTGAACATTGATGAAAGCACCGATGACAACGTTCACTTTCACAAAATCTACGCGCGCATCAAGGTGCTGACGGAAAAGGGCAAAGAACTGGCCACGGTTGAGATTCCTTATGAGCATCACTTTACAAAGATTCTCGACATTGAAGGCCGCACCATTCATTCGGATGGAACCATCATTCCACTTGCCGTCAAGCCGGAAGATCTGATGGCGACCAAAATTGCCACCAAGAGCGGCGAAACAGTGCAGATCAACCACATGGTTTTTACATTGCCGAACGTCGAAGCCGGCAGCATCCTGGAATATCACTATTCAATCAGCTATGACGACATGGCACTTTCCTCTCCTGAATGGTTGATTCAGCGTAAGTACTATGTTCACAAAGCACACTATTCTTTTTTACCGTTCAAGGCTTTTTTACCCGGCATATTGAACTCGACCAATTGGTATCCCATGGATGAACATGGACATCCGGCTAACAATCTTGTGTGGATCGGCAAATTACCCGACGGAATCACCGTAAAGAGGAATGCAGGTGGGCGCTTCACGCTCGATGTCGATGATATTCCCGCTGCTCCAGAAGAAGAATGGATGCCGCCTGTCCGGAGTGCACTGGAAAGAATTTTTTTCTATTACGCTGAGGCCGACACGGTACAAAATTTCTGGAATGAAGAAGGCAAAATCTGGTCCAAGGATGTGGATCGCTTTGCCGAACCTTCCAAGGCGCTCAAGGAAGCTGTAGCCGCTTTAGTTGCGCCTACCGATAGCGACCTGGATAAAGCCAGAAAGATCTATATGGCCGTTCAAGCTCTCGATAATACCGATTACTCGCGCACTAAAACTGACGCCGAACGCAAGCGTCTGAATTTGAAGGACACACGACACGCTCAGGATATTTGGAGTCAGAAGAGCGGCTCCAGCGAGGAGATTTCGCTGCTCTATCTAGCTATGCTGCGCGCGGCGGGGCTGACGGCTTACGCAGAGAAAGTGGTTGACCGGCAGTGGGGAGTTTTTGATCCCTCCTATTTAACGGCGCATCAACTCGATGACACGCTGGTGGTTCTCAGTGCGGGCGGCAAAGAGATTGAACTTGATCCTGGCGAAAAGATGTGCCCCTTCCAAACCGTCAGTTGGCGTCACTCCGCGGCCGGCGGAATCAGCCAGACCGCGAGCGGCGCGAATACCGTGACCAGCGCCAGTCAGATCTATTCCGCGAACAAGATTGCGCGCTACGGCGACATCACCCTCGACGGCCATGGAGGCGTCAGCGGCGGCTTCAAGATCGCCATGACCGGCCAGGAGGCTTTGTACTGGCGGCAACTGGCGCTCACCAACGATGAAGCCGAAGTGCAGAAGCGCTTTGACCAGTCGTTGCAATCCATCATGCCCGACGGCATCGAGGCGCACATTGATCACTTTGCCGGGCTCGACGATCCCAATGCCAATCTGATTGCCGTGGTCAAGGCGCAAGGCGCGCTGGGCGTGGCTACATCGAAGCGCGTGATTTTGCCTGCATTCTTCTTCGAGACGCGCGCCAAGCATCCTTTTGTAGCCGAGGAGAAGCGGCAGACCAAGGTGGATATGCACTATGGCGAGACGGTCCTCGAACAGATGACCTATCACCTGCCGGCAGGTTTGTCGGTGGAGGGCGCGCCCACGGATGCCAATGAATCCTGGCCGCAGCACGCGATCTTCAGTACCAAGGCGACAGTTGCGCCCGGGCAGGTGACGGTGGTGCGCAAGCTCTATCGCAACTTTACCTTCGCTCAGCCGGAAGAGTATCAGGAGCTGCGCGGCTTTTATCAAAAGGTGGCCACAGCCGATCAGGGCGAGCTGGCGCTGACCACCGCGCCTGCTGTGCCAAAGGCGGAATGATGGGTGGGCAATCTCATGAAAGCCTGCACATGGAGAGATTGTTTTGAACGGGCATGGTTAAAGCCATGCCCGTTCAAAATCTAATTTTTGCCCAGACAATATTTAATCTTTTGCAAGCAAGGGGAAATCATGCGGCCTTCGGCTATTTTGCGCACTCTGTTTCTGATCTCTGCATTGATTTGGCCGGCGCTGATGCGCGCGCAATTTCAGGAGCCGATGCCGGAAGAGCTGAAGATGACCGCCGACCCCAAGGCTCCGGGCGCGGCGGCTGAGTATTTGTATTTTGAAGAGAATTGCAATGATGAGAGTGAAATTTGCAACTTCTATGAGCGCATCAAAGTGCTCTCGGAGAAGGGAAAGGAAATGGCCACAGTCAGAGTTCCTTTTACATTTGGAATTCCGGATCTTTCGAAACTTCAGGGCCGGACCATCCATTCTGACGGAACCATCGTTCCTTTAGTGATTAATCCCGATAGAAAAAATGATGCGAAGACTATTTTCATCGATGAGAATTCGCTTGTCTTTAACCTGCCCAGCGTTGAGGTAGGAAGCATCCTTGAATATCGGTTTACTACACTTTTTTCAGGTGCGCCCACCTGGTGGATTCAACAGTCTTACTTCGTTCGCAAAGAGCATTTTTCTTTCACGCCTGCCATTTATTTCAATCAACTGTTATATACAGTATCTCTTCCTCCTGGGACCAAAGTTGGAAACAAAGGTAGAGTTTTCGCGCTCGACATGGTAGACGTTCCGCCCTATCCCGACGAAGATTGGATGCCGCCGCTGAACACCATCAAGTGGAACGTCGATTTTTTCTATTCGGATTCCAGCTCCGGCAAAAAATTCTGGGACGAATCGCTGGAACATTGGGCTAACGAAATCAATCATGCAACCGATCCCTCGAGGCATCTCAAAAAAGACGTGGCCGAAATCATTGCGCCCGGCGATACCGACCTGCAAAAGGCGATCAAAATCTATGATGTGTTGCAAAAACTTGACAATACAAACTTCAGCCGTCAAAAAACCAAAGCGGAGCGCAAACAGGAAAAACTCAAGGAGATAAAAACCGTAGAGGATGTCTGGAACCAGAAGAGCGGGAACGGCGACGATATTGTTCTGCTTTACGCAGCCATGGCCCGCGCCGCAGGACTCACCGTCCGGCCAATTCAAGTGGTCAATCGCGACCGCGCCTTCTTCAACAGAAATTATCTTTCTCTTCGCCAATTGGATGATCTCCTGGTGGACGTAGTTATCGATGGCAAGGATGTCTATCTCGATCCCGGCCAAAAGATGTGTCCCTTCGGCAGTCTGCATTGGAAGCATGCCTTTGCCACCGGGTTGCAAGTGGTTACCGGACTCGCCACCACTCCGGCCATTACATTCAAAGACTCGATGATCCGGCAGTCAGCAGACCTAACCGTCGATGAGACCGGTGATGTGAAAGGCACGGTTCGCATCTCCATGACCGGGCCGGAGGCGCTCTACTGGCGTCAACTGGCGCTGGAAAATGATGAAGCTGAAGTCAGCAAGCAATTCGTCGAGACGATCCAGGGCGACCTTCCTGAAGGCGTGCAGGCGGACTTTGATCATTTCACAGCGTTGGATGACCCTTCAATGAATCTTGTTGCCGCACTTAAAGTTTTTGGAAGCGTGGGTTCGACTACCGGCAAGCATTTTTTTCTGCCCGGTCTCTTCTTTGAGACCCGCGCCAAGCATCCTTTTGTCGCGCAGGAAAAGCGCGTCACGCCCATTGATCTTCACTACCCCAAGATGGTGCAGGATGATGTGGTCTATCACTTGCCTGCCGGTTACACCGTGGAAAGCGCGCCAAAGACTTCAGATGTGAACTGGCCTAAACATGCGGCTCTTCGCATTCTCTCAGATGCAAAAGACGGTACTGTGAGTATTTCGCGCACCTTTGTCCGCAATTTCACTTTGATTGATTCATCGGAATACAACGATCTGCACGACTTTTATCTGAAGCTGGCCGCGGCCGACCAGCAGCAACTTGTCCTCACCCGCGTCC
>CAZXVX010000145.1:0-8950 GCA_964644105.1 uncultured Occallatibacter sp. | reverse complement strand
TGGACCTGCCCGACCAGATGCAGCGCGCCATGGCCAAGCAGGCCGAGGCCGAGCGTGAAAAGCGGTCGAAGATCATCCACGCCACGGGCGAGTTCGACGCGGCGCAGAAGCTGGTGGACGCCGCGCACCTGCTGGCCACCGAGCCGATGACCCTGCAACTGCGCTACCTGCAAACCCTCACCGAGATCGGCGTCGAAAAGAACACCACCATCGTCTTCCCGCTCCCCATGGAGCTGATGACGCTGCTCAACAAAATGAATGTCACCCTTCCGGCCAAGCTGGAAGGGAAATAACTCGTCCTTTCAACCCGGCCTGAAATCTTAATAATTTGGGCCGGGTTGATCGAGCCGTGGAAAAATGCAGTGAGAGTCTGTCGCCCGAGCCGTAGGCGCACCGGTTATTCGCCCCGCGTTTCAACGCGGGGTAAGCGTCCCCACCATTCATCCGAAGTGCCATAGGGACGATGCAAAATCCGACCAAAATGCAAGTGCCGCAAATGCTGCATCATTAACATAGGCTTCAGCCCCTGCGGTTTTATTTTTATCATTCGCAATTCCGCAGCGGCTAAAGCCGGAATCTGAATTGGCCATTTGCGGCACGACTGAAGTCGTGCCCTGATACAAAGCTTTTTAAGCAAAGTTCTTGTGCCTTCTGCGAGTATGTGTCTTCTGTGAAAACGTCCCTTTCAAAACTAAGTGGCAGTGCTTACCCACCTCAGGCGACAATAGAAGAGATGAAGACTCTGCGATTGTCGGTCGATCCGGCGCAACTGGAAACAACGGAAGCGCAAGAAGCCTTGGAGCGCGCCGCGCAAATCCTGCGCTCCGGCGGCCTGGTCGCGCTGCCCACTGAGACCGTCTACGGCCTGGGCGCGAATGCTTTGGACGCCGTGGCGGTGGGGCGCATCTTTGCCGCCAAGCAAAGGCCGGCGTGGGATCCGGTGATTGTGCATATCGCCGATGAAGCCATGCTTGACGGGCTGGTCGAGCGGGTTCCCGAGGCGGCGCGCAAGCTGATGAAGGCTTACTGGCCTGGACCGCTGACGCTCTTGCTGCCGCGGGCAGGCGGGAGTACAGGCGCCGTGCCCGATGCGGTCACCGCCGGCCGCCCACTGGTCGGCGTTCGGATGCCGGCGCATCCGGTGGCGCTGGCGCTGATTCGCCGCGCCGGGGTTCCTGTGGCCGCACCCAGCGCCAATCTCTTCAGCCACATCAGCCCAACGACCGCCGCTCACGTCCTTGCCGATCTCGACGGGCGCATTGATGCCGTCATCGATGCCGGGCCAACCGAGCATGGCGTCGAGTCCACGGTTCTTGATCCCTGCCAGACGCCGATGTTGATCTACCGGCCCGGAGCAGTGACCAGCCTCCAGATTCGACACACCGCCGGCGAGGTTCAGCTCTATCGCGACGACGGAGCGCCGCAAGCCAAGCCGCGTCAAGCGCTGCCTTCGCCCGGAGTGGGTCTGCGCCACTACGCGCCCAGGGCACGTCTGGTGCTGCTCGAAGGTGGCCTCGTTGATCTGGAAGCGCGCCTGGCTGGATTGGTGCTGGACCTTCCTGAAGATCAGGTTGGCGTGATGCTGCCCGCTGAAGTTGCCCAGTCGCAGGAGGCATTTGCCGTCTTCAATTGGGGTCGCTGGGCCGTTCTCGAAGAGCTGGCGCACGCGCTCTACGCCGGATTACGCGCCCTGGATGACGCCGGCTGTACGGTGATTTTGTGCCCCTTGCCGCCCGCTAATGGCATCGGCGCGGCTCTCCGCGACCGGCTGGAAAGAGCCGTACAGAGTGATGGCCTGATCTAACCAGCTGAGTGTAAGCTGTTGACGAGGCCGTTTTGACGATGCCAGCCGATTCTTCTTCTGAAGTTCCCTTGATGCCGGAAGCGACTCTCTCCGGTGAAAGCCTTTCCCTGTTTGATCGCGCCATGAAATGGATCGGCATGAGCGAGCAGGAATCTCGCTTGCGCCGGCGTCTTTTTGTCATCATCGCCGCCTTTTATTTCATCTTTATCAGCGGCGCCGAGGCCGGCCCCATCAACGAGTACGGCCATGATGTTTTCGGTTTGCTGGACGCCGCCTGGCGGCTCTTTTGCGGCCAGGTGCCTTATCGGGATTTCTATCTGGCCAGCGGCCCTTTGGAAGACATGCTGGTGGCGGGAGGCATGCTTCTGACCCACGGTGGCCCACAGGCTATTGCCATCGCCAACGCGGGCTTTGGAATTGTGGTTGGGTTTTGGGGATGGTTTCTGGCGCGCCGCCGAATGCCTGCGATTCCCGCCTTGCTGGTGAGCGCGTGGCTGATCCTGACCGCCACTTCGCCCACGCCGCTTGGCTCCAGCCCGGAATCTCTCAGTTGCGCCATGATCTACAATCGCCACGGCTATGCATTGCTGGGAATCGTGCTGGTGGAATGTGCATTTGCCAGCCAGCGGAGCCGGTTCTGGGGTGGCCTGTCCAGCGGTGTTGCCGTGGTTCTTATGGCCTTTCTCAAGCTGAATTTCATGGGGATTGGCGTCATTCTGCTGTTGTTTTCCCTTTCGCTTCGCCGTCAGGACCTGGTGCGCCTCTGGGGTTTTCTGCTGGGCCTTTCCTGTTCAGTGATCGCCTTGCTCGGCTATCTTCGCTTTGACGTCCATGATTTCGTCTCCGATATGCTCTATGCGATCCATACCCGCGGATCTTCGCTCAACACCGACGGGGCCATCCTGTCCATCGCCGGGAGCACGGAGATCATGACGCTGGCAGTGATGACGGTGGTAGCCGCCATGCTCATTGCGCGCAACAATCCAGATCGGCGTTTCAGCAATCGAATCCTGCTGCTGGGCGGAGGCGTGATTGCCACCGGTCCTTTTCTCTTTCTTACCAATATGAGTGAAACCAACAGCCGGCTGGCATCTCTGTGGATGATCGTACTGCTGGGAATGTTAGCGGCAGCCTATCCCCGCTGCCGGGAGAAGGCAGCCATTTCCGCAGCGATTGCCTTCGGCGCAGCTAGCATTTTTGCGGGATTCTTTATGGATGTTCAAAGTATAAAAACACTCTATCTTTATCAGTCACCCGTTCTGCAAGCCCAGGGCTCAAGCATCAACGGCGTTGGAATGGAGCATTTGAAGTTTTATGAAATCTATCATGATTCGGCTTTGTTTCGCTATGACAATGGCCATTTTGTCGCCGATTTCGTCAATGATGGAATCGCCCTGTTGAAAAGTTCGTCCACCCAAAATGAGTCTGTCACGACCTTTGGCTTTGATAACCCCTTCGAGTATTTTCTGCAGCGAAAGCCCGCTCTGGGCGGAAGCCCGTGGCTGGTGCAACGCGATAATTTTTCAGTCACTCATATGCCGGATCCAAACCGGCTCTTTGGAAAGTACGATCTGGTGATGGTGGGCACTTATCCAACCACTAATATAGAAAGCGACAGGGCCATCGCGGAGGCCTATCGTCCTTATCTGATGCAGCACTTCAATTTCGTGGCCAGCTCCCGCTGGTGGTCGCTTTACCGGAGAAAATAAAGCTTCCCTTTCGGCAGAAAATGATAGGCATCTCCGCACACGGTAACGCCAGATTCCGCACGGGTAAGGGAGCTACGCCGACTGATCGCCCACCTTGTACATATACTTGATGGCCGATTTATAGACCAGCGTCTTCTGGCGGCCGCGCAACTTGATCGAATTGCGGTCGTACCACTCGATGCAGCCTTCAACCTGCTCGCCGTCCTCCAGCACAACCACCATCGGCGTCTGTGCTTGAATCTGCTTTTGCAGATAGAATAGCTCGGCCTGACGAAGTGTGGCGTCCGATTCCGGCTCGTGGGCCGTCAACCGGATCGGCGCAGAGGTGAGCGGCCGGCTTCGCGCGCGCGCCTGGGCCAGTGTGACGGATTGTTTTTCGGCGCGGGATGGAGCGGATTCATTATTCATAAGAGACTCCTTGGGGAAAGACTAGTTTCTCTCCAGAGTAACAGCCATTGAGTCGAGCGCGAGCGAGCGGAGCAAGTTGCGGCGCATCCCACTCTCGACCTGCGCCAGCGCGCGGGCAGCCGAGTCAATCCAATCCAGGCTCGTCCCTTGAGCAAGGCGCATGAGTTCGGCTTCAATGTCCAGGTTGCGGATCAACCGCGGCGTGCCGGCAACGATCAGCATAAGGTCTTCGATGAGGCTGCCCAGCGCGCGCAGCAGGTTGATGGTCTTCTCCTGGCCGTCGGCCCCGGCGCGGTAGCTTTCCGTCGCGTGGAAGAGCGCCGAGTAGTCAGGCTCTCGCAGCGCGGTGCGCAGCAGGATGAGGGCGTCCTGGCGGCTGGCCAGGTAAACATCCAGATCCATTGTCAGCGCTCGGCCCACGGCGCCCTCGGCCAAGCGCGCGGTCAAGGCGCGGTCGGCTTGCTTCAGCAGCGGGCGGCGCTTCAGCAGCAGAGCTTCCAGGTCGGCGATGGGAATTGCGCCTAGCCGATGCACCACGGCACGCGAGCGGATCGTCGGCAGCAGCTCCTGCGGATTCTCGGTGAGCAGAATCAGCGAAGTGTGCGCGGGCGGCTCTTCTAAAACTTTCAGCAGCGAGTTGGCCGCCTCTTTCATAAAGGCCGACGAGGTAAAGATGGTGAAGGTGCGGCGCGCTTCCACCGGCGGGCGATAGTAGGCCACATGAATCGCTTGCCGCACCTGGCCTATTTTGATCTGAAGTTGCGGCGGGTCGGGCGGAATGATGAGCACGTCCGGATGCGTCTGGATCAGGATGCGCGTCTCGCGTTTGTCGGTGTCGCGCATGGCTTCGCGGGCCTCGACGGCCTCGGCGACGAGCGCCTCCAGATTGGCCGAGAGCGCGATGCGCGTGCAGTTGGCGCAGTGGCCGCAGAAGTCGGGCAGGGGGCCTGATTCGCTTGGGGACTCGGTGGGCTGAAGGCAGTTGACGGCTTGCGCCAGCATCAGCGCCAGCGTGTACTTGCCCGCCCCGCGCGGCCCGGCCAGGATCAGCGACTGCGGAAAGCGCTCGGCGCGAATGCTCTCGCGCAGATGCGTCACCGTCGCCGGATTGCCAAGAAAATCCTGAAAGCCCATGGGTTGAGTTTAATGCATTGGCTGCTTGGCGGCGGGTGGGAAAGAAGCAATCGAATCAGGCGCGGCCACGACAGGGACAAATTTTGTAGGCAAGTAGCGGCCTTTGATTGCATTCCATCGGAATTGCCGCCGGAGTACAGACAACTTGTCATTCATCAGATCACTTTGAGTCTCTTCAAGAATGCGTGTATGGGATTGGCTCACTGGAATGACAACGAAAGAGCTTCTTTGAAGTTCATCGATATCAATGCCATTTGGTCTGGTGTACATGGATACGACAACTTCTTCTGTGTCGAGATCGAGTTTGAGCTTGTCATTGGCGATAGAAAATACGTTTAGATCTTGCCGTGAATAACCAGTTCCACGTTCCATACCAACGTGGTGAACTAAAACCTCATCTATTTCAGGGCTTCGGATCGGCATGATTTCAACAGAAACACTGTTATCGTAATGGCAGTCCAATCCGGTCTCATCGAGAATGTGCCAAGACTTGCCCTGCTTTGAAAGAAGATAAAGATCTGCTCCGAGAGAACCGCAAGGAAAGAACAAGATTGCATAGGTCTGGTGAGATCCGGTTCGTAAAGATTTCCATAGAATATTGTCCATGATGCCATCAGAAGTTAGGATTTTAGCAGTAGCTTTGTCGATCCCCAAGCTAACAAGGCGATTGATCTTCTCTTGTTCATCACCAGAATTTAGCCAATCTTCCATCTCTCTCGGTTGAGCCGAATCTGGTGGCGGCATAGAGGCGGATTGTTGAGAGGCAGTTGTCTCTGGCGCGGAATCCAGTTTCTGCGTCGATGCTGGCTGTTGGCCTTGCAATGTGAAACCGAAAGTCAAGATGGCAATGGAAAATAGAGTACAGGCGTTCATGCGATGAACTATAACACTTTTCGGTTTGACGTCGCCGGATTGCCGAGAAGTTCTAGAAAGAAACTAGCGTGGACCGGCCAGGATCAGCGATTGCGGAAAGCGCTCGGCGCGAATGCTCTCGCGCAGATGCGTCACCGTCGCCGGATTGCCAAGAAAATCCCGAAAGCCCATGGGTTGAGTTTAATGCATTCCTATTCTGACTTGTCAGAAGGAACAAATTCCGTGGCTTTCACCTTGACTTCATTCGACAATACAGCAGGCTGATCTTTGGGCCTTTCCAGGCAGAACGAGCCATCTGGAGAGGCGATGCAGGCACTCGGCTGAAAATAAAAGCGGAAGTGATACTCTCCAGCGGGATAGAGCGGCGCGGTGTTGAATCTCTGTTCGAGCTGGGAAATTGTAAAGTTACCCTCCGCCGCCTCCCCAGGCAGGATTGGAGTCACAATAAAGCCAGTTGCAATGCAATCATGCAGAATGGGTCTAAGGCGCTTCCATCTTCCTTCGTTTATACGGTATTCCGGTACGATGCTGTCATCATCGCAGGTAGATCTGGTATTTCTGACTGGACGATCTCCGAGATTGCGAATCGAATAATGAAAGACTGTGCATTCAATGCTCGTTCCTGCCTGCCCAGCGCACTTTGCAGGCATAGGGTTCGATTTGTTCCAGCCTTGTGGATTAGGCAACGCACTAACCTCGAAGCCAAATTTGAGAACGCCAAGATCGTGAAGGGCCGGCGATTTAACCTTGTTCTTATTTGATAAAAGCTCAACGGAGCTTTTATCCCCGCCCGCTTCCATGAACTCGACATATCCCAGCAGCGCGCCCCAATGATAGAAGCGGTCGCTGCTAGTGACGTCGTCGCCCGTGCCGAGCACCGCGTTGTAGTTCTCATGCACGTGGCGCTTTTCCGTCCACTCTTTCAGAAAGAGCGCGTAGGACTTCTCCGCAAACTCCTTGCGCGCCGCCGGGTCGTCATAGTTGCGCAGACCCAGATAGACCAGATAGTTCATCGGACCCCAGATTCTTCCGCGCCAATAGTCCTGGTCCTTGAAGGCCGGATCGTCGCGCGCGATGGCCGGAATCACCCACTCGCCCCAAAACTCTTCGGGATTCAACAGGTGCTTTTCGACCATCGTCCTGGCCTGCTCCGGCGTGGCCACCCGCGCCAGCATCGGATAGAAGTTGGTGGGCGAAAGTCGCTTGAGCGGCTGCCCGGTGTGCAAGTCCTTGTTCAGGAAGATCCCCGTCGGCTCATCCCATAGCGTCTCAAGCTTCGCCCGGAAGCGCGCCGAGCGCTCACGCAGTTCCCTGGCCTCCGCCGTCTTGCCCATCAAATCTGCCATTTTGGCCAGCGCGTCGCAGTCGGCAACATACATACTCATCAGCCCCACATCCGCAACCTCCAGCAGATGGGTCTTGGGATTGTAGTAACTGCCGTCGTACATCGGGCTATTGTCCAGCCCTGACTCATAGACCGCCCCTTGCCACGCGCCGCGCGTTTTGTCGTCCAGATTCTGCGGCTCATTGTCGCCGTCGCTGCCCCAGGTCAGATAGCCGTCCATCTCCCGATGCGCCGCCCACCAGCGATTCCACTTCAGCAGCGGCTCATAGGCGTCCTCAACAAACCAGCGGTCATGGTACTTCTCATACAATCCCAGCACGGTGATGGCGCCCACCGGAGGCTCGCTGCGGTCCGCGCTCTTCCAGCCGCCGGCCCGCGCAAAGTTGGGCACAAAGCCTTGCGGCGTCTCTTCGCGCAGAATCTCCTCCGCGTTGGCGTAGGCCAGATCCTTGTCGCCAATCGAGGCCTGCGTGGCGGCAAAGAATGTATCCCAGTCAAAGAGCGCATAACCGCCCCAGTTCACGCTCCACACCCGGCTGATCGGCGAAAAGACGCGCGCCTTCTCCGGCTCGTAATACGTGTCCCAGCCCAGCACCGTTTCAATCGCGTCGAGAATCGGGCCGTTCGCGCCCGCCGCCTCAATCGATTGATCGTAGGCCTTCCGCTCACGGTCGAGGATGCTGCGAATCTGCTCGACGGTGCGCGGGGGCTTTAACTTACTGTTCCGTCCATTTAAGATTTGCGCGCTCACACCGACCGGTGCGCTCAGATCAGCAGCAAAGTAGGGAGGCGCCACGGGAAGGGAACGCGAGAACGAATCCTGAGACATCCTGCAAGTGCAATCGATTTCAACCGAATACTCCATGCCTTCGACGGCGACAATTCTATAAACACTTCCAGGATCGCCAGCGAATTGAGGTCCAAATTGATAATTCCATAGATGATTCACGCTAAAGACCACCGTCGGCGGCAGCGCTGAAATGGCTTCGGCCTTCAGCGGCGTCACCAGCATCACCAGATCCGCACCATCGTGCGCGCTCTCCACGCGCCACTTATGCCCCTTCCACGCATAATCGGCGCTGGTGTAGCTGCCATCCCAGGAGTGCGATCCGGGCGTCACCACCTCTGCTCCCGGCTCCAGCCGCCCAATCAGCGCATCACCCAGAAATGCGTCGCCATTGACCGTAGCATTATGCTGGATGCCCACATGGATTGCCAGCCCCTCCGGCAGCAAAACCTGCGTCGCCACCGAGCGCATATCCCAGGTATTCCATCCCCGCGCCAGCCGCTGCTGCACCTGCTCATATTCCGCCGAGCGCGGCGCTTGCGCATGCAGCAGCAGCCCCGCAAAGACCAACACCATCCATCCCCATCTGAAGTGACGCATCTTTCTCACTCTCCAAACCTTTGAATTCCGGCACGCTTCGATTCTAAAAGCGCCAGAAATTCCTTAAAACCCATGGGATGAGTGTAGTGCATTTCCAATGATCCCAGTTGAGACGCAATTGGATTTGATCTCCCAGCGTTGCAATCCCGCCGCAATGAAAAAAATTGTCAAAGACACTTGACATTATCTTGCGAAAAATGTAAAGTTAAGTTGTCAGTAAGTAAAGGAGACTAATCATGAACTGCATGAAGAACCCCGCCGTGCGGCGTTACCTGGCGCGCTTTTCCGCC
>CAZXVX010000144.1:0-8996 GCA_964644105.1 uncultured Occallatibacter sp. | reverse complement strand
ATCTTTGATCTGTATGGAATTGTCTTCACCGGCCATCCAGACCTGCGGCGGCTGCTGATGTGGAAGAACTTCAAGGATCATCCGATGCGGCGCGATTACCGCGAGCCGGACGACTTCGAGTGGGAGCCGACGGCGCATGATGAGGTGCTGAAGAGAAGTAGGGAACAGGGATCAGGGATCAGGGATCAGAAAGACGGGGTATCGGCGGGACAATGAATTCATTTGTCACAGACATTTCGGCCAGCCCCGAAAAGCCGGTGGGCTGGAACCGTCCGGAGTTGATTGCCGAGAGCGGCGACGGGGAACTGCTGGAGGTGGCGATGGGACCGCACCATCCCTCGACGCACGGCGTCTTCCGCATGGATGTGGCGCTGGACGGCGAGCGGGTGATCAAGCTGCGGCCGGTCTTCGGCTACCTGCATCGCAACCATGAGAAGATTGCCGAGGGGCAGAGCTACCTGGCATCGATGCCCTTCACCGACCGGCTGGATTACATCTGCCCGATGACCAACAACTGGGCCTACGCGCTGGCGGTGGAGAAGCTGACTGGTCAGGCGGTCCCGGAGCGAGCCGAATACCTGCGAGTGATTCTGGGTGAGCTGACGCGCTATCAGAATCATGCCTCGTCGATTGGATTTTTAATTCAAGAGATGGGCGCAAGCGGCACGCCGCTGATGTACGCCTTTCGCGAGCGGGAGAAGATTCTTGACCTCTTTGAGGAGTTGACCGGCGCGCGCATGATGGTCAACTATATGCGCTTCGGCGGCTGTCGCGTGGATGCATCGCCTGAGTGGCTCGACCGCACGCGCATGGTGGTGGCGGGCCTTGGCGGCTTCGCGGACGAGTTCGAGCGGCTGCTCAGGAGCAACGAGATTGTGATGGCGCGAACGCAGGGTGTGGGTGTGCTGAGCGCTGAACTGGCGGTGAATGCAGGCGTGACTGGACCGATGCTGCGCGCATCCGGCGTGAACTACGACATTCGCAAAGTGGATGGCTACGGAATTTATAACCGCTTTAACTTCCGCGTGCCGCTGGGCGACCACGGCGATGTCTACGACCGCTTCATGATTCGCCTGCTGGAGATGCGCGAGTCGATCAAGATTCTGGAGCAGGCGCTCAAAGATATTCCCGGCGGCCCGGTGGTGGACCCCAAGGCCAAGAGCCGAGGCATCCGTCCCAAAGCAGGCGAAGCCTACGGACGGATTGAAGCGCCCAAAGGCGAGCTGGGTTTTTATCTCGTCAGCGACGGTGGGGCGAATCCTTATCGCTATAGAATCAGGCCGCCGAGTTTGATTAACCTGACGGTGCTCGAAGATATGTGCCTGGGCAGCGATGTGGCTGATGTGGTGCTGATCTTTGGCAGCGTGGACATTGTGTTGGGAGAAGTGGATAGATAGCTGCTAGCTGCTAGCTTTTAGCTTCTAGCTAGAAGCTAGAAGCTAGAAGCTAAAAGCTAGGAGCTAGAAGCTATACTTGGAGGAGTAATTTGCTGGGTGAAGGCATCATCAAAGGACTGACGGAGACGGCGAAGAATTTCTTCGGCAGTTACTTTATTGCGGAGCGGCTGACGACAGTCGAGTATCCGGAAGAACGGATTGCGCCGATGGAGTCAGCGCGCGTTTTTCCCTTTCTGGTCTTCGACGGGACGGATGCTCTGGCTGGCTTGCGCTGCACCTCTTGCCAGATCTGCGAAAAAGAGTGCCCGCCGAAGTGCATTTTTATTGAGAAATCAAAGGACAAGAAACCGGATTTCGTGGGCCGGATGCAGTTTTATCCGGCGCGCTTTGAGATCGATATTGCGGTCTGCATGAGCTGCCAGATCTGCGTCGAAGTCTGCCCGTTCGAATCCATTAAGATGGACACCGAATTTGAGCTGGCGACGGCGGATCGCTTTGGCGGATTGCTGCTCAAGCGCGATCAATTGGCCAAGCCGAATGAATATTACAATCGGATTCATTGCACGGAAGCGTCGGCCGTCGATGCGAAGCTGGCCGAAGAGAAAGCTAAATTTATCGCCAAGGCCAAGGCGGCCGCGGATGCGGCGGCGGCCAAGAGCGCGGCGAAGGCATTGGAAGGAGAGAACGGATGATCGACAAGTTAGACCAGATATTCGTTCTGCTCCGCGATTGGCTAGTGAGTTTTCTTCCCACGGCGTGGCAACCCGCAGCCGGCACGCTGCTTGCCGTGGCGATGATCATCTGCCTCTTTCCAGCGCTCTTTGCGCTGACCACGGTCTTTGAGCGCAAGGGTTTGGCGCGCATTCAGAACCGGCTGGGGCCGAATCGCGTGGGGCCGTTTGGCCTTTTGCAGCCGATTGCCGACGGCATCAAGTCGCTGACCAAGGAAGATATTGTTCCCTTAAGCGCCGACGCGGCGGTGCATTTTCTGGCGCCGATTGTGCTGGTCATCGCGGTCTTCATGGGCTTTGCCGTGCTTCCCATGGGCCGTAACATGGTGCTGGTCGACATGGATGCCGGGCTGCTGTTTTATTTTGCCATGGGCGCATCGACGGAGCTGGCGGTTTTCATGGCTGGATGGTCGAGCCGCAATAAGTATTCGCTGCTGGGCGCGATGCGCGCGGTGGCGCAAATGATCAGTTATGAGGTTCCGCTGCTGCTGTCAAGCGTAGCCGTGGTGATGATTACCGGTTCGCTTTCGCTCACGAAGATTGTGGCCGCGCAGGATCATTACAGTTATGGGCTGCCGCATTGGTACATTTTTACGCCGTGGGGATTCGCAGGTTTTATTATGTACGCGATTTCGACGACGGCGGAGACCAACCGCTCACCCTTTGACCTGCCCGAAGGCGAGTCGGAGTTAGTGGCCGGCTATCATACGGAGTACTCCGGCTTCAAGTTTGCGCTCTTTTTTCTGGGCGAGTATCTGGCGATGTTTTCCATCTCCGGCTTGGGCACTACGCTTTTTCTGGGCGGCTGGTCGGCGCCCTTGGCCGCGCTGAACTGGGTTCCATCGTGGATCTGGTTTTTCTCGAAGCTGATGCTATCGATCTTTGTCTTTATTTGGCTGCGCGGGACGCTGCCGCGACTTAGGCAGGATCAGTTAATGAACTTTGCCTGGAAGTTTGTTCTTCCGATGTGCCTGCTGAATCTTTTTGTGGCGGCGGCATGGAGGTTTATGGGGGATGGATGGCTGCGCTGGGTGGTCTGTTCGGCGGTTCTGATCGTGGCTTACTCGGCGCTCGGTTGGAGCGAGATGCGCAAAGGGAAGATTGGGCCGAGGAGTTATCGCTATGCGGAGTGAGTTATTCCGAGTTGGGTTCTTGGTTTCCCACCCAAGCGCAAAGAACGCGCATGGATGGGGCACCCAACATTTTGAGCCGATGAAGAAGGGAACCGCAGCTCCCTCGACTTCGCTATGCTTCGCTCAGGATGACAGATTCTTTTGGCTTACGAAGAAAGGGAAGTGCGGGCGATGAGCTTTATTTTTTATGTGCTGACTGCACTCACGGTGGCGGGCGCGCTGGCAGCCGTGCTGCTGAAGAATACCGTGCATTGCGCGCTGGCGCTGTCGGTGGCTTTTACCGGCATGGCGCTGCTGTTTCTGAATCTGGATGCGCAGTTCGCCGGTTTTGCGCAGTTTATGGTCTATGTTGGTGCAGTGGCAATCCTGGTGGTTTTTGCGATTCTACTGACCAAAGGATCGGAAACGCCCACGGGCGGAGTTTTCAGCCGGACGTGGTTGATGGGATTGGTGATTGCGGCGGGAGTTTTTGCCGTGCTGGGCTGGGCGGTGATGGGGAGTATGAAGGCGCTGCCGCAACTGACGGCTGTGCCTCAAGTGACAGTCTTGCAGATTGGCAATGCGCTGGTGGGGCGCTACGTTCTACCGCTTGAGATCGTGGCGGTGTTATTAACTGCGGCGATGATCGGTGCGGTGATTGTGGCGCTGCACGAAAGATCGGAAGTTGCGAAAGAAGGGCAAAAATGACGCCGCTGGCTTGTTACTTATTGGTCGCCGCATTAATGTTCTCGATTGGACTTGCCGGAGCGCTCACGCGCCGCAACGCGATTCTGGTGCTGATCGGGATTGAGCTGATGCTGAACGCGGCTAACTTGAATCTGATAGCCTTCTGGCGCTATGGGCCGCATCCGGAGAAGCTGACGGGGATGATCTTCGCGATCTTTTCGATTGCCGTGGCGGCGGCGGAGGCGGCGGTGGGGCTTGGATTGGTGATTCAGATTCATCGCCACGCGCATACGACGGACATTGATGCAATGGACAGGATGAAGGGGTGAGAGGTTGATGCAAGAAACTATTTCATTCACTCCGCTGGTTGCGGCCTCTCCCATCACGGAGATTCTGTGGCTGATTCCCATTGCGCCAATTCTTGCATCTGGCGTGGCTGCGCTCTTGAAGCAAGGCAAGCGCAAAGTCTCTGCGACGCTGGCGATTGGTTCGATGAGTTTTGCACTCTTACTTTCGCTAATTGCATTTGCGCACGTAGCGGCGGGATGGATGCATGGGCAGGCGGTGCGCGAGACAGTTAATTTTACGTGGATTCAAGTCGGCGCAGCCCATGTGGATTTGGGCTGGGTACTTGATCCGCTTTCGTCTGTCATGCTGGTCATGGTCAGCTTTGTCGGGCTGCTGATCTTTATTTATTCAACCGGATACATGAAGGACGACGAAAACTACACGCGCTTCTTTTGCTTTCTTTCGCTCTTTGCCGGAGCGATGCTAGGCGTGGTGATTTCTAACTCGATTTTGCTGCTCTTTATGTGCTGGGAGTTAGTGGGACTTACATCCTACTTATTGATCGGATTTTGGTATCAGAAGCCATCGGCGGCTGCGGCGGCAAAGAAGGCCTTTCTCACTACGCGCGTGGGTGATGTTTTCTTTTTGCTGGGGATGGTTTGGCTTTTTTCGCAGACAGGCACTCTACTCTTCTATAACTCCGGCGCTGGGTCGATGGAAGCTGGGGCGCTAACTGGTTTGCTCGCTCAGCCAGCCGCATGGGGATTGACGGCGGCGGGTGCGATTGGTCTTTTGATCTTTGCCGGAGCGGCGGGCAAGAGCGGGCAGTTTCCGCTGCACGTTTGGCTGCCGGATGCGATGGAGGGTCCGACGCCAGTCTCGGCGCTGATTCACGCGGCGACGATGGTGGCTGCGGGTGTTTATCTGATTGCGCGGGTCTATCCGCTGATGGCCGCTGGAATGCCTTCAGGCGGAACGACTGTCGCACTAACTGTAGTGACTTGGGTGGGTGCGTTTACCGCGGTTTTTGCCGCGCTGATTGCCGTGGCGCAGAACGACATCAAGCGGATTCTGGCTTACTCGACGGTCTCGCAGTTAGGTTACATGATGGCCGGCTTGGGCATGGGCGGCGTGGCTGTGGGGATGTTTCATTTAATAACTCACGCCTTCTTCAAGGCGCTGTTATTTTTAGGCGCGGGTTCAGTCATTCACGGCTGCCACGGGGAACAGGATATTCGCAAGATGGGCGGATTGAAGTCCGATATGGTGGTTACATTTATAACGTATTCGATAGGAATGCTGGCATTGTGCGGCTTTCCGCTGGCATTTTCCGGGTTCTGGTCGAAGGATGGAATACTGGAGGCCGCGCAGCATTGGAGCGTGGCCAAGGCGCCGTTCTATATGCTGGTCTTTGGCGCGCTGCTGACGGCGTTTTATATGACGCGGCAGGTGGCGTATGTTTTCTTTGGCGTCTGGCGGGGCGGCAAGCCGGCGCATGAGAGTCCGAAGGTGATGACCGCGCCGCTGGGGATTCTGGCGTTTTTTGCCATGGCGCTGGGGTTGATTGGCACACCGGCATGGCCTTGGTTCCGGTCCTTTCTGGACGGGCGCGCAGCGGCATTCGATTGGCATGGATTCATGGAGCCTGGACTGGGAACGCTGATGCTCGCATCCTCGGTGATTGTTATCTTTGGGTGGTGGTTGAGTTGGAAGATCTATGGCGACCGCTCTCCACAGCCAATGGAGCCGGACCCGCTGGAGAAGGCTGCGCCGATGGCTTGGGGCTGGCTGCGTGACCGGTTGTATGTGGATGAGTTGTATAGCGCGACGGTGATCGCGTTTTATGGTTGGTGGGCGCGTGTGACGGATTGGCTGGACCGGCGGGTTTGGGGCGGCGCGGTGGCCGGAGTGGCGGGCAGCTTTGCTCTGTGGGCGCGGCTGAATCGATTCTTGGATGCGAATGTGGTGGATGGCGGCTTTGACAACGGCTGCGCTGGTCTAGCCGGAGGCGGCGGATTGCTGGCGCGGGTGCAATCGGGGCGCGTGCAAAGTTACCTGAGAATTATGGCGCTGGGTGTGGTGGCGCTGGTGGTTATTCTGATTTGGAGCAGCCGGCCATGAACGAATTTACGACCGGAATACCTATCTTGACGCTGTTGACCGTGCTGCCGTTGCTGGGCGCGGCGCTGGCGCTTGTGGCCGGCAAGCATGCGCGCGGCGTGGCGCTAGTGACGACGCTGGCCGCGCTGGTGCTGACTCTGTTCGTTTGGACGCAACTGCCGGCGGATGGGCGCATGGGCCTCGTCGAGCAACACGTCTGGGCCAAGTCGCTGGGGATCAATTATTACCTGGGTGTGGACGGGCTGGGGGCGCTGATGCTGGTGCTGTCGGCGCTGGTGGTGCTGATGTCGGTGGATGCGGCGCATCGGGTGCATCATCAGCCAGGGCTTTACTTTGCGCTGGTGCTGGTGCTGGAAGCGGGGCTCTTTGGGTCGTTCACGGCGCTGAACTTCTATCATTGGTTTCTCTTCTGGGAGCTGAGTTTGCTGCCCGCCTTCTTCCTTATCAAGCTGTGGGGCGGGGCGCGGCGAGGACCGGCGGCGACGCAGTTCTTTGTCTACACGATGGCCGGAAGCGTGGCGCTGCTGGTGGCGTTTTTGGCGGTCTATCTTTCCACGGGCAGTATGGACTTTCCGCACCTGACGCTGCTGGCTTCGACCGGCGAGCTGGAGCAGATGATTACGACGAAGCTGGGGCCGGCGGCGATTCTCTGGTTGGCCATTGGCGTATTGGCTGGCTTTGCTGTCAAGGTACCGATCTTTCCGTTTCATACCTGGCTGCCCGCGGCCTACGCAGAAGCGCCTTCGCCGGTGACCATGCTGCTGACCGGCGCGATGTCCAAGATGGGCGTCTACGGGTTGCTGCGGATTGCGCTGCCTTTGTTTGGCGCGCAGATCCATCAGATGCGCACGCCTCTCTTGATCATGGCCGCGGCCACGGTGGTGATGGGCGCGTGGGCGGCGGCGGCGCAGAAGGATCTGAAACGCGTCTTTGCATATTCCTCTGTAAACCATCTTGGTTATTGCCTGCTGGGCATCTTTGCGCTGGCGGTTCCGGCAGTGGGTGTTGTCGCGCAGACCAATCAGGCGATGGCGTTGAATGGCGTGATCTTGCAGATGTTCAACCACGGACTGACGGCGGCCTTGCTCTTCTGGTTTGTGGCCATGCTGCAAGAGCGGACGGGCGGCCATCGCGGCATCGATCAGTTCGGCGGACTGCGCAAGCCCGCGCCCGTGCTGGCCGGGCTGATGGGGATTGCGCTCTTTAGTTCGCTCGGACTGCCAGGGTTGAATGGTTTTGTGGGCGAGTTCCTGATCTTCCGTGGCGTCTTTTCGCTGGCCTGGGTGGCGGCGACGGTTTCGATTCTAGGTCTTTTGGTGACGGCGGCAGTGATTCTAACGGTGATCCAAAAGGTCTTCAACGGACCCGTTCCGGAGCATTGTGCGGGCTTTCCTGACTTGCACCACGGCGAGCGGATGGCGCTGGCGCCGCTGATCGGATTGATGATTTTGCTTGGCGTTCTGCCGCAGTTGATCGTGGAGAATGTGAATCCAACGGTTATGTACCTCTTGGCTCACTGGAGATTTTAATGCTGGCATATACAATTTATCTCTCGTTTGCCGGAGCTTTGCTGCTGGCACTCTTGCCCAAAGGGCGGCCTGCACTGGCTCGCTGGAGTGCGCTCGCCGTGGCCGTGGCTGGCCTTGCGTTGGGGGTGCAGGGGTTTGCGGCGGGAATGGGGCAGGGGCGAGTAACGCTGGTTGATCTGCCCTGGGTGCCGTCGATGGGGATTCACTTCCTGCTGGCCGCCGACGGCATCAGCCGCGTGCTGGTGCTGCTGACCGGCTTGGCTGCGGTGGCCGGCGTGCTCTTCAGTTGGAATATAGAAAAACAAACAAAGGATTTCTTCGCCTTTTTCCTGGCGCTGATCGGCGGAGTGTACGGAGTTTTTCTCAGCTTCGATTTCTTTCTGCTCTTTGTCTTTTACGAAATCGCCATTGTGCCCAAGTACTTTCTGATCGCCATCTGGGGTTCCACGCGGCGCGAGTACGCGGCGATGAAGCTGGCGCTCTACTCGTTTGTCGGCTCGGCGATGGTGCTGATTGGCTTGCTGGCGGCCTACACCACGGCAGGCAGCCATTCCACCAGCCTCGTCGCGCTGGCGCACGCTGGGCTGCCGGCGAGCTTTCAAATCTGGTGTTTTCCGCTGGTCTTTACCGGCTTTGCGATTCTCGCTGGCATGTGGCCCTTTCACACCTGGGCGCCGACCGGCCACGTCGCCGCGCCGACGGCGGCTTCGATGCTGCTGGCCGGCGTGGTGATGAAGCTAGGCGCGTATGGCTGCCTGCGCATCGCCATCGGACTCTTCCCGCGCGGGCTTGATCCGTGGGGCTTTTCGTTCATCGGCATCGGCTCGTGGCGGGATGTCTTTGCGGTGCTGGCCATCATCGGCATTGTTTATGGCGCGCTGGTTGCTCTGGCGCAGACCGACTTCAAATTCGTCATCGGCTACTCCAGCGTTAGCCATATGGGCTTTGTGCTGCTCGGCCTCGTAACGCTCAACCAGATCGGCGTCACCGGCGCGGTGATGCAGATGTTTTCGCACGGCGTCATCGCCGGGCTGCTCTTCGCCATTGTGGGGCGCATCGTTTATGAGCGCACGCATACGCGGCAGTTGGCGGAGCTGGAGACGATGCACCTCTCCAAGCGGCTGCCCTTTG
>CAZXVX010000143.1:0-9042 GCA_964644105.1 uncultured Occallatibacter sp. | reverse complement strand
AGGCCTCTTCGAACTGCATTACCAGCTCGACGACATCCAGCGAATCCGCGCCCAGGTCTTCCTGAAAGCTGGCGCCGGGGGTGACTTCGGCCTCGTCGACCTGCAACTGCTCGACGATAATCTGTTTGATCTTATCTGCAACGGCCATGCGTGCTTCTCCTCGTGGTTATTGAACTTCGGATTCTCTCCGGGGCTCGCCCTTACAGGCACCGCTAATTAACCATACCGGCTCAAGGCGCAAGTACACAACTGCCCCAAACAAAAATATGCGCGGCTCCCGTTTCATTAGTCTATCGGGAGCGCCGGAGGCGTGTAAAGGCAGGGATCAGAGATCAGGGATCAGGGATCAGAAATCTTGCAAATTTGTCATGAAAAACGTTGAGAATAGGCGTACATTAGGCGAAGAGGATTTTTATCGTGGGAAACCCCTTCATACTATTAGCCGCCGTCGGCGTTGTTGCCTTTCTTATTGGCATCCTCCTTGGTCTCGCCATCCGAGGCAGTCATGCCAGTTCCGCCGCCCGGACGCAGTTGGAGAATGAACGCAAGCTGGCCGAGTCGCGCGAGATGCCCCTGCGCGAGCAACTCGAATCCGCCTATTCAGAGATGACGGAACTCAGGATCAGAGGCGCGGAGCGCGAGCGCTTCAAGACGCAAGCCGAGGATCGAGACGCGGTCATTCTGGGCTTGCGCGCTGAGAAGGCTGATTTGGAAGCCCGGATTGCCTCGGTCGCCGGGGAGCGGGATATGCTCGGTCGTCACCTGGCCACCGCTGAACAGCAACTGCGCAGCGAAGAGGCCAAATACACGCAGATGAAGTCCGACCTGGACGCCGCTTTCAAGAGCGTTGCCGCCGATGCCCTGCGCGCCAATACGCAATCCTTCCTGACTCTGGCGCGGGAGCAGCTTGGCGGCCAAACCAGCGAAGCGAAACAGACCCTGGAAGCCAAGGAAGTGGCCATCAAGAACCTGCTTGACCCGCTGGGTGCCGCGCTGATGGCCCTCAATGCGCAGGCACAGGAGATGGAGAAATCCCGCGCCGGCGCGTACTCCGAGGTGAAGACGCTGGTGGAGAATATCCAGAGTTCGATTCCCGCCTCGCTTACCGCCTTGAAGAATGAAACCGCGCAGTTGATTACCGCCCTGCGCGCTCCCAAGACGCGCGGCAACTGGGGCGAACTGCAACTGAAGCGCTGCGTCGAATATGCAGGCATGGTGCAGTACTGCTCGTTCAGCGAGCAGGTGACTGCGCGCGACGAAGACGACAAGATGCTGCGGCCGGATATGACCATTCAACTACCCAATGGCCGCGAGATCGTGGTCGATGCCAAGACGCCACTGGATGCCTTTCTGGATGCCAGCGGCGCGGCTGACTTTGCGGCTCATGCGGCACGCGTCAAGGCGCACTTGAAGGATCTTTCCAGCAAAGAGTATTGGAAGCAGTTTGATAAGGCGCCGGATTTTGTGGTTTGTTTCTTGCCGAGCGAAGCGCTCTTCAGCGCGGCGCTCGAAGCTGATCCTTCGCTGATCGAATTCAGCGCCAGGAATCATGTGGTAATGGCTACGCCGACGACGCTGATTGCCCTCTTGCGCGCCGTCGAATTCGGCTGGCAGCAATCGGAGATTACGCAGAACGCCAAGGCCATTCACGAGATCGGCCAGAAGATTTATGACAAGCTGGTAACAGCGCAAGGCCATCTGACAAGACTCAGTAACTCGCTCAGCGCGAGCGTTGATAACTACAACAAATTCATCGGCACCATCGAAGGCAAAGGCGGCGTCTTCACCTATGGCCGCCAGTTAGGCGAGTTAGCCCACTCCAGCGGCGAGTTAGCCGAAGTTAGAAGGCTGCAACCCGACCTGCGCGAGTTGGAGTCGCCCGAGTGGTCGCAGCCCGGCCTCGCGCTGGCGGCGGAGGTGGAGGAGAACGAAGAGGCGGAGTAATCGTATAACTCCAGCCTTATCTTTGCAAATTGCAATCGGGTTGGTAAGTGTGGTTCCTGTGCGCACTTATTTATGAGATATGCTTTTGCCACCCCCGGCACAGCAACTTATACTCATCCTCAATGTTTGTTGATTGATTGATTGGAGAGCCGATGAATTCAAGCTGGAAGTCTATCGCGGGTTCTTTTCTTCTGGGAATGGTGATTGCCTTTGCTTATGGAGGTTATTGCTATTACAAAGCGAGTCAGGATTCAGCCCTTGCCCAAAATGAAAGCACCACGATTGCCCATGTTTCCAGAATGAGTCGCGTCAGCTCGAACAACTCTAACTGGTCCGGCAAATGTATTTTTAGCTTTGTAGTGAATGGAACCAGTTATGCCGGACACGAAATTTGCCCTGACCGGAAGACCGATGCTTCCTCTCAAGAAACTCTGATGGATATTGCCGGCAATGGCCAGGATTTCACGGCGACGGTATATTACGATCCCGCCGATCCTTCAACGAATAGCCTGTTGGAGTTTGGAGCAAGAAGCGAGAGCGATTCTATACGCGCAAGGCTGTCGATTGGTGTTGGAGTTATTTTTATCATATTGCTGGTTTTAGGTGCGGCGGTCGTCTCCAACTTAAGTAAAGGAGATGGCGGGATTGTGGTGGACGCCGAAGGAACAGTCATTTATCCAGACAAGACAGATTCTGACCAGCAAAAATAAGCGTCTGAAAAATGTTTTGCAAAGTTAAGACGGAGGGAGCATGGGCCTTCAGGCCCATGAAAACCAGGCACAATCGAGAGGGCCTTTAGGCACGGGCTTCGTCTCTTCGGAAGTGAAATCAGCCATATAGAGGAAAGGCCCGTGGCTAAAGCCACTTTTTTTGCAGGCCTGCATTCATGGGCCTGAAGGCCCCTGCTCCCCCCGAAAACACTTGCAGTGCGCACTATTCCAGTGTACACTGGAATCATGAGAAACATCACCTTCAGCGCCAACGAAGATTTGATCGATCAGGCCCGCATCCTTGCCGGACAACAGGGCCGCACCCTCAACGACGCCTTTCGAGAGTGGCTGGCTCAATTCACACAGCCCAGCAACGACCTCCGGGCCTTTGATGAACTGATGGAACGGATCACTTACGTACATGCAGGAAGACATTTCACACGGGATGAGATGAATGAGCGATAGATGCTTCCTCGACACCAATGTCTTTGTGTATGCCGTTGACCGCAACGATCCCGTCAAACAGCAACGCGCTGCCTCACTCATCCGCGAGGTGCGCGGCAACAGCAGCGGCGTCGTCAGCTACCAGGTGGTTCAGGAGTTTTTCAATCTCGCATCGAAGCGCTTTGAAAGCCGCATGAACTCTGAGGATCGTCAGGATTATCTGGAACGCGTCTTCCGACCCATGTTGAAAATCCATTCCTCTTTGAAGCTTTATGAAGACGCTTTGCGGTTGCATACTGCTGCTAAATTACAGTGGTACGATTCACTGATTGTGTGTGCAGCCATCGATGCCGGTTGCGCGATTCTCTATTCGGAAGATATGCAGCATGGCCAGAACTTCGGCACTCTGAAGATCGTCAATCCATTCCTGTGAGCTTCGAGGGACGAGAGTTCCTAGATGCGGTCAGTCTCCCCGAACGCCGCCCGCATCCGCCTCCAGGTTGTTTCCAGATCCTCGGGCAGGATGCGCGACTCGGCCACCGTCGTCATAAAATTCGTGTCGCCCAGCCAGCGAGGCATAGCGTGCAGGTGCAGATGCCCGGCCACTCCCGCGCCGCCGGCCCTGCCCAAATTCAGTCCGAAGTTATAGCCCTGCGGGTGATAGAGGCCTTCGAGCGCCTGCTCGGTGCGCTGCGCCAGGTCCATCAGTTCGTGGGCGGCCGCGGCGGGCAGTTGCGCCAGCCGGTCCAGATGCGCGTAGGGCATCACCATCACGTGACCGGAAGTGTAAGGGTACGCATTCAGGCAGATGAAGCAATGCGCGCCGCGATAGACCAGCCCGCCAGTAGCCTCGGCCTCCACCGCGCTCATTCCTTGGGCAATGGCGTAATCCATGCTGGCGATCAGGTTGCAAAAGACGCAGTGATGGTCGCCCGGCCAAGCTGCAAGCTTCTCCGGAACGCCGGCGCGGTCGCTCTTGTCCGCGGAAGTGATGTAGGCGTAGCGCCAGGGTGTGAAGAGAGTGTCCATTTGGAATTCCGTCTGCATCAGTATAGTGCCTGTTTCTCGGAATGGACAAAACTGCAATGAGAAGTGTTTGATAAACAAAATCAGCAAGTTAGCTTCCGCTTCACGGAAACACGCGCGTCAGCAAGCGGGCTGCGTCTCCTGTTCACGGAAAGAAATGCCGCCAAATCATGGAAGCAAATATCACCTTCAGCTTCATATTTTCCGCCGAACCGCGCCGCAAATAGATTTCTATTTGCCATTAAATTTCAACACGTTTGCATTGACGGTCCCGCGCGGCGGTTGCTACACTGAGGGCGTAGCTTGCTGCGCGGATTCCAGCAGCGAGCTGCGGCCGCCCTCCAGCTACTGCGTTGCCTGCCGGGTGTATCCCAAGGAGATCAGACACCTCCCACCCCAGCCTTCACTGGCTGGCGGAAGTGTCCTTTGTAAGGGTACGCTTGTCACAAGCGCCTACGGGTGAAGCGGCCTCCGCTCCCGGTTGACGGCCATCGCAACCGACCGAGCAGCTTCTTCGGCAGTTTCTTTCACGTCGTCGGAGCCAAGGAATCCCGGAGCTGGCACGTACATGGCAAACCCCCTCAATCCCGAACCCGAGAGCACAACCCTGAATACGCAAATTGAAGCCCTAACCCTTGACCCTGCGACGGAGCTTGAACAGCCGTTGCCAGAATCCACGTCCACACCTGAGACCGCCCCTGCAGTCGAAACACCCGCGCTGGACGCCGATGCCCCAACCGAGCCTCAAGTCGAGGCCGTACCCGTGGTGGAAGCCGCGGCAGAGGCTGAGCCCGCACCCGCAGTCGCGGAAGTTCCCGCGCCCTCCGAGTCTTCAGAACCCGTAGCCGCAGCCGAAACTGTAGTGGCAGCCGCGCCTGCCAAGGCCGCTGCTCTGGCGGATCATCTGGAGTCCCTGGATGATTTTTCCGCCGCTCTTGAAGCCTTTGAACGCGAGCAGGCCGCCGAGGCCGCCGCCGTGGAAGCCTATGGCGACAAAGTGGTCACCGGCACGGTGCTCAAACAGACGGAAAAGCATCTGGTGATTGATGTGGGCCTGAAGTCCGAGGGGCTGGTGCCTCTGGATCAGGTTCTGGATCACACTGGAGCGGTCAAGTTTCAACCCGGCGACTCGATTGAAGTGGTGATTGAGAAAGAGGAGCCGGAGGGTGGCTATCTGGCCAGCTATGAGCGTGCGCAGCGCCTGCGCGTCTGGGACGCGATTGAGAAGGCCGCCGCCGACAAAACGCCCATCACCGGCACCGTGGTCAGCCGCGTCAAGGGCGGCGTGACGGTGGACATCGGCCTGAAGGCCTTTTTGCCCGGTTCACAGTTGGAGATTCGCCCGGTCCGCAACCTGGACGGCTATCTTGGTCAGCAGATTGAAGTTCGCGTCATCAAGCTGAACAAGAAGCGCGGCAATGTGGTGGTCAGCCGCAAAGAGATTCTGGAAGAAGAGCAGAACGCCAAGCGTTCCACAACGCTGGAGCAGTTGGGCGAGGGCACCATCCTCACCGGCACCGTCAAGAACCTGACCGATTACGGCGCGTTCGTGGACTTGGGCGGCATTGACGGCCTGCTGCACATCACTGACATGAGCTGGGGACGGCTCACGCATCCCCGCGATCTGGTCAACGTCGGCGACGAGATTCAGGTCAAGGTGCTCAAATTCGACAAAGACAAGCAGCGCGTTTCGTTGGGCTTCAAGCAGTTGACGCCCGATCCGTGGCTGGATGCCACCGAGCGCTACCCGGTGGGCGCGCACGTGCATGGCCGCGTTCTTTCGGTCACCGACTACGGCGCGTTTGTCGAGCTGGAGCAGGGCATTGAGGGCCTGGTTCACCTCTCCGAGATGACCTGGTCCAAGCGCCTCAAGCATCCCTCCAAGCTGGTCAAGCCGGGCGACGAGGTCGAGACGGTTGTCCTAAGCGTCAACCCTGCTGACCGCCGCATCTCGCTGGGCATGAAGCAGTTACTCGAAAATCCATGGGAGAATCTGACGGACAAGTATCCCGCCGGAACCATCGTCGAGGGCCGCGTTCGCAACCTGACCGACTTCGGCGCTTTCATTGAGATCGAGGACGGCATCGACGGCCTGGTGCACGTCAGCAATCTGAGCTGGACCAAGCGCGTCAAGCATCCCTCCGAGGTCGTCAAGAAGGGCGAAAAGGTCAAGGCTGTCGTTCTCGGCGTCGAGCCGCAGAATCGCCGCCTGAGCCTGGGCATCAAGCAGCTTCAGCCCGATGTCTGGGAGAGCTTCTTCGCCACCCATCGCATCGGCGATCAGGTCCACGGCAAGGTTCTGCGCACCGCGCAATTCGGCGCTTTTGTCGAGATTGCCGAGGGCGTCGAGGGTCTCTGCCACATCTCCGAGGCGGGCGACGAAGCCGGTTCCAAGCTGGAAACCGGTCAGGAGCACGACTTCAAGATCATCAAGATCAACGTGGAGGAGAAGAAGGTGGGCCTCAGCCTGCGCTCGGCTTCGCACCACGAGGCCAGCCGCGCCCAGGTCGAGAGCTACAAGAAGGAAACCCACAAGGCGCCCGTCTCCAGCTCCACCACCACGCTCGGCGATCTGATCAACTGGAAGAGCGAACGGTAAATCAACAGAGATCAAGGGTCAGTGACCGGGTATCTGTGATCGAAAGAGCAACGGCCATCCTTCGGGGTGGCCGTTTCTTTTGCCGCCGATTTCTTTTTGCCCTCCCTTTGGCAGGCGTGCGGATGAGTGATCCGTTTCACTCCAAAATGCAATTCTTTGCACAATTTTTCTCTGGTTCGGAAGACTGTAAGCGGTTGAGGCAAGTGTGTTTTCTGCGCCGGAAACCGGCGTGGCGTGGTTAAATCCTTGTCACATTCAGATGTTTAAATATCACAAATTTTGGACTATTAATTGCAAATTAATGAGTGGAATTTTATCTTTACCGGCAACTTCGCCGAAACTGCCACATCCCCTCACGAAGGGACTTCGGCGTCCGTTGCAAACGATGAAAGGTACGACCATGAAGAAATCAGCAATTGTTGCTCTATTCTCCCTTGCGCTATTCGCCGCGCTTCCCGCGCTCGCCGACACCACCCTCTATGACAATTCGGGCCCAAGCACCTACAATTTGGAGGGCTGGAGCGTAAACCAGGAGATCACGAATTCTTTTGTTTTGTCGCAAAATTCCACTGTTACCGGAGCGACGGTGGCCCTCTGGCTTGCGACTGGGGATTTCGGAACCGATTTTCCAATCGATTTAACCTATGAGATCACATCCGTCCCAAATCCCGATATTGTAAACGAGACAGTAACGGGACTGCCGGCGGGGGCGATTACAACGGACACGTTGTCGTCCGCACCGTCTACGTCACTTTTCGCCAGGGAATACGGTTACGTCATTGATAACGTGACATTCTCCATCCCCAGTCTGGCGCTCAATGCTGATACTACCTACTGGCTGGAGATTGATAGCGTCAATACCTTTTATGGCATTGGCGCATTCTGGGACCAGAGTGATGGGCTTTCGACTGCCTATGCGGGAGACATTGGTCCGATGACGAATATCAGTTTAGGTGGCGGTTCGGAGACCTTCCAAATTCTGGGTACGGAAGACATATCTGATACGCCCGAACCCTCCAGCTTCCTGCTGCTGGGCAGTGGGCTGGCTGGTCTGGCGGGTCTCATCAAGCGCAAGCTGAAGGCTTAGGCGTCCAGGGCAGCAAATCAAGCAGTGAGTTTCTTCTTCAAACCAACCAGAAGCGGCCATCCGAAAGGGTGGCCGTTTTGCATTTGTTGGTGGAACCCATCGATCAGCAATCCATTTCGCTCCAAAATGCAACTTCTTGCACTCTCTAAATTAGTATGCGGATGCAATGAATGTCTCCGACTTAGCAGCTTTTCATCTTTTAGATGAAGCCCATGCGCCTGATTCCTTATCACACTGATATTTTTATAGATCGCAAATATTGGCATATTAATTGCAACAGTTTCATTAGAATTTCTTGCGCGCTAATCTCCCTGCCTTGTCTCTTCAATGCATAAAGATAAGAATGCGCAAGCAAGAAACCGTTCCATTTCTTTCCCGGATGGAGTGATTCGCAACGCCACTATTTCTTTGAAAGGTTCGACCATGAAGAAAAGAGCGCTACTGCCTGCATTCATCCTTATCTTGCTGGGCGCAATGGGCAGCTTCCCCGCCCTGGCAGATACAACCTTGTACGACAACACCGGATCAACCAGCTACGGATATAACGACAACGGGGCGTTTTACATCAACTATGGGTGGGAAGTTTCTGATTCATTTACACTTGCCTCCAATTCCACACTTACCGGCGTTAACATGATTGCTTGGCTCGCTCCGGGTGATACGATGACGCAACTAGACTGGCTCATCACGGACACTGCGTTTGGCAGCAACACGTATGCCTCGGGTACGGCCAGCGTGATCGACACTTATCTGGGCACTGACCCGCATGGATGGGGCTGGGATCTCGATCAGGAGTCATTCTCCCTCCCCGATTTGTCACTTGCCGCGGGAACTTACTATTTGCAATTGCAGAATGCAGTGACCATGGACGGAGGACCAGCAGGTTGGGATGACAGCGACGGTCCCTCGGATGCGGTCCAGGCCCAGCCTGAGTCATCATATTTGAGTGATTTGAATGGTATGAACGATAACTTCGGCACAAATTCAGAGACCTTCCAGATTCTGGGCCAAACCGAAAATCCCACGCCGGAGCCGTCCAGCTTTCTGCTGCTGGCGAGCGGGCTGGCGGGTCTGGCCGGCGTCCTCAAGCGCAAGCTGGCGGCGTAAGAATCAGCCTGCGGGAAGCAAGTTTCATTGAGCAAGACCACAACGGCCATCCTTCGGGGTGGCCGTTGTGGTCTTTGCGGGCAGGTGGAAACAAATGAGCAAAAGGACAGGCCGGAGAAGGCTCT
>CAZXVX010000142.1:0-9189 GCA_964644105.1 uncultured Occallatibacter sp. | reverse complement strand
AGGCCTACGCCGCCATGACCACCAGCGCCAGCCGCGGCGCGGTGCGCGACGTCAGCCGGATTCAGCGATAGCGCCCTGCATTGCCCTGACACAATTGCCTTCCCAGGTTTTGTGTCAGGGCATGTTTCCGATCCATCGAAAAAATATATATATTGAATACAAAATATCGTTTACTTTCGCGTTATAGAATTCTGAATCGATAAGGTATATTAATTTCATGCCGGTAACCATGAAAGATATAGCTCGCGATCTTGGAGTCTCCGTGGTTACGGTCTCCAAGGTGTTGCGCAATCATCAGGATATTGGCAGTGAGACGCGCAAGCGGGTCATGCAGCGGATCAAGGAATTGAATTACACGCCGAACCTGGCGGCGCGGGGATTGGTGACGGGGCGAACCTACCTGGTGGGCCTGGTGGTGCCTGATTTGCTTCATCCGTTCTTTGCCCAGATTGCCGTTTCGCTCTCCGCCGCGCTGCGCAAGAAGGGGTACTTTCTAACCATCACTCTTTCAGAAGACAATCCCCATCTGGAGGAGCAGGAGATCGGACGGCTGGTGAGCCGCCGGCTGGATGCATTGGTTATCGCCTCGGCCAGCGCCGAGCCGACAACCTTTAAGCGCCTTCAGAAAGAAGGACCGCCCTTTGTCTTGATCGATCGAAGCTTTGCCGGCTTTGAAGCCAATTATGTCGGCGTGGATGATGAGGCGGTGGGAAGGCTGGCCACCGAGCATCTGATCGCAGTGGGATGCAAGCGGATTGCGCACCTGTGCGGACCGGAGAACAGCCCAGGGATGGGGCGGCTCAAGGGCTATGAGCAGGCTTTGAGAGCGCATTCGATCCAATTGAATCCGGAGTATGTTTCCACGCACCGCAATGTCGATGTGCATAGTCGCGAGAGCGGAGCCAGTTTGATGAAGCAGATGCTGGCGCTGAGTCCGCAACCGGACGGCGTTTTCTGCTACAACGATCCGATGGCGATCGGCGCAGTTCATGCGATTCTTGATGCGGGATTGAGGGTTCCGGAGGATATTGCCGTGATCGGCTCGGGGAATCTGCACTACGATTCGGAGCTGCGCGTACCTCTTTCGAGCATCGACCAGCGGACGGAAGTGCTTGGCGAGAGGGCGGCCAAGCTGGCTTTGACGCTGCTGGAACACAAGACCCAGCCGCAACCGAAGACGGTGATTGTGGAGCCGGAGCTGGTGGCGCGGGCGTCAACCGCGAGAAGGTAATGACTACAACCTAGTAGCGCCAATAACCAAGTTGCGCCAACTTCTAACTAGCGTCGACAACCAAGTAGCGCCGACCTCCCGGTCGGCTGTTGCGTGGACCTCCCGGTCCACGCCGGATTCTAAAGCCAAAGGAAATTTCATTTGTCATTAAATCTGAATATGCGCGGACAGGGACGTCCGCGCCACAGCCGGTCTGGAGACCGGCGCTACACCTTAGGAGCTACATCTTTGGCGCTACAGCTTACTTTGTCAGCTTGTCGAGAGCGAGATTGAGTTCGAGGACGTTGACGCGCGGCTCGCCGAGCACGCCCAGTTGGCGGCCGGTGATCTGCTGCGCGATGAGTTTGTGGAGAGCTTCTTCGCTCAAGCCACGGGCTTTGGCGACACGCGGCACCTGGAAGCTGGCGGCGTCGGGGGTAATGTCAGGATCGAGTCCGCTGGCCGAATAGGTGACCAGGTCAATGGGCACCGGCTTGCCGGGATTCTGCGCGGCGAGCTTGTCGATGTCGCCCTGCAGGCGGGTGACGAGCGCCTGACTGGATTGGGCGAGATTGGTTCCGCTGGAGGCCGTGGCGTCGTAGCCGTTGCCCGCCGCCGAGGGGCGGGGATGGAAGTATTTATCGCTGACAAAGCTCTGGGCGAGCAGCTCGGAGCCGATGACTGTGCCGTCGTTGAGCTTGATCAGGCTGCCCGCGGCTTGCTTGGGAAAGACGACGCTGGCGATGCCGGTGACCAGCAGCGGATAGCCCAAGCCGAGCAGGACGAGCGTAACGAGGGTAAAGCGAATGGATGTCTTCCAGATGGAGTGCATTTTCTTTCTCCTTGTAGCGGTGTTCGCGGAGTTAGCGGTGTTCGCGGAGTTAGCGCGGTTAACGGAGTTAGCGGAATTAGTCTGACAGCTTATAAATTCTACTAACTCCGCTAACAACCGCTAACTCCGCTCTCTATGTCAGATGCAGCGCTACCAGCACCAGATCGATGGCCTTGATGCCGATGAACGGAACGATGATGCCGCCGACGCCGTAGATGAGCAGGTTGTTGCGCAGCAGAATGTCGGCTGCCTTGGGCTCGTACTTGACGCCTTTCAGGGCCAGCGGGATCAGCGCGATGATGATGATGGCGTTGAAGATGACCGCTGAGAGAATGGCGGAGTGTGCGGTGGACAGGTGCATGATGTTCAGCGCATTCAGCACCGGGAAGACTCCGGCGAACATTGCCGGGATGATGGCGAAATACTTGGCCACATCGTTGGCGATGCTGAAGGTGGTGAGCGCGCCGCGGGTCATCAGGAGCTGTTTGCCGATCTCGACGATCTCGATGAGCTTGGTGGGGTTGGAGTCGAGATCGACCATGTTGCCGGCTTCCTTGGCGGCTTGCGTGCCGGAGTTCATGGCCACGCCTACGTCGGCCTGGGCGAGGGCTGGGGCGTCGTTGGTTCCGTCGCCGGTCATGGCGACCAGCTTGCCTTTGGCCTGCTCGCGCTTGATGAGGTCCATCTTGTCTTTGGGCTTGGCTTCGGCCAGGAAGTCGTCCACGCCGGCCTCGCGGGCGATGACCGCGGCGGTCAGTGGATTGTCGCCGGTAATCATGATTGAACGGATGCCCATGGCGCGCAGGCGGGCGAGGCGATCCTTGAGTCCGCCCTTGACGATGTCCTTCAAGTGAATGACGCCGAGCGCGGTGGAGTTTTCCGCGACCACCAGCGGCGTGCCTCCGTTGCGGGCAACCTCTTCGACGGCGTCGCGCACCTTTTTGGGCAGCGATGAGCCTTGCTCCTCGAGGAAGCGGGTAATGGCCTCGGCCGAGCCTTTGCGGATGCGCGTGCCGGGCAGATTGACGCCGCTCATGCGGGTCTGCGCGGTGAAGGGAACGAACTCGGCGTGGGCCTGGCTCAGATCGCGCCCGCGCAGATTGTACTTCTCTTTGGCCAGCACCACAATGGAACGGCCTTCGGGGGTTTCGTCGGAGAGCGACGAGAGCTGCGCGGCATCGGCCAGCCGCTCGGCGCTGACGTCGGGGCCAGGGATGAACTCGGTGGCCTGGCGATTGCCGAGGGTGATGGTTCCGGTTTTGTCGAGCAGCAGCACGTTCACATCGCCGGCAGCTTCAACGGCGCGTCCGCTCATGGCCAGCACGTTGTACTGAACGAGGCGGTCCATGCCCGCAATGCCGATGGCCGAGAGCAGCCCGCCGATAGTGGTGGGAATGAGGCAGACGAGCAGAGAGACCAGCACAAAGACGGTCTGGGGGGCCTGAGAGTAGATGGCGAATGGTTGCAGCGTGACCACGGCAAGCAGGAAGACAATGGTCAGGCCCGAGAGCAGAATCGAGAGTGCGATCTCGTTGGGCGTCTTTTGGCGGGTTGCGCCTTCGACCAGCGCGATCATGCGGTCGAGGAAGGTTTCGCCGGGGTTGGAGGTGATTCTGACCTTGATCCAATCCGACAGGACTTTGGTGCCGCCGGTAACGGCCGAGCGGTCGCCGCCGGCCTCGCGAATGACGGGAGCGGATTCGCCGGTGATGGCCGATTCATCCACCGAGGCCACGCCTTCAATCACCTCGCCATCGCCGGCGATATAGCTGCCCGCTACGACGTAGATGATATCTCCGACGCGCAACAGAGCACTGGCCACATCTTCCAACTGATTGTCGGCGGTGTAGCGTTTGGCGATGGTTTCGCCCTTGGCCTTGCGCAACGTATCGGCCTGGGCCTTGCCTCGGCCCTCGGCCATGGCTTCAGCAAAGTTGGCAAAGAGCACGGTGAACCAAAGCCAGAGGGTGATTTGCAGATTGAAGGCAAAGTTTCCCTGGTGATGGATGGTTTCGTCGATCAGCAGCAGCGAGGTGAGCACCGAGCCAACCTCGACGACAAACATCACCGGGTTCTTGGCCATGCCTCGGGGATCGAGCTTGCGGAAGGCATCCACAAGCGCCTGGGCCATGATTTCCGTATTCCAAAGAGATTTTTTTTCTAGCATGATGGTCCTTTTTTAGCTTTCAGCTTCTAGCTGCTAGCTTCTAGCTGCTAGTGCCAATGCTGGAAAATCCGATTTTCAATTCCGAAGACAAGTAGCTAGCAGCTAGTAGATGGAAGCTAGAAGCTGACTGCTCAGAACAGTTTGCCCACGTGCAGTTGCAGGTGCTCGAGAATCGGTCCCAGGCTCAAGGCCGGGAAGAAGGTGAGCGCGCTCAGGATGACGATGATGCCTACCAGCAGCACGGTGAAGAGGGAGCCGTTGACCGGAAAGGTTCCGGGCGAGGGCGGCACGGATTTTTTCTGCGCCAGATTGCCGGCCAGGGCCAGCACGGGAATCATCATCAGGAAGCGCCCGATGAGCATATCCCAGCCCATCGTGACATTGAGCCACCAGTTGGCATTCAAGCCGGCAAAGGCCGAGCCGTTGTTGCCCGCGGCGGAGGTGAAGGCATAGAGGATCTCGGTGAGCCCGTGGGGTCCGGCATTGGTGCGCGCGGCCAGTCCGAAGTTGGGCGAGAGAACGAAGATGGCGGTGAGCGTAAGAATCACCAGCGGGAAGATGAGCACATAGAGCATGGACATCTTCACGTCGTAGGCTTCGATCTTTTTGCCCAGGTATTCGGGGGTGCGGCCCACCATGAGTCCGGCGATGAAGACCGCCAGAATGACCATGATGAGGATGCCGTAGAGTCCGGAGCCGACGCCGCCGAAGATTACCTCGCCCATCATAATGTTGAGCAGAACCATCATGCCGCCGAGCGGGGTAAAGCTGTCGTGCATGCTGGTGACAGCGCCGCAACTGGCGTCGGTGGTGATGGTGGCGAAGAGGGAACTGGCGGCGATGCCGTTGCGCACCTCTTTGCCTTCCATGTTGCCCGAGGGGGCGGTAAGCGTGCCGGTCTGCATCACTTTGGCGTTGTCGAGCAGCGGGTGGGGCTGCGATTCGGCCCAGTAGATGGTGGTGAATCCCGCCGCGAAGAGGACGAACATGGCCGCCAGCACCGCCCATCCGTGGCCTGGAGAGCCGGTCATGCGTCCCAGCGTGTAGGTGAGCCCAGCCGGGATGATGAAGATCGAGAGGATCTGCAGGAAGTTGGTCCAGGGGGTGGGATTCTCGAAGGGGTGGGCGCTGTTGGCGTTAAAGAAGCCGCCACCGTTGGTGCCCAGCATCTTGATGGCCTCTTGCGAAGCGACCGGCCCCTGGCCGATGGTCTGCGTCTGGCCTTCGATGGTGTGCGCCGTGGTATAGGCGCTCAGGTTCTGCGGAGCGCCGCCGGCTACCAGCAGCAGCGCGTAGATCAGCGAGGCGGGCAGCAGGATGTAAAGAGTCGCCCGCGTCATGTCTACCCAGAAGTTGCCGATGGTGGCCGAGAGGGTGCGCTTGATGCCGCGAATCAGCGCGATGGCGACCACGATGCCGCCAGCCGCCGACCAGAAGTTATGCGTCGCCAAGCCGGCCATCTCGGTGAGATAGCTCATTGTCGATTCGGGCGTATAGAACTGCCAGTTGGTGTTGGTGGTAAAGCTGGCGGCGGTGTTCCAGGCCAGATCCGGCCCAACGGCGGTCAGATGCTGCGGATTCCACGGCAGATAGTACTGCAGCCGCTCGATGGCGTAGGTGACCACAAGCGTGACGGCGGAGAAGCCCAGCATGGCAAAGGCGTATTCGCGCCAGTTCATCTCGTGCTCGGCCTCGACGCCGCAGAGCTTGTAAATGAGCCGCTCGAAGGGGCGCAGCACAGGATCAAGCCAGGTGCGTTCGCCCTCGAAGACGCGAGCCATATAGATTCCCACCGGTCGAACGCTGGCCAGCAGAACCAAACAGTAGAGTGCAAACTGCAACCAACCATTGGCGGTCATTAAAACTTCTCCGGGAAGAGCAGGGTGAGGGTCAGATAGGCCAGCAGGAGGGCCGACAGGATCAGGGCAACGGCGGTGGTGATGTCAATGGACATGGGTTACCTCAACTTCTGGCAGGCCTTGACGTACAAAAACGCCAGACCGAAGAAAACAACCGTGAACAGCAGCATCGTTACATCTTGCATGTCAACTCCATCCGGCGTTGCGCCGGAGGCTTCAAGAGGATTGATGGGCCGGTTTCCATCCAGCGAATGGCCTGGAGAGGGAAGAACCGGCGAGACGCTTTCCGAGTGAGCTGGAGGAATCATTCCGGCTCACAACAATTTTGAGTATCGGCCCATCTCCGTAAAAAAAGCGTAAGGGCAAAGGCAAAGGCAAAAACTAAATTTAAAACTTCATGGCATTTTCATCGTCATGGATTTAGGGCGGTTCCGACGAGAGCTGTGATTTATCGATAGCATTGCTACAGTTTTTTACGCAGGTAATGGAAGACGCCGTGCCCGATTATTGCGGCAAGGATGGCGATGGTGAAATTTGTAGCGGTAAAGATATCCTGGAGGGCCATGGCCAGTGTCTTTCCTTGGCCGCTGATTCGATTGAACTCTCCCATGAGAAGGTTTGCATAAAAGAGAAAGACAATAAACACGACCTCAATCAAAGCGCGAGTGATGCGGGAGAGCGGCCAGCGTTTTTTCAGGTCAGTGCGCATGGATGGATGATATCAGTGGACGGAGAAGGGGAAGATTCTCCATTCCACCGGATGACCATTTCATCGCGAATAGCGGCGCATTTGAAGAGTCGGGCATTTTCAGGAGGGTCGATTTTGGACGCGGCTGCCTCCCGTCTTCGAGCCGCCGATCTGCGGCAGCGCCGTCAAACTCCGCCGGTAGAGCAGATCCTCCTGGAGCATATGTCTATAAAGCCACTCCAGCAGGAAGCGCGGCATCTGGACCAGGGCGGCGCAATCTCCGCGGGCGTAACGCGACTGGAAGTCGCGGATCTTCAAAGCGAACTCGCGATGTTGTTTGCAATGCTGCGCGAGACCGGCGTAGCGGATACTCTTGAGTATCTGTTCTTCCACGGAATGATAGGCTTGCGTCTGCTGATTCAGCTTGCGCAGCAAGCGGGAGGAATCGGACCCTGGCGGACTCGTCATGACCTCGACGTAAAACTCGTTCAGAATATCGATATAAGCGATGCGATGAGCATCCAGCGCATCCACTCCCATGGAAAAATCCAGATTCCAGTCCAAAAATGGCATCACGCTCTCCTCGCCGACTGCGGACCAGAATAAAAATACATCGATTTTCCATTGGGGGAAAGAGCGGATTGCACACCTCATCGATTTTGGGATGCGGAGCCGGAAACGGAGGCGCGGGGCGGGAATTTGCAAACCAAAGAGAGAGAAAATCCGCAAAAAAAGCTCATGCGATTTCGGGCTTTTTGCCGCTGACCGGACTGGCTCCGCGGCCAAGATTTCCACAGCGTTACTCTGCGTTTCCCACCCAGCCTTCCGGAATAAAGCGGTAGCCTACCCACGGCTCGGTCTGGATATACTGTTTGCCCGTTTCGGCCTCCAGCTTTTTGCGCAACTGGCCGACAAAGACGCGCAGGTACTCTGGCTGATGGGCCGATTGCGCGCCCCAGACGGTGGTCAGCAGCACGCGGTGGGTGATGACTTTGCCGGCGTGGCGCGCCAGATGGAGCAGCAGGTCGAACTCCTTGGGTGTGAGGTGAATCGGCTTGCCTTGCACGGCGATGGAGTGCGCAACGGCGTCCAGGATGAAGTCGCCGGCCTCGATGGCGCTGGTGGTCCGCTCGGGGGCGCGGCGCAGATGAGCGCGGACGCGGGCGAGCAACTCCTGTGTATTGAATGGCTTGGTCACGTAGTCGTCGGCTCCGGCGTCGAGCGCTTCGACCTTTGAGCGCTCGTGGTCGCGGACCGAAAGCACCAGAATGGGCACGGCGGAATGCACGCGGATGGCGCGGCAGACCTCGACCCCGCTCATGGTGGGCATCATCAGGTCGGTGATGACCAGGTCCGGCGTCCAGTCTTTGAAGACTTGCAAGCCCTCTTCGGGTTCGTTGGCGGTGCGTACGTCAAAGCCTTGAGCGGAGAGCGAGGCGCGCAGCACACGGGTGATTTGCGGCTCGTCGTCGATGACTAGAATTCTTCCCGGCATAGCGTTCTTCTTCCACAAACGAGATTACACCATCCGGGCGGGTTATAGGGTGTTGAGGCAATGGGCGCAGGGTTTCAAAACGGCGATTGGATTATGATGGGAGCTAGGGACGCATCAGGGAGGTAGAAATGACGACCATCCAACTCGAATTGCCCGATCAACTGGCTCAGGAAGCCGAACGCGCCGGACTGTTGTCAGCGCCTGCGCTGGAGAAGCTGCTCCGCGAGCAGTTAAAGACGCAAGCCTTTTCCGAGTTGTTCGCCGCCATGGATCGCATGGCCGCAGTGGACGATCCCTCGTATATGTCGCCCGAGGAAGTTGCCGAAGAGATTAGAGCGATGCGCGCGGAGCGCCGCGCCAAGGCCTGCGCCTGATGCGATTGGTGCTGGACACGAACGTCGTTGTCTCAGCCCTGCTGTGGGAGGGCGTACCCAATCGACTTTTGCGAGTCAGCCATTCGGAAGGCATCCTGCTCTATACAAGCACACCGCTATTGAAAGAACTGATTGCAACTCTTTCCAAATCGAAACTAGAGAAAAAGATTGACGCGTCTTTGTACTCCATCGACCAGCTTGTCGATTTGTATGCTAAAGAGTGGGGAGATCCCACTGCTCTGCCCGAGGTGGCAGTAGCAGTTTGACGTTTACGGGAGTCGTTCCCGGTTTGTGTTTTTCTCATTTGCCCTTCGAAATTCGGCCTCAGTAAAAAATTTGAGGCACCGTCCCTACGGGACTCCGGCAACCTTCTTTCTGTTCATTTCCCACCGTTGAAACGGTGGGCTAATCACCACTGCGCCTACGGCGCGGACGAGCTGGCGTTGTCCACGCTGTTGCTTTAGCAATGCACTCCTGTTGGCCCCTTTGAGAGGCCGCAAACAGTAAAACCCCCGGCTCTCCTAAGGAACAAAACCGATGGGAACAAGTTGAAAGCCGAGTTCT
>CAZXVX010000141.1:0-9297 GCA_964644105.1 uncultured Occallatibacter sp. | reverse complement strand
CTCGCTCCAGGCGCGAACGCACATTGCCCAGATTGACCAGGTTGCCGTTATGCGCGATGGCGATCAGGCCTTTGGTGGATTCAACGCGGATGGGCTGCGCATTGAGCAACGCCGAGTCGCCGGTGGTCGAGTAGCGCGTGTGGCCGATGGCCATTGAGCCGGTCAGCTTGGCAATCACGTCGTCGGTAAAAATCTCCGAAACCAGGCCCATGCCCTTGATGTTGGCCAGGTGCTGGCCGTCGGCCGTGGCGATGCCCGCCGATTCCTGGCCGCGATGCTGCAGGGCGTAAAGCCCAAGGTAGGCCTGCCGCGCGGCCTCCGGATGGCCGTGGATGGCAATGACGCCGCACTCTTCGTGCAATTTGTCGCTTTGAAAGGGCGCGGCTTTAGCCGCGCCGCGAGCCGGCCCAAATACGGGACCGGGCTTTAGCCCCTGAGGGAATGCATCCTCCTCAACTCCCTCGACCCCCTGAAAGAGCAACCCGCTCATGCCGTTACCTCGTCGTGGAGGATAGCTTCCAGAGCCGAAGCCCAGGGTTTGCGCAGATCAGTGAGCGGCGCGGAGATAAACGGCTCCCCGTCCACCGTGATCTCCAGCCGGTCGCCGCCCGTCGTGCCGATGCGCGCGGCCAGAAAGTTGTATTTGTCAGCCAGATTTTCGATCAGGGAAATGTTGGAGGGATGCGTTGTAAGCAATACAGTCGAGGCCGGTTCGGCAAAGAGGCCGAAGAGCGAATGAACCATCAGCGAGGGATCCTGCTCAACGGTTGCGCCAATGCCCTTGGCAAAACCGGCTTGCGCCAGGGCGACCGCGATGCCGCCATCAGAAATATCACGCGCCGAGGCGAGCAGCCGTTCATCGGCCAGCTTGGCCAGTAGCCTGTGCAGGCTGGCTTCCGCATCCAAGTCAAGCGGAGGCGGCGTGCCCCACAGGCTTCCGAGAATGACCTTGGCGTACTCCGAGGAGCCAAAGACGGCCAGATTGGCATCGGCTGTGGCTTCAGGAGCTTCCGGATCTGCCTCTGGGATCGGCTCTTGCGCAATAATCTCAACCGGAGAATATCTCATGGGTTCGGGTTTGAAGGGTACTTCCAGCTTCGGATTCGGCTCTTCGCCCCGCTGCACCGGCCACAAAAGCAAAATCGCATCGCCCGCCTTCTGGAAATCCGCCGGGACGGCCTTGAAAACATCCTCCAGAATACCGACAATCCCAAGAACCGGCGTCGGATAAATGCCCTCGCCTTTGGTTTCGTTGTAGAGCGAAACGTTGCCGCCGGTAATGGGCGTTCCCAGCGCAATGCAGGCCTCGCCAATGCCGTCGATAGCCGCCGAAAGCTGCGCCATGATCTCCGGCTTCTCGGGGTTGCCAAAGTTGAGGCAGTTGGTTGCAGCCACCGGCTTGGCGCCTGTCATGGCAACCTTGCGCGCGCATTCAGCCACGGCGTGCATCGCTCCCAGCTTGGGATCGAGATACGCCCAGCGCCCATTGCCGTCCAAAGCCATCGCCAGCGCGCGGTCGCCGGTTCCCTGCTCCCTGTCTCCTGTTCCCTTGATGCGCATCACTCCGCCCTCGCCGCCGGGGCCGAGTACGGTATTGGTCTGGACCATCGAATCATATTGCTCGTAGACCCAGCGCTTGCTGCAGACGTTGGCGCTCTTCAGCAGCTTCTTCAGGTCAGCGGTAAAATCGCGGTCCAGGTTGAGCTGCGCCAGAACCTCTTCCGAAGGCTCCACCGGGATCGGCGACTTCCAAACCCCAACCGGCCGGTGATAAAGCGGCGCATCGTCGGTCAGCGAAGTATTCGGAATGTCGGCCACCAGCACGCCGCCTTGCCGGATGCGCAGCCGCGGCTCGTCCTGCACCGTGCCAATAATGACGCCGTCCAGGCCCCACTTTTTGAAGACGCTCAGCACCTCTTCTTCGCGTCCCTTGATGGCCACCAGCAGCATCCGCTCCTGGCTCTCGCTCAGCATGATCTCATAGGCGCTCATGCCGGTCTCGCGCTGCGGAACCAGATCCAGCTCCACGTCAAGGCCCACGCCGCCGCGCGCGCCCATCTCGCAGGTCGAACACGTTAATCCAGCCGCCCCCATATCCTGGATGCCGACGATCACGCCCGTCTTCATCGCCTCCAGGCAGGCCTCCATCAGCAGCTTTTCCATGAAAGGATCGCCCACCTGCACGTTGGGCCGCTTGGCCTCGGTGCCTTCGTGGAACTCCTCGCTGGCCATGGTTGCGCCATGAATCCCGTCGCGCCCGGTCTTCGCGCCCACGTAAATCACCGGATTGCCCGCGCCGCTCGCCTTGCCATAGAAAATCTCGTCCTTGCGGACCATGCCCAGCGCAAAGGCGTTCACCAGCGGGTTGCCGCTGTAGCAAGCCTCGAACTTCGTCTCGCCGCCCAGGTTAGGCACGCCGAAGCAGTTGCCGTAGCCAGCCACGCCGCCCACCACGCCCTCCACGATGGAGTGATTCTTGCGCACCAGCTCCGGCTCATCGCCGCCGTCTTCAATCGGCCCAAAGCGCAGTGAATCCATTACCGCCAGCGGACGCGCACCCATCGTAAAAATGTCGCGCAATATGCCGCCCACGCCCGTCGTCGCGCCCTGAAAAGGCTCGATGTAGCTAGGGTGGTTGTGGCTCTCAATCTTGAAGGCGCAGGCCCAGCCGTCGCCCACATCAATGATGCCGGCATTTTCGCCCGGCCCCTGCACCACCAGTTCGCTCTTGGTGGGCAGCCGCTTCAAATGCACGCGGCTCGACTTGTAGGAGCAATGTTCGCTCCACATCACGCTGTAAATGCCCAGTTCGGTCAGCGATGGCACGCGGCCCAGTGCGCCTTCAATACGGCTGTACTCATCGGCGGTGATGCTGTGCTGGGCCAGAAGTTCCGGTGTAATCGTAACCGGGTCAGGAACGAGGATCGAGGTGGAATTATTCATCACGATTGCCTCCATTGTCGCACGCGAGACGGCGTTTCGAGCGCTTGCGTATGTGGAAAGCACGGTTCTGTTCCGGATCGTGCCTTCCATTTACATTACGGAACGCCCTCGCGCTGCCGATTGCCGCCCTCGCAGCAGAAGGGCGAAGTTTCAAATAAAGATGCCTCTAGCCTTGAGGGCAACCATTGTGCGATACTTTGAAGGCGGAATCCCACCCCGAGCCGGGATGGCGGAACTGGCAGACGCAGCAGACTCAAAATCTGCCGGCCCTTGTGGTCATGGGGGTTCGACCCCCCCTCCCGGCACCATATTATATTTTGTAAATATCCTCCGGCAAAGCCGGAGGCTTTACTGTTTGTGGCCCCTCAAAGGGGCCAACCTGAGTGCATTGCCAATAAGTCCAAGTTTTGAAAGGGCGCGGCTTTAGCTGCGCCACAAGTGGCCCAAAATAAATGCGGGCTTTAGCCCCCGAGGGAATCTTTGCTGCAAAGAAAAAATGAATCAAAGGTTCCCTAAAGCAACAGCGCCCCAGCTAGCCCGCGCCGTAGGCGCAGGGTTGATTAGCCCACCGTTTCAACGGTGGGAAAAGAGCAGAAAGAAAGCCGCCGGAGTCCCGTAGGGACGGCGCCTCAAATTTGTGCCGAGGCCGCATTCCAAGGGGCAAATGAGAAAACCACAAACCAATAACGATTCCCGTAAACGTCAAACTACTGCTGCCATCCCGGCATTGCCGGGGAATCTCCCTGTGCTATTAGAACCATATATTTAAAAAATTCAGCAAAAGCTCCGCAAGAGATGCGAAGTGTTCCTGCCCGATCCTGGTGCAAGGGATTCTCCAGGGCGAGAGCAACAGGAAATACTCTGCAAAGAAGAGCCGCAATCCCAGCAGTTCCGCTGACTAAGAGGCTGCGCAATGAGTGCTATCGCCCGCCGCCAAGCGATCAATATCCGGCTTGGAGGCGGCGTTTTTTTGTCCGTGCCCACCCCGGCTGCGAATTCGATGTCAACTTCATATGAACTGCACCCGATTCATACAAATCGCTTGAATTTTCTGCTACTTTGAACTTTCACGCGCAATCAGTACGAGTTCCAGGCTGAAAGGTAGCCTGGCTTGATTGCGCGTGATACTGACCAATCCCTCCCATGGCCTGCCAGCCGCGCTGCAAGAAAGGGTTTCTACCATGTTCAAAGCCGTGCAAGCATCTTGTCTTCGAGTTCTGCTGGTGCCAGGACTCATCGCTATCATTTTCATGACCGGTTGCGGTGGGGGTGGGGGCGGAACCACCCCTCCGGTAACACCCACAATCACGTCCGTTACAGTCACTTGCCTCCCAACTTCGATCTTTACGAGCCAAACGTCTGCTTGTACCCCGACCGTAAGTGGGACGGGAAGTTTTAGTTCTACGGTCACATGGTCGGTCAGTCCCGTGAGCATCGGGTCGGTCAGCAGCGCAGGCGTCTTTACGCCGGCCGGCGCGGGAACAGCGACGATAACTGCAACTTCAACAGAGGATTCGAGCCAATCCGGCAATGCAACAGTGGCGGTCACAGTCGAACCACAAGCAGCGACGCCATCCTTCAGCGTTGCAGCCGGAAGCTATACCTCTTCACAGTCGGTTGCGATCAGCGATGCGACGGCCGGCGCGATCATCTACTACACGACGAACGGGACTACGCCAACCACGAGTTCAAGCGTGTACAGCGGCGCCATCACGGTGTCCGCAACAGAAACTCTTGAGGCAATGGCGACGGCCAGCGGCTATACCAACAGCGCAGTGGCCACGGCTGCTTACACCATTTCTGGTAGCAGTGGAGTTGGCCAGTGGACTTGGATGGGCGGCAGCAGCACGGTTGGCTGCTCAAACTGTGGTCAACCCGGAGTCTACGGCACGCAGGGTACGCCCGCCGCCGGAAACATTCCCGGTGGCCGCGATAGTGCCGTAAGTTGGACTGACGGTTCGGGCAACCACTGGCTCTTTGGGGGCAATGGTTACGATGTCAACGATAGTGCGGGCCAGTTAAACGACCTGTGGAAGTTTGATCCGAAGCTCGGCGCAGATGGTGAGTGGGCGTGGATGAGCGGCAACAGCACGGCTGGCAGCAATTACGGACAACCCGGAATCTACGGAACGTTGGGAACCCCTGCCGCTGGAAACACCCCCGGTGGCCGTGAAGAAGCTGTGAGCTGGACAGATACTTCGGGCAATCTCTGGCTCTTTGGGGGCTGGGGTTTCGATGCCAACCATATTTGGGGCGAGTTAAACGACCTGTGGAAGTTTGACCCCAAGCTGGGCGCAAATGGCCAGTGGGCGTGGATGGGCGGCAGCAGCACGGTTACCAAAAATCAAAGTTGTGCTCAGGTTGGATACTGTGGTCAGCCCGGAGTCTACGGGACCCAGGGGACGCCTGCCGCCGCAAACATCCCTGGTGGCCGTTTTGGCGCCATGAGCTGGACAGATTCTTCGGGCAATTTCTGGCTCTTTGGCGGCTTGGGTTACGATGCCAACGATAATATTGACGATCTAAACGACCTTTGGAAGTTTGACCCGAAGCTGGGCTCCAATGGTGAGTGGGCATGGATGGGCGGCAGCAGTACGATTCCCAGCAATGGCACGATTGAACCCGGGACCTACGGGACGCTGGGGACGCCTGCCGCCGGAAACATCCCCAGTGGCCGCGAAAGCGCCGCTTGCTGGACAGATGCTTCGGGCAATCTCTGGCTTTTTGGGGGCGGCGAGTTAAACGACCTTTGGAAATTCAATCCGAAGCTGGGTACATATGGCGAGTGGGCGTGGATGGGCGGCAGCATGCTTGGCAGCAATGCAGGTTACCCCGGAGTCTACGGGACACTGGGAACGCCTGCCTCTGGAAACATCCCCGGTGGCCGCTGGGGTGCCGCTAGCTGGACAGATGCTTTGGGCAATCTCTGGCTCTCAGGGGGCTTTGGTAGCGATGCCAACAATAATAGCGGCGAGTTAAACGACCTGTGGAAGTTTGACCCGAAGCTGGGCGCATATGGCGAGTGGGCGTGGATGGGCGGCAGCAGCACGATTCCTCAAAACAAAAACTGTGAAGGTACAGGCGACTGTGGCCAATCCGGCTTCTACGGAACACTGGGTACACCTGCCGATGAAAACATTCCCGGAGGCCGCGATAGCGCCGCGGTTTGGACAGATGCTTCGGGCAATCCCTGGCTCTTTGGGGGCGAGGGTTACGATGCCAGCGGAAATGATGGCGGGTTAAACGACCTGTGGGAGTACCAGCCGTAAGAAGGTCGGCGAGCCGATACGATGCGAGTGGTTTACCGATGCACGGAAAGATAGTGCTTGGTCCACCAGGTCATGATTTTCAGGCTTGTTGGTGTACCAAGGAACGGTGCAGCCTGCCCGGCAATGTTACCTGCGGCCAAGCGCCTGCGCAGCATCACAAGCGGATTGCGGAACAAGCGCGGCGGTCAGTTCACACTGAAGTGGCCGCTCCGCGCTCTTGTCGCCAGCATATTGTGTACGGCTCCGCAGATTCGCTCAACCGCGGGACGGCGATAATCCCATTGGCTGCCCTCAGTCGGCGGAAAGACCGCCATCGTCGCATTGGCTTCAAACAGCAGCACATCTCCCTGCGCATTCAAACCAAAATCAATGCCGCCATAATCCAAACCCAGCGCCGTTTGAATTGCTTTCAATGCGGCCATGGCCCGTTCGCCCACAACATCTTCCATCTTCTCCAGAAACGCCGCATCCTCGGCGCGATGCTCCGGGCTCTCAGCCATCTCCGCGCTGAAGTAGTGTATCTTCCAGTGGTGCGAGATCGCGGCGTGCAGCGGATAAAGCCGGCCATCGATCATCATCACTCGATATTTGCGCGTCTTTCCATCGCGCCCACGCGCATCCAGATACTCCATGACCATCACGTCGCTGCCGGGGAGCGTGGCCAGCGCCTCGGCTAAATCATCCGGCGCATCCACGCGCAAAAAGTGCTCTCCGCCGTGGAAGCCGGGTGTGCGCAGCAGAAGAGGAAACGCAAAACCTTGCCCGGCTAGCCGCTCCAACGCATCGGGCGCACTCAGCATCTCTCTCGACCAGGCAACGGTCTTTGCCGTGATGACTCCAGGCACATCGGCCAGGCGGCGCGCTATTGCGCAGCGCCCCGTCATCTGCACCGCCGAGGGCGCGTTGATCACCGGAGCCGTGGTGTGCTCAAGCACAGCCCGCGCGCCGGCCAAAGCTGCTTCCGCGGAGTCGGCATCCCCGATGGCATTCACCACAAGATCGTGCGGCGGCAATGTGGTGGCGGCGTCAAAGAACTCCGTCGCAACCAGGTATCTTTTGTAAATCCGATCGCTGAGAAAGAGCTTGATGCGCGCATTCCCTGCGCCGATTGCAACCAGTTCCAACACCGTGATCGGAGCCTGTGCTCCACGATACGTGAGCGGAACCACGCAGCGCCCTCGGAAGGCGGCGCGGCGATGCCGAACCGATCCCTCCGTATCGCCCAGATCAGCCAGTACAGCCGACATTCCCAGGTGCGCCTGCCAGTAGTCGGCGTCCGCCTTCAACGCCATCTCAAAGTACGCGCGCGCTGGCTCCAAATCACTATGCTTGCGCAGGCTATTGGCATAATTCACCAGGCTCATTGGATCGCCAGGATGACTGGCTGCCGCCTGCGCGTAGACCCTGCGCGCCTCATCATTTCTTTCGCAGGTGGTGAGAAGATTGCCGGAGTTGTTCAGCGCGGCGCGATGCGTGGGATCAAGGGCGAGCAACAGCGCATAACAATCCAGCGCCTCCGTGCCGCGCCCCATCAGCTCCAGAAAATTTCCCCGCTGACAAAGAAGTTCAACGCTCTCCGGCTGCGCCTCCAGTCGCTGGTTCACCACATCGAGTGCGGCGTTCAAAAGGGTATAGAAAGGGATACACCCGTTCGGCATGGCAGCTTGTTTCACCGTCTCGATCATGGATGGCCTCTCTAATCCTGTGAGGCAGAGAACAGCCCGCACGGGATGCTCCTTGCAAGTCAAGCTCCGAGGCGGTTCAAACAATCCATCTGAGTCATTAAAGTCTTCTCACCCTGTACAGACTCTCCCCAGCAAACTCAAAAAATCCTGAAAGGAACAGACCAAAATGGGATGCCAACTTCCCAAAACAGAACCTCTCAATAAACTTCCGTCAGCGTCCATTCCCTCCCTCATGATTCTGCCGGAACCGCCGATCATCGAATCGGGAGAATGCCTTTTACTCAGGAGGAGAGAGCGATGACGATTACCCCGATAGCATCCAGTTCCTCAAGCAGAACGGTTTTCAATCCGGCGATTGCTCTTCCCTTCAAGGCGGCGCCAAAATCGAGTGGGACAGTGTCGACAACAACGGCCACATCAGGCTCCAGCGCCTCCGCGCCCAGCGCCCCAGCGCAGGCCCCGAGTAAACCAAGCCATGCCTCCCATAATGGCGGTGGTGGTGCGAGCGCCGGCAGCAGCGTCGCCCAGGAGATGCAGGTGACCAGCTTCTCAACCACCGTTGACGGAAAGCAGTATTCGGGCAGCGTCTCCGAGTCGGATGGAGAGTATGTGGCTTCAGACCCAACACTCTCCGGAGCAACCGCCACCGGATCGAGCGAGATTGCGGCGGAAAACAATCTCGCCATCCGCATCAACGAACTTGTCTGAACAACGGAAAGATGGGACACATGGTCGCCTTCCATCGCAGCTGACAAACTCTCATTTCCTCATTCTGTAAACAGAGAGGCCGCCAAACGCGTCTCGGCAATCTCCGCGCGGCAGATCATGGCCTTTCTTCTCCTCAAAAGAGATGCACATTCTGAGTTCTTGCAAATGTGGGTCTCTTGCGTGAGGATATAGATGAAATAACTCACAGAAGTTTGGTTGCGGATCACCCCCCAACCAATCACCAAAGTGTCCCTCAAAATATGGAAAGGCGTCCTCCAGTGTGTAATCGTTTACCCGCCCGATTCTTCTCGTTCATTCGGTCCATGAATCTCTTTCGCAGAATGGCGATACCGGCCTTCCTGGTTCTGTTTTCAATCGTTCCCAACGCCTGGAGTCAAATGCCAGGCCAGGACATGCCAGGACTGGTTCCCGTTGTGGCGCAGCCCTCTGAACATGGAATGCGCGCCACGATAGGCTCTGAGGTGATCGAGGTTACGGTTTGCGGCGCTTCGGTGGTTCATGTAGTGGCCAAGCCTGATGCGTCGGCCCAGACCGGCCCCCAGCCCTGGATGCTCGATGCCGCCCAATCCTGCGCGGGCGCTCCCTTTCAGTTCTCGCAAGATGCTCGCTCGGCCACAATCAAGACCGATGCGCTGCAAGTTGCCATCAATTTGGAGCGCGGCTTTCTTTCC
>CAZXVX010000140.1:0-9334 GCA_964644105.1 uncultured Occallatibacter sp. | reverse complement strand
CTGCAAAAACCGTGTTAGGCGATGCGATTGCAACGCCCGTGCCGCCATTTGCCACAGCCACAATTCCTGACACAACCGGGCAGCCTGCCGTCGTCGCGCCCCCATTCGCGTCCGTGCAAAGTGGAACTGACGTTCCAGACACAGTTCCTGCGGTCAAAATTTTTATGTCCGTGCCTTGAAGAGATCCGGAAGCAATTTGAGACGCGGCAATCTGCCCGCTGCTGTTTCCCAGAGGTATCCCAGCCCACGTACCCGGCGTACCGGCAACTACGTTTACCCACCCTGCAACTCCGTTTGCCGTTGCTCCAGAGTTCTCTTCCATATCCCCCTGATTCCACGTCAGAGATGTTGGCGCACTGGAGTTTTTTGTCGGCATCTGTATCTCTGGCGCCAGTAACGGCGCTGAAAACCCAAGCGTTTGGTTGGTATACGTGGAGCCCAAATTGTTTGTTAAATTGACCAGTACCGCCCCCGGTTGTGTCGCATTCACGTAATTGATCGTTTTGTTCGTGTCCGTGCCAATGCTGATCACCTGACCCGCCGATAAATCTGTGGCACTTGTGCAAGTCAGCACACTCGTCCCACTCGCCCCAGAGCAGGTCGTGCCTCCGCCATTTGGACTGCCCGTAGTTCCCGTCTGGTATACCACGTCCAGTGCATAGCGCTTCCCGTTCACTCCACTCCAGTAACTCGGCGGCGCTATGATTTGGCCTGAGTATAGAGTAGTTGCGTTTGGCAAAGCTGCAAATGCCGTGTCCGAATATAAAAATGTGGACGCGTGAATTCCATATTGCCATAACTGGTTGATATTGAGATCTCCCATTAATTGCGTCGGAGACGACTCAGAACTTGGACTAATTCCTGAACTCGCAATTGAAGGAGAATATGTAAGCAGTGGTATTGGTCCGCTCGCTCCAAGTATGTTACTCCGAGAAAGACCTGGTATCCCCACAAACGCCGCAGTCGTATTGGATCCCGTCCCGCTGTCAAATTGGCTATTCTTTACGCTTAACACAAGCGTCTTGTCATTTGCCGGCGACATGACAAATGAAGAAAAATTGAACCCTGCGGTGCTGCCGCTCGCTGGAACCACCCAGGTTGTATCAAAGCTCAATAGAAATTGCTCTGGATTTCCCTCCGAAGGGCAATCATACAGCGTAAATACTCCAAACCCCGATGTTAGCGTTGTATTGATCTCGACCTTGAAGTTTCTCGAAGTAAAGTTCACTTCGCCACAGGACGTCTGATTGTCCAGAATCACTGCCCCTCCGCTGCTGGCAGATCCATAGGCGCCGCGATTGTTATCCACTGTCCCATTGGCAATTCCAAATGAATCAGCTCCGCCCACTTTCCAATAAATTGCCGCGATTCCGGCGCCATCCGATCTCCAACCCTTGTCAAAATCAATGTTTATTCCGCCACTGGAAAAATAGTAGCTATATTCCGTGGCCCCCGATACTTCTCCATGCGAGATTCGAGTACCAGTGTCTACTCGGGAACCAAAATAAAATCCAACCTGAAACGTATTTACCTGGGTGCCGCTCTTATTTCCAAGAGCTATGTTACTAATAGCCTGCTCATAGCGGGCGTTGGCGTCGAACGCTATCATGATATTAGCGGTTGTAGCCGTTCCTGTATCAGTAAAACTGCCCGTCGCAGCTGCAACAGGAACTGCCACTGTAAAACTTGTCGTGGTTGCCGAGGCAACCTGATAGATACCCCTGTTCAGTCCCATATCTCCTGGCAGGCTTAATCCTTCGATATCCACCCACTGCCCGGCGATAAGGCTATTGGTTGCCGTAAATATCGCAATGTACGGCTGAGGATAGGGAGCCGGAGAACTTGGCGCATAGACAGGCGTTGAATTCACTGCCACCGTGACCGCGGTAATATTGTAAACTGCGCCCGGGGTTGGCCCATTCCATAGCAGTTCCGGAGGTAAATATCCTCCTGCCGTATTGCCTACCGTACCCTCAATCTGGCAGCCATCATAAGCATTGATCGTTGAAGAAACTACATAAGCGTGATCTCCTGGAAACTCGATAATTCCACCGTGAGGCGACGCCCCACCATTCCAGCACGCGTTGAATGCCGCCTGTATCGCAAGTGTATCGTCCGTGGAGCCGTCTCCTTTGGCGCCAAAAACAGGGTTCGTAATATCGTAACGTGGACCAATGCTGGTGATATTCGCTGCTGAAAGCGTGCTGTTAACACTTACCGGTCCGGTAAACGACGATCCTGACAGCGCCGCCCCGCCCAGATTTGCCAGCGCACCGGACGCTGTCGAAGACCCCGTCCCTCCCGCTAGAACCGGAATTTCGCTTATGCCCGATACTGTCGTTCCTGTGCCACTGTAATAAGCGATCTGCCCCGTCGTGCCTGAGTTGACCGTACCGTTGGTGCTTCCTGTCCCGCAAGCCGCACCCGTGTTGGTGATGTACCCTGAGTTGTCAATTTGCAAGCAGTTATATCCGCTGCTTGCAGCCAGTCCTGGAAATTTAATCGAAGTCGTGCCTGTAAAGCTTGCATACAGTCCGCTGCTATTGCCTCCGTAAATATTGAACGCGCTGCCCGCGCCAGTTTCATAGTTGACACGCACAACACCTGATGGGTTGGATGCATTGATGTACGTATCTCCGCTATTTGTGCTTTGATACGCCTTAAAGCTGTCAAGGCCGCCGGTCGCTGAATTTAACTCCCAATTATTGCTGGCATCCTTTTCCATGTACCATTGGCTGTTACCGTTCCAATCCTTATAACTGAATGACTCTTTTTGGCTGGCTGTCAATCCCGCCCAAAGCGTGGCATCTATCTCCGCATTCGCTTGGTTTTCAACCGTTGTTGTGCCATTAAAAGTGCTCGTGCCTGCCACTTGCAGCGTCCCGTTGAGCTGAGTGTTACCCGAAACGGCTATTCCATTCGATCCATTTGAGGTCACGCCCGGCAATAAGTTTGTCAGCGCTCCGGATGCGGTCGAAGCTCCTGTTCCGCCGGCATTTATTGGGACCGTGCTAAGGCCGGATAACACTGTTCCCGACGCACTGTAGTAAGCGATTTGTCCGCCTACACCTGAGTTGACTGTACCGGATCCGCTGCCTGTTCCGCAGGCTAAGCCGGTATTGGTAAGATAACCAGAGTTATCAATTTGGAGACAGTTATGGCCACTGCTGGCTGCCAGACCTGGAAATTGAATGGCACTCGTTCCAGTGAAAGCGGCATAAAGTGTACTACTATTTCCTCCATACACTTTGAACTGTGTTCCAGATCCGGTCTCAAAGTTGATTCGTACTGCACCCGTGCTGTTCGATCCATTAATGTACGTGTCGCCGCTATTCGTGCTTTGATACGCCTTGAAGCTGTCTAGCCCGCCTGTCGCAGAATTTAGCGCCCAGTTATTGCTGGCATCTTTCACCATATACCACTGACTGTTGCCGTTCCAGTCCTTGTAGCTGAATGATTCCTTCTGGCTAGTTGTCAATCCTGCCCACAATATCGAATCAATTTCCGCGTCCGCCTGGTTTTCCACCACCGTAGTGCCGGCAAACGTGGACGTCCCGCCAACAAGTAATGTCCCATTAAACTGCGCGTTTCCCGAATTGTTGATTGTTGCAACAGTTGTCTCGCTAGCTCCACCCGATCCAATAACCACGCCTCCGGTTCCAGAGTTATTCGAGCCATTCAAAACGACTGCACCCGTACCAGCTGAATTAATCACGGTTTGATTATTGGTGCTCGATTGTCCATTGTTATACTGCCCGATCGAAACACGGTAAACATTGTTCAGCTCATCCAGAATTTGATAAAACTGTTCGCCGGCCGTTGCGTCGCTTAAGCCCATTGTCCATCGGTAGCCATAATCGGTCTGATAGCGGTTCAGCAAGCCTCGCTCATTTCCAGAACCGATTCCGATGCGATAATGATTAGTTACCGTAGCGTCCTTTTGACTACCATACCAATCGCCATTTATGCCATTAAAGCTTCGGTGAAAGGTATCCAGAAAACTATTACGCGTTCCATTGTCCGTCAATGCGCCCGTAAATATCGTGCCGCCCGACAGCCAACTATTATAAGAACTGCCTGCATCAGCCACAATTTGGTTAGTCGAATTTTCATTTCGTAACCCGACAATCGTGTTATTCTGTGCGTTGGCTCCCAAGTGCAACGCCGTCGAGCAGCCCTCCACATCGCCGCCAGTGAACGTATTTCCATCGCCTTGTTGCAAATTTATTCCATAACTTCCATTAATCGGATTTCCACCGCTTGTCGGACAATCAATATGCAGCCGTACAAATGTGCTTGCGTTTAGCCAGTCAGTTGTCGCTGGATTTGCGGCCTGATGGCCAATGCCATTTACTGCTGTCAGGAATCCGCTGAATTCATTATCTAGAAATGTTCCTCCCGTATAATTTCCTGTTCCATCCAGAGTCACGCCAGTCTGATTGGAATTGCCCAGAAAATACAGGCTTTCAAGATCCAGCTCCTGCGTGCGATACGCCACCAGACCTTGTGTTAACCCGCTTGTAGAAGTTGTTGTGTTAATCAATACGTTGTCTAAGTGGAAGCCCATTGTATCGATCGTATATGTCGGGTCTCCAACTTGAAACATCGCTTCGCTTCCTGAATATAAAAACGCCGTGCCGCCCTCACTTCCGCTGGAAGAGCTAGCGCCGCGCAATGCGCAGCCGCGCATAGAGACATTTCTGGTTCCTGCCGTAACAATGATCTGATTGGATGTCGAGATTGTTGCGCACGGTAACTGCACTGTGGCATTCGCCGTCGATATTGTCAGGTTCGATCCCATCGACAGATTTCCCGTGAAATTCCGGGCATCACACGTTCCTCCGTAACTCGGATTGAGAACATTGATGCAAGCTTGTAACTTAGCTCCAAAATCGACGCCCGGAAATTGATCCACCTGCAGCGCGCTGCCCATTGCGCTGTTTGCTACTTGGCCTGTATAACTACCACCGCCTGGTAAGTTACCGCCTCCGCCATCTATTTGCGTACCATAACTCATGGAGTCCGACGCATTCCAAACCGTGTAACCGCCCTTACCTTTTAAAAGATTGCCGCCCTCAAAACTTTGGCTTTGCCCGGAAATTAAATTCACTGGGGCATCCGTGTCCCATGTCCCGGCAACATTTATGCTTGCTGTCGTAGTATTTGAGCAGCCAGAACCGCCCGATGTTAAAGTTATCGTTCCAATCGCTCCGCTGCTGTTCACATTACCCACCGCTTGTGCAGTGCAACTTCCGCTAAAAGCCAGTGGAACCTGAACGCCGTAAGGATCGAATCCCAGCCCTGCTTGCGCACCCACGGTCACCGCAGTTACAGCTCCGCCCGAGGTCGTAACTGTCAGTGTTGGCTGCACTGCATCCCAAGCGGGCATTACCACGGAATTTCGGATCGTCCATCCCTGCTGCGTTCCAGAAAAATCAAGCACTATTCCGGTTGGCGGCTCGCCAGTCGCCGCTGAATTTCCCACCATGGAAATCACATTATCTAGAACATTGTTTGAGCCTGCTGTCGCTGTAAATCCATGCACCGCCTGGATCGTAATGTTTTGCCAGCGATTCGAATCCGCGTTCAATCCCGTTGGTGTCAGTACAGGCAGAGCTGGAATCGCAATTCCGGTATTTAACCCGCGAATATCTATATTTCGAAACTCGCTCCACTGCGGCCACTGCGCAAGATATAAACCGCAAGTGTGCGTCGAATGTGCTCCGGGATACTGCGCCGCCATCGGATCCACGCCTGTGGCTGCAATCTCTATGTTTTCAATCTCTGCGACCTTCAGACCATTTCCACCCGCGCCCGTGGTGGCCGGCATCGCGATCGCGCAGTTGCCCACAGCCCATGCCGCTCCGGTTCCTTTGAGTCCAGTCAATCCATTGCCGCTCGGTGAAAAAATCGAATTGCTTTCCATTGGTCGATTTTGAGTGCAGCTTCCGGCTGGGGCCAGCTTCTTGGCTGCCGAGCAGGAAATATCCTCGCTCTGGTCCACATAAATCGTCAAGTTGGCTAGTCGAGTATATGAAAGTATATTTGTGCTATCGGGGGTTGTCATCAACACATCCTGACCTGGAAAACCCATCAGTGCCGAAACTTGTTTTCCCATGCCGCTAATTGACTCCCCATGCCATATCAGCGTCTGCGTTTTGCACGTTCCCTGCGGAATCGTTAGCGATACTCCATGCGTCTGCGCGTAGTTGATTGCCGCCTGTAGCGCACTTGTATCGTCCGTGCTTCCGTCACAAACTGCCCCGAACTCTTTCACGCTTCGTTCAAACTGCTGTGAACTTCCCTGCCGTAGATCAAATACATACACGCCATTAGGATTCGTGAATCCATCCGTTCCCGCATAGGTCGGCGGAATCTCAACTGCTCCATTTGTCCCCGCCGCGCCGATCGTACTCTGCAACGTCGTCTGGGAGCTTCCCGTAGCCGGCGATTCCACGCCATTCACCGACGGAGTCGTTAATGCCCCCGTCATGCTTCCTCCCGCCAACGGTACCGCCAGCGCAAATGTCTGGTCTACATAGTGTTTATCGGCCGCTTGCAATGGCTGCGTCGGATCACAGCACAATGTCAGCGGTCCTGTCAGCGTCCCACCCGATGCCGTCAACAAGCTTCCTGAAAGCTCCGCAATCGCCTGATCTACATACGCCTTGCTTACCGCTTGAACTGCTTGAGCCGCGGGCATCAGTTGCGCCTGAACCTGTGCCAGCGTCGCTTGTGCCGCTGCTGGTACCACCCAGTACTGAGTGCTCGTCGATCCGTCGCTCATATAGAAGACGGCTGTGTAATACTCGCCTGCCGGGGTTGAGCCAAGATTAGGCGCTAGACTCACGCTTAAAAATCCATCAGGTGCAATCACGACCGTCGTGCTGTCGGCCGTCACCAACTGTCCACTCGCCGTTGTAAACGAAGGCCAGCTCACCACCAGTGTTCCCGAGCCCGGCTGGCCATTGGCCAGATATATTGTTCCCTGAACTGTCGTTGTGCTGACCGCCTGGGCTCTGGCGGCCATGCCCGGAGCCATGCTGATCAGGCATAAGCCAATCGTCAACAGTCTTAGCCATCCACCGGCGCGCAACCACTCGTGATTTGTGAGCTTCATTCGTCTCTCTTCTTTCTTCCCGGGATCTCAGCAAAGTCGATAATCCTCTTTGCTCGCCTTCCCGTAATGTCAGTTTCTTCAATGCCAAAGAATTGCCAGCACATTGCTGACTGGGTAAATCATGAGTTCTCAGGTTCCTCGTTTTGGGACCTGAGAACTCATGAACCATTAACTTTCACCGAGATGAGTATTGAGGATTTTGTTTTGTGCAGACTCAGTTGTCGTTCTCTTGATCAGTTCATCACACCAAGTTTTGTGATTCTGAGCCATCTTCCTATTTCACTTCGGTCAACTCGTCGTTGAACTCCGGCTCTGAAGTCAGCTTTTCTGCCAAGCTCATCAGATTTTGCATCACGACTTCGTCCTCACAATCAAATTGCCCATCGGCAAGCGCAAACAAAAGCTTTGCACTTGTCGTGTTTCCTTTGAGCGCCTTTTCAAGCAACGAATTCGCTATCTTATCGCTGTTTGCTTCCAGTATCTTGCTGGCTGCGGCATTCATTCTTGCTTTTCCGCGGCTGACCTTGTTATGCGGTGACCCTGTTCCACGTAGCTTCTTCACCACTGCTTGCCTCTGTCCTGCCACTTCCATATGTCCGCCATTCCCGTTCCATCATTCCACGGCCTCACTTCCTCCTTCATAGAAAAGGAAAAGGGGAATTTCTCATCGAAATTCCCCCTGCTTCCGCCAAATTGGTTTACCGGTAACCGCGAAGGTTTGGCGACTTCTTTACTCTCAGAAAGCTGCCTGACTATGCTTCCTCGCTGCTCCGCTTCAATTCGGAAAATGCCCTGATCGCTGTAAAGTCTCGATCCGCCAATTCCAAGCTGCCTTCATTCGCTTGCATCACTTCCTGAGCGACTCTTCGCAAAGGCCTTTCATTCTTGGCTAACCTGTTTACGCTCTCCGTCTCTTCCCACGTTTGCGAATCCGCGGAATCTGTCCGAATGTGATCTCGAGAGATTCGTTTCCTCTCCCCTGCTGCTCTCTTTTTCATTGAATGATCTAAGCGTACAGAATCTATTCGAAATTTAGTGCAATCTTTGTCGGGTAGGTTTTCTCCTGTTTAATCAAGTATTTAACGAATCTCTTTCGTCTCTGCCCTTTGACAGGAAATCCAAAACGGAACCAATTCGGAGAACTTTTCCTAAAATGGCGTTTCCACTGCCGTGAACAGCGCCGTGAGCAGCAAGGCAGATTTGTGCTCTGATTCCGCAGCTCTCTTCAAAATTTGATTCAAACTGCCTGGATGTGCATGAGATTGTGGCAATTATGCTGAGTGCTTCTTCAGTGGCTGATCTTGAATTGGAATCAGATTTCGCATGCAGGTGCCTCTTGTATTGAAAAGGAGTTCAAAATCCAGATCCCGCAGAATTCTGGTACACTAGTACGAGCGGAATCAAGGGGCAAATATTGCCAGGCCTCGTCCCAAAGATACGCTTTTTTAAACCATGTTCGGGGAGTGGCTCAGCCTGGTAGAGCACCTGGTTCGGGACCAGGGGGTCGGAGGTTCAAATCCTCTCTCCCCGACCATATTTTTTAATAACTTATTATCGATTTTCCCGAATAGATATAGCACTGCAACCAACTTTACATTGGTCAAAACTTTCAAGTTCAATGAGCAAATGCCCACATTGTGCCGCTTCTGGTATTTCGAAACTGTTAGGAAGAAATGATCGGTGAGCCTTCTACTCGTTCCAGCGAGGGGATATGTGGACTGTTTTCTTTCAACACCGCATCTGCAGGCTGCCTGGTATGTCAGAGCTTGCACGCGACAAAGGGATAAAATGCTCCCTAAGGGACTTGTCCTCGATCGGATGGTAGTTTTGCAACTGCTTCGCTCTTCTAACCGTTGACTTTCCCCTTTCTGGTTGGGAATACGTCACCCCCTGATGAACGTAAGATGGCGAACAGTGTCGAAGGCTCATTCAAGTCCGGCAGAAGCGCCATACTGGATTGCGGCTTCTCTGCCTGAAACCTTGCTCCGGTTTTTCTGCCTCCCTGACCAACTCCAACACGCCGTCTAAGGTGGTTAATTCTTCCGCGCAGACAATGGTTGCATTGCGTCGCATCTTCATCGACACAAGCTTTTCCGGGATAGATTTCGTACATCTGCCGATAAGGCGTCGGCGTAAGAATGGGCATGAAGACATTGGCCCCGCTTTCCAGGCCATGTTCGCGCCCATCGACCGTGTTGATGGTCGCCAGCGCGG
>CAZXVX010000139.1:0-9384 GCA_964644105.1 uncultured Occallatibacter sp. | reverse complement strand
CGTTGCGCAGCAGGACCATCGAGCGCTGCGCCGCCACGCGCGTTGCGGCGCGGTGGGCGGGATCATTGAGCACCTTGTCCTTGTTGGCCGGATCGCCGTAGGGATTCTCAAAGAGGCCCATGCGAATCTTGACGGCCAGAACCTCGCGCACCAACTGATCGATGACGGCTACGGGCAGCTTGCCTTCGTCCACCAGCCTGGCGGCGTTTTTCAGATAGGTGTCGCTGGCCATGTCCATGTTGGTTCCGGCGATGAGTCCGCGATAGGCGGCATCTTCGGGGTCGCGCGCAAAGCCGTGGGCAGCGAGCGAACCTACCGCCGAGGCATCGCTGATGACAAAGCCGCGAAAGCCCAGATCGCGGCGCAGCACATCGCGCAGCAGCCAGCGGTTGCCGCTGGCCGGAACGTCATTCAGGTCCATGTAGGCGCTCATCACCGTGCCCACGCCGGCATCCACGGCAGCCGCAAAGGGGGGCAGATAGACGTTGCGGAAGAGGACTTCGGGAATGTAGCTGGCATCGTAGTCGCGTCCGCCTTCGGCCGCGCCGTAGCCGGCAAAGTGCTTGACGCTGGCCAGCACGTGATGGGGCGTGCCGAGGGCCGGCCCCTGGAAGCCAAGCACCTGAGCGCGCGCCATGGCCGCGCCGAGATATGGATCTTCGCCCGCGCCTTCCACTATGCGTCCCCAACGCGGGTCGCGGGCGATATCCACCATGGGGCCAAAGGTCCAGTTGACGCCGGAGACGGATGCCTCGCGCGCGGCGATGGCTTGCGCCTGCTCGACCAGGGCGGGGTCCCAACTGGAGGCCATGGCAAGAGGCACGGGGAAGGCATTCTTGTAGCCGTGGATGACATCAAAGCCGACGAGGAGGGGGATCTTCAGCCGGGATTGGGTGACGGCGATCTGCTGCAGCTTCTGGATCTCGGTTGAATCGGCGGTCCAAAGGATGGATCCCGCCTCGCCCTTGCGGATAAGCTCATCCCACTTTTCGCCATTTGGTCCTGGGGTCCAGGGGCCGACCTGGGTAAGCTGACCGATCTTTTCATCGAGGGTCATTTGCTGGAGCAGGGACTCGACGCGCTGGTTGACTTCGGCGTCGCGGATGGCGGCGGCGGGTGTTTGCTGCGCGGCGGTGATGCCGCAGAGCAGGAACAAAGAAAAGACGGAGGCGCAAACAAAACTCAGGGCCCGGTTGGAAGGGACGAAAATGCGAGGTGAATAAGACATCGTCCTTCAAGTATATGAGCCATCTGCAAAATTGTCTTGGGTTGGCGGAGAGGCTGCAAAATCAATTTTTGGGAGGTGTGAAGTTGATTAGGAGCGAAAGGCATTTCAACGGCCTATACGAAAAGCCCGGGCCTAAAGGCCGGCTGTTCATGGGACTTTATTCAGGGGACCCCACGGCTCCTGCTCCCTCCGTTGGAGCGTAGGAGAGTGTATTCAGGGGCTAAAGCCCCGTTCATTCTATTGGCTTTATTGGCCCGGCTAAAGCCGTGCCCTTGTTACAAAGCCTTACTCATTGAGTTTTTCCGCAGCTTGTGAAGTTGTGCCCGTTTAAAAAACTCGATTTCATCTGGGGTTTCTTCGCGGGTTAGCGTCCGTTTCACAGACATGGCAAGTTAGCAAGTTGGCGGGTGCATTGGGAAGGAAGAGGTATCCTCTTCCGCGGATTGGCGGTGGGGATGGAGAGATCCAGGGGATTGTCCAAGAGGCTCCCTAGGTTTCATCTGCTCACTTTTTGGTCATGGCGATCACGGTGATGTCGTCGTTTTGGCCGAAGCTTTGTGCGGCGGCGGCGACCTCGGTGGCGGAGGGATGCGCTTCAAGCAGCGTTTGCAGGCGGTCGAATCCGAAGAGCTCACCCTTGGGGGTGCGGGCCTCGACGACGCCGTCGGAGATGAGCAGCAGCCAATCGGCCTCGTGCAGCGCCAGGCACAGCGAAGCAGGCTCGGCGCCTTCATAGATGCCCAGCGGGAGCGCGCCTTCCATGGCCAGCAATTGGCCGTTCAGGTAGGGCGGAATGTGTCCGGCATTGGCTACGAGAAGGCTTCCATCGGCGTGGATGCGCAAGGCCAGGCAGGTGGCGTTGGCGTGACCGCGCGCGCAGAGCAACTGGTTGAGAGCCTTGAGTACGGCGAGCGGATCGGGATCGAAGAGGACGGTGCTGCGAATGGCGCCGACCAGCAGCGCCACCAGCATTCCTGCCTGGAGTCCTTTGCCGGTGACGTCGCCGGCCACCATCAACAGGCTGCTATCGGTGGGATGGGGAATGATCTGGAAGAAGTCGCCGCTGACTTCGGAGGCAGGGCGAAAGGCGGTTTCGATCTCCAGGCCGGTGGAATGAATGTGCGCCTGGGGCATGATGACCTTTTGCACCTCCTGCGCCTGACGGACATCGATGGCGATCTCCCGCTGGCGCGCGATGGCGCGCAGCATCCGGCGCAGCAGCAGCAAGGCTACCACCAGAGTGAGCAGAAAGACGGCCAGATCGCCCATGCTGATCTGCGTTCCCAGAGGGAACCAGAAGGCTTTGATGTGCAGCACCGCCAGCTCATTTTGAAAGCGGGAGAGCCCGAGCAGCAGCAGGGCGGGCAGGGTGAGCCAGCCTTCCATGCCTTGTTCGCGGATGCCCTCGAGGCCAATCCAGAGCAGCAGAGCCATCCAGATGAGGCGCACCACCAGCGAGACGGTGTGAAAGGCGAGCGAAACCGGCTGCGGAATGGTGTTGAAGAAGAGATTGTCGCCGATGGCGTTGGAGAGGGCCAGAGCCAGGGTGAGCGCGGCAATGGCGACAGGCATCCATCCCAGGCGGCGCAAGCGGAACCAGACCCACCAGACCATTGCCCAGGCGGCGTAGGAGAGCGGATTCAGAAGGAAGTGGCGGATCTCGATGCCGGCATAGCCTGAGAGCGATTGGGTCCAGGTGATGATGACCACGACCAGCAAGTCGGCTGCCGAGAGCAGGTAAACCAAGCCCATCCAAAGGTAGGCGCGGTCGGAGCGGTCGATCAGAATCAGGGAGAATGAGGCCAGGGCGAGCAGAATGAACTGATAGGCCTCGATGGGACAAAGGGCGAAGGTGCGAATCAGATCAAGCCAGAGGACTTGATGCTGGGCGGCGACCACCTGGGCGCTGCCGATCAGCGGCGCGGTGTGCAGTCCGCCTGCGTCGGGCTGGGTGAGCAGTTCGCTGGGCCCCATCCAGACCCGAAAGGCCAACACGATGCCGGAGCCGGAGCCGGCGGCTGAGGTTGCGGCGGCCGGCAAAGGAAAGATCATGGGCTGGGCGTAGTAGACGACCGGCTGCGGCGAGGAGAAGTCGCCGAAGCTGCCCAAGAGCTGGCCATTGGCGAAGAGCTGATAGGCGTCGTCCACATCGGAGGGGCCTTCGACGGCCAGCATCTCGCCGGGCGCCGAAGCCACGCGCAGACGCAGGCGATACCAGGCATAGCCCCAATAGCCGGCATGCCCGCGCGCGGTCCAGCCCGGAAGGTAGCCAGACTGGCCGCCCAGCGGATCTTGCGCGCCGGCTTGGGGCTTGAGGCTGACCGGCTCCCATTGCGCGTCGTCAAAATTCGTCTCGGCCCAAAGGGGCATTTGGGTTGCGGGGTCCAGAGGAGAATCTCCGGTGCGAAACCTCCACGGCCCATCGAGGGGAAGATAGGGCATGCCCAGCTTGATTCCGCCGGGAGAGGATGGATTCGCAGCAGGCGGCGGGTTCCGGGTTTGAGCCGGCGCAGGCTGGATTCCGCCCAAGCCAACAGAAGCAACAAGGAGCACAATCCCTGCAAGAGCGCGCGTCAAATGAGAATCCTCCATTTTTTCGAGGAATGCGGGCATGCCGCCGCGCAACTCCAGTTCACGACGAGGGAGGAAAGCTTTGAAGATCAAAGCGGACGCAATGGGAGACGGTTGCGTAATCAGAGGATGAATCAATCCGCGTGAAAGATTTAATTTTTTCCTTCAAATCCCGATTCTTAGGCCGGGGAGCAAGCAGTGAAGCGCCCCGGCGCTCAGTTCTTAATGCAAGAATGAACGCCGGGGATAAGTGGATGGGATGTGCAATTTCTGGTTGCGCAGGAGAGAACCGGTCAGGCAACGGCGGCGCTAGCGATCAGCCGCCAGCAAGGGAAGTGGTAGTGAAAGGAGCCTTTGACAAGCCACTTCGCGGTTAGCTTGCCGCCGCGGCTTCGTTGGAGGCTTCCTCCTGAAGATCCGCGCGGGCATCATCCATGGGCTGAGAGTCTGCTTCCAAAGTTGCATCGGCAGCGGAGATCTCTTCGACTCTGGTTCCTTTCAAGTCAAGCTTTGTGGCATTCATGGGGAATTCTCCTTTTGCGAATTCGCGTGCAATGTGAGGTGAGCATAGCAGCGATGGATGGATCCGTGTCAAGTGAATTCAGGATAAACCCGTTGCAATTGAGTTTGATAGCAATCGGGTTTGAAAGGGGGCGACAAGTTCCTGTGGGTTGGTTCTGGTTGTCGAAATTATTTGTGGGTTATTGTTCGAGCATCTGCAAGTCGAGCGGCTCTTCGAGCAGATAGTCCTGGCCGCGAATGGCGTCGAGCGCGCGGCGCAGCGCCGAGCTGGTGCAGGGCTCGACGGTGATGACAAACGGCAGCGCATGCTGCGGATAACCGGGCCTTTGCACGATGCCGCGAATGTTGATTTTTTCGCGGGCGAGGGCGCCGGTGATCTCGGCGACGATGCCGGGGCGGTCATCGACCAGGAAGCGGATGTAATGGGGGAGCTCGAACTCGCCGTTCACTTGCGCCAGTGTGGCGGGAAGCTCGACGCGGCGCGAGCCGTGGGCCAGAGCCAGCAGGTCGCTGACCACGGCCACCGCGGTTGGATGGCCGCCCGCGCCGTGACCGCTGAAGACTACATCGCCGCCGTATTGGCCGGTGAGGATCACCATATTCTCGGTGCCGCGCGAGTAGGCCAGCGGAGAGCGCAGCGCCACCAGGGCCGGCCCCACACTGGCCGCAATCTGGCTGCCAACCAACTGCGCGCGCGCCACTTGGCGGATGGTGCAGCCGAGCTCGCGGGCATAACTGAAGTCGACCGCCGAGAGCTGGGTGATTGCCCGCGGAGTGATTTCCTCTGGATGGACGGCCACGCGCAGCGCGAGGCGCATCAGGATGGAGAGTTTGGCGCGGGCGTCAAAGCCGCCCACGTCTTCGGTGGGATCGGCTTCAGCGTAACCGAGCGCCTGCGCCTCGGCCAGCACCGGCTTGTACTCGGCGCCCTCTTCCATCTTGCTGAGGATGAAGTTGCAGGTGCCGTTCAAGATGCCTTCGATGCGTACGATGCGGTCGCCGGCCAGGCCCTGCTCGAGGCCGGGAATCACTGGAATTCCGCCGGCCACGGCCGCGCCATACTTCAAGTGAGCGCCGCTTGCCGCTGCACGCAGTTCCAACTCGACGCCGTGAAAGGCGATCAGTTTTTTGTTGGCGGTGACCACGCTTTTGCCGCTGGCGAGCGCCGAGCGCACCCAGCCGCCGGCCGGGTCAAGCCCGCCGGCCAGCTCGACGACCACATCCACATCGGAGGCAAGAACCGCTTCGGCTTCCTCGCTCCAGACGACGCTGGAAGGAACCCAATCGGCGCGCCGCTTGGCCAGGCTGCGGGCATAGATGTGGGTCAGCTCCAGGCCTTCGGGCTTGCTCTCTACCAGAATCCGCGCCACTGAACTGGCCACCGTGCCAAAGCCCATCAGGGCGATGCGCAAAGGGCGCTGCAGGCGGAGATCGGGGGCGGAAGATTCATGAGCCGAAGGGGGCAAATGGGATGCGGACATGGACGATTTCCTCGTGGATTGGAAGATGACTGCGCAATAACTCGATGATACCTGACTTGAAGCTTGGTGAATTCAAAGTGTGGAGGGGCGGGAATTTCGGCTAGAATAAGTCTAATATGCGGCGCTGGCTGGCGATCGTACTGATTTTGTTCTTCGGCTTTGGCCCTCTGGCTTCGGCTGTTGAAGCCAGTGATGAGTCGCGCCTGCCGCCCTGCTGCCGCCGGCACGGGGCGCACCACTGTGCCATGATGGCGCGGTGGCGCGCGCAGATGGACTCCGGCAAACCGTCGGTCGGCGCGCCTTCCACCTGCCCGTTGTTTCCCGGGTATGGATGGGCGTCGATTGCTTCGCTGGATGCGCTGATCGCCGCGCCCGCGGCGCCGGGCTCTTGCGCGCAGGTTGGTTCGTTGATTGCCCGCCCAATTGCGGTTCGATTTCATCGGGTCCGCACCCGCGCTGGACGCAGTCCTCCCGCCGTTATTCCAGGCTGAAGATCAAATTCTTGAGCCCTCCCCGCGTCGTCCCTACGGGACTTCGGTCTTCGAGAGTTGGCCTGCATTCCCACCGTTGAAACGGTGGGCTAATTAACCTTGCGCCTACGGCGCGGGGTACTTGGGCAACCGGCGTCGTCCCTACGGGAGTTCAGTCTTCGAGAGTTGGCCAGCTTCCCCACCGTTGAAACGGTGGGCTAATTAACCTTGCGCCTACGGCGCGGATTGTTTCACGTATTTCTGTCCATGCTTACGGCGCGGACTGATTGCGCTTTTTATTCAATGCACATGGCTCGGACTTTCATTGTCTATGGCATGGATTGTTTGAGTTTATGTGGTTTGCGAATGGCGCGGACATTGGAGGCTTCTTTTCTTATGCGATTATCTTTTCCTTTGCGTCTAATTGCGCTTATGCACAAAGCTTTTGTTGGCGCGGCTTTGCTTGCGGCTGCTTCGATTCCTGCGCAGGCTACCGTCTTTGCCACGCTGCATGGCGTGGTTCACGATGCGCAACACCACCCCATTGCGGGCGCGCAGATTGGATTGCAGGAGGCGGACTCCTCGTTTGCTGTGCATGCGACGAGCGGCTCTGACGGCGAATTTACGCTGGCACCGGCACCGATCGGCGTCTATCGGTTGAGCGTTGCGGCGCCGGGCTTTGCCACGGTTACCGAGCCGATCCAGCTTGCTTCGGGCACCAACCCCGTGGCGCACATCATGCTTGAAGTGGCGAGAGCTACGCAGTCGGTGACCGTCCAGGGGCTGAGCGGTGACCTCTCCGCCACGGACTCCGCTACGCCGACCACGCTTATCACGCGCGCCGAGATTGACGAAACTCCCGGCGCCAGCCGCACCATCGGCATGGAGATGATTACCGATTACGTTCCCGGCGCGTACATGACGCACGACATGCTGCACATGCGCGGCGGGCACCAGACCAGTTGGCTGATTGACGGCATCAGTATTCCCAATACCAAGATCGCCTCAAACGTTGGCCCGCAGATCGATCCCAAGGATATTGACGCGCTGGAGATCGAGCGCGGCAGCTACCAGGCGGAGGTGGGCGACCGGACGTATGGAGTGTTTAATGCGCTGCCGCGCAACGGATTTGAGCGCGACCGCGAGGGCGAGCTGCTGGTTGCGGCGGGCAATTTGTATACGGGAGAGACGCAGCTCTCGCTGGGCGACCACTCCGCCGCGGCGGCCTGGTACGCAAGCCTGAATGGCAGCCGCTCGAATTACGGATTGGCTACGCCGATCGCGGCGATCTATCACGATGCAACCAACTCCGAGAGCGGCTTTTTGTCGGTGATCCGCAACCAGACGCCGAAGGATCAACTGCGGCTGAATGCGCAGTATCGCCAGGATAGTTTTCAGGTTCCCTATGATCCGAACGAGAGCGACTGGCTCAATCAGTTGTATGATTCGAGCGGACTGCGCGACCACCAGAGGGAGCGCGACTCGTTTGTGATTGCCAACTGGGTGCATACCTTCTCGCCCAAGGCGATCGTCTCGGGCGCGCCGTTTTATCACTTCAATCAGTCCGACTACGACTCGCTGGCCACCGACACGCCGGTTGCGACTACCTGGCATCAGCGCTCGAATTACGGCGGCGCGCAGGCAGACGCTCATCTGGAAGCCGGCCCTGACAGCTTCTCTGCCGGAGTGTATTCGTTCTTCCAGATGGAAGAAGATCTCTTCGGCGTTCAAGTGAACGACGGCAGCGCCACCAGCACGCCGGAGGCCTCGGCCAACGCCAACGCCGGCCTGGTCGAGTTTTATCTGGCCGATCATCTGCGCCTGGGGCGCTATGTGACTCTGCTGGGCGGCGAGCGCTTTTCGGTGTATCGCGCATGGCTTGACGAGAGCGCCATCTATCCGCGCATCGGCGCGACGGTGGAGATTCCGCGCCTGCATTGGGTGTTGCGCGGCTTTTATGGGCATTTCTTTCAGCCCGCGCCGATTCTGACCGTCTCCAGCTCCGTGCTCAACTATGCGAGCCAGCAAACGAGCGGCGAAAACGACTTTACTCCCATCCCCAGCGAGCGCGATGAGGAGCATCAATTCGGCTTGCAAATCCCTTATAAGGGCTGGCTGCTGGATGTGGCCAACTTCAAGAATCGCGTGAACAACTTTCTTGACCACTCGAACCTTGGCGAATCCAATATGTATTTTCCGATTGCTGTGGATGGGGCGCTTGTGCGCGCCTGGGAGCTGACGCTGCGCTCGCCGGAGCTGGCCCGGATGGGGCGCTTTCACCTGACGTACTCGAATCAGATTGCCGAGCAGCGGGGCAATATCATCGGCGGATTCACGTGCAGCGCGGCGAATGATCCGGCGTGCGATCTTGGTCCCAATTACACGCCGGTCGATCACGATCAGCGGCAGACGCTGAACACCGGCTTTACCGCCAATTTGCCCGCGCGGTCGTGGTTCTCGACCAATGTTTATTACGGCTCGGGCTTTTCGAACGGATCTGCAGGCGCGACCAATGCCGGGGGCAATTTGATCAGTCCATATCAAGGCAGCTATCTGCCGGTGCATACGACCTTTGACGTGGCGGCAGGGCACAGGATCGGAGAGCATTGGCGGCTCGCGGCGAGCGTTCTGAATGTTACCAACCACCGCGTTCTGGAGGACACCTCGCTGACTATCGGCGGCTTCCACACCAACGATCCGCGGCTGATTTCGGGCGAGCTGCGGTATCGGTTTCGCTTTTAGGGGAGCGAGCGGTTGTTGTGACCCATCCATTGTGCGTGGCAAGCGGGATGGATGGGAGACAACGGATCAGGAGATTGCAGCTTGCGTCACGGATTAAAGCAAGGCGGCGGAAGATCTGACGGTCTATCATTGCATAGATTTTTGAAGTGCGCACGAACAAGCTCTATTGATCAAAGGAGAAGCTTTGCCGGGGTTCCGGTAGAAGTTTGACATTTGCGGGAGTTGTTATTGGTTTGTGTTTCCCTCGAAATATGGTCTCGGAACAAAATTTGAGGCACCGTCCCTACGGGACTCCGGCGGCCTTTTTGTTGTTCCTTTCCCACCGTTGAAACGGTGGGCTAATTAACCCTGCGCCTACGGCGCGGGCATT
>CAZXVX010000138.1:0-9462 GCA_964644105.1 uncultured Occallatibacter sp. | reverse complement strand
GCACCTTCTGGAAGATCACCTGCTTGGCCAGTTGCGCGGCAATGCGCCCCAGCGGTGTCGTGTCCTTATACGTGCGGATTTCGCTGCCTACCTCCACGTCTGGCGCCAGCTCCTTGGCAGCCGTCAAAGTAATCTGGTTCAACGGGTCTTCAAGAGGATCATCGTCAGCCACCACGGTCTTGTAGATGTAGGCCAGAATCGCGCCACTCTCTTTGTCCAGTTCGCCGCGCATATTTTCCTGGGTCTTGTAAAACTTGCGCGTGGCCAAGGCAATGGCCTCCTCGACCGCGCTCACAACGATCGCGGGGTCAATGCTCTTTTCCTGGCTCAAAAGCTCAATCGTCTGATACAAAACGCTGGCCATACTTTTAGCTCCTAGCTTTTAGCCTCTAGCACCTAGCTTGTTCTGCGTTGACCGCGATCTTTGCTTCAAGCGCCAAAGGCTGGAAGCGAAGAGCTAGAAGCTAAAAGCTGTCTTTCAAATCTCCGGCACCAACTGCGCCTTCTCGATGTTCTCCAGCGCAATCTCCACCGTGCTCACGCCGGCCTTCCGGCTCTTGCTGTTCTGCTTGACCGCGTTCAGGTCCAGCGTAATCAGCCTGGGTGCCCCAGGTCCGGATTCTCGGATATGGGAGATTAAGTCGGGTGCCCCCGGTCTCGATTCTGAGACTGGGGAATCCAACAACCTTCCCAACCAGTGCCGGTTGTTGCGGATCGGCTCAAAGGTCTGCACCTTCACCAAACTTCCCGCAAATCGTTGATAATCCTCCGGCCTGGTCAGCTTTCTATCCAGCCCTGGACTGCTCGCTTCCAGCGTGTACTCCGCGCCTGCAACCAAATCTTCCACATCCAGCAGCACGCCAAAATCCCGGCTGAAGGCCGCGCAATCCTCGTGCGTAATCCCGGAAAGTTGCTCCGCGTGCAGCTTACCGGCACGCGTCTCTTGAATCAGCCGTTCAGGCAACTCGCCGTCTTCGCTCTCCGCCTCCAGAGCCGCCTTCAATTTGGCGCGCCCTTCGGCGTTCTTCTCCAGATAAACGCGCAGCGTGCGCTCCTTCGCAGGGCCAACGAACTCGATCTCCACCAAGTCCAGCCCGTGCGAGGCTGCCACGCGAGCCGCCGCCTTCCGGATTTCTTCCAGCTTGACTGCCATCGTTCCCTTGCGCCTCCGAAGGAGCAAAACTCGCCCACCGAGGCATCATCTCCTGCAAAAACCGAGGAAAATGCCCTGAAAAACCAAGGAATTTTCCGCAAATAAAAAGTGGGCTGTAAGCCCACTCATCTCTCCGCCAGCCGGCGCGCTCACGGCAACTCAGGCGGACAAACTCGTCTGCATCCTTAGCATAGGCCAAAACGGCAAGGATTTCAATGAAAAAGAGAGTGGAGGCCTGGATTATGAACTCATCGCCCTATCTGCGCTACACTTCATCTACGATGGTTGCCAAAACTGTTCTCGCCCCCGCTGCCCATCTTCGCCCCGAAGGCCTGACCTTCCTGCGCAATCTTGCCCGCCACAACGACCGCGAGTGGTTTACGCCGCGCAAGGCCGTCTTCGAGGCCGAACTGAAGGAGCCGATGCTGGCCATCATTCGCAAGGTCAATGCGGCGATGGAGAGCTTTGCGCCCAGCTACATCCGGCCAGCGGAAAAGTGCCTCTTCCGCATCTATCGCGACACCCGCTTCAGCGCCGACAAGAAGCCTTACAAAACGCACGTCGCCGCCTGGTGGTCGCAGCAGGGAATGGAGAGGACCAGCGGGGCTGGTTTTTACTTTCACATTGATGCCAAGGAAGTCATCGTCGCCGCCGGAGCTTATATGCCGGAGAAGGATCAGTTGGCCGCCATTCGCCATTGGCTGCTTGACCACCACGCGGAGTTCAGAAAGCTCTTGCATACGGCAACGCTTCGCAAAGTGTTTTCGGAGTTCGAAGGAAATCCATTGACCCGCCCCCCGAAGGGCTTTCCCAAAGAGCATCCGGCGCTTGATCTGATTCAATGCCGCCAGTGGGGTTTGAGCGCCACGCTGCCCTCTTCGGCTGCTCTTGATCCGGGATTTGCCGCCGAGATCATTCGCCACTTCCGGCTGGCCGCGCCGGTGGCTGATGCGCTGAACACTCCCCTTGTCGCACCTCTTGCGCCTCGCAAAAAAGTACTATTCGGGCTGGATTGAGCTGTGTGGGGCACCCGGAATTCTATGCCATGATTGAAAAATGCTTTAAGCAAGTGCAGTCAGGCCGGTGGAGGCAGCTTGCTCGTGGGCATGGTAGCTGGAGCGGACCAGCGGGCCGGATTCGACGTGGCGGAAGCCCAGCTTGAGGGCTTCGGCCTTCAATTCGGCGAACTCGCGCGGGGTGTAAAGGCGAGCCATGGGCAGATGGTCGCGCGAGGGGCGCAGATACTGGCCGATGGTGAGAATGTCGCAATGGCTGCGAGCCAGATCGCGGAAGACTTCCAGCAGTTCGACGGTCTCTTCGCCCAGGCCAACCATGAGGCCGGATTTGGTTACGCCTGCAGGGTTTAGCTCCTTAGAAGACCGCAACAACTCGAGCGAACGCTCGTAGCGCGCGCCGGAGCGGACGGCGCGATAGAGGCGCGGGACGGACTCGATGTTGTGGTTGAGCACGTCGGGACTCGCCTCGACGACGAGGCGGATGGCCTCCGGGTTGCCCTGAAAGTCGGGAATGAGAACTTCGATACGACAGCCGGGAGCCTGGCGGCGAGTCTCTTCAATCACCAGAGCGAAGGCGCGCGCTCCGCCCAGCAGATCATCGTCGCGGTCGACGCTGGTAATGACGGCGTACTCCAGACCCAACGAGGCAATGGCTTGGGCGACGCGGCGAGGTTCATCAAAGTCGATGGGTTCCGGGCGTCCTTTGGGCACGGCGCAAAAGCCGCAGCGGCGCGTGCAGAGGTTGCCCAGCATCATGAATGTGGCGGTTCTGGCTTGCCAGCACTCGCCGATATTGGGGCAGTGAGCACTCTCGCAGACGGTGTGGAGATGGAGTGAGCGTGCCAGCCGCTTGAGGCCGTGATAGTTCTCGCCTGACGGGGCGCGCGCCTTGAGCCACTCCGGCCTGGGCGCGGGAGCCGTGCGAGCTGTTGAGATTTGCACCAGTTCGGCCACGCTTCTATTGTAGCCTTCCACCGGCGCAATCGATTCGACTGAACGGCTGTACTATCCTTCGGCGCGAACCAGAGTGCAGGTAATGTTGTCGTGTCCGCCGGCGCGATTGGCGGCGTCGATCAGATGAACGCAAAGCTCTTCAAGAGGCAGCGGCTGCGTCAAAATCGACTCAATCAGCTCATCGCTGACTTCGCCCGTCAACCCGTCCGAGCTGAGCAGGAAGAGATCGCCCGGCAGAGCCTGCAATTCGAAGATGTCCGGCTCGACGGTGGGCTGCGTGCCCAGGGCGCGCGTGATGACATTGCGGTAGTTGGCGTGCAGCGCCTCTTCATGGGTCATGCGGCCCATGCGCACCTGCTCTTCGACCAGGGAATGATCCAGGCTGATCTGGTGCAGCCGGCTCGTAACAGGAGCGCTTTCAACCGTCCCTTCCGCTTCTGGATTACCGGGCTGGGAGGTCAAATCGCGCAGAATGTAACAACGGCTGTCGCCCACGTTAAAAACCAGCACGCGGCTGCCCTCCACCACCAGTCCCACCAGCGTGGTGCCCATGCCGTTGAGTTGGTAATTGCTTTGGGAGCGGGAGTGAATGGCCTCATTGGCGGCGCGGATGGCTTCGACAACCTGATGTTCAAGAGGGATCTGGACCTCGGCGCGGCTGCTCAAACCTTGCAGCATCACTTCCACTGCCATGGAACTGGCGATCTCGCCTGCCGCGGCTCCGCCCATGCCGTCACACACAACAAAGACGCCCTGTTCAATGGAGTAGCCGAATGCGTCCTCATTTGAGGGGCGTTTGCTGCCAACGTCTGTTCGTGCGGCGGCTGAATAACGTACAACGTCAGTAGACAAGAAATCTCTCCCGCGATACAGTTTACACGGTTTGGTTCAAAATCGCTGGATATATTCTACGATCAATGAGTTGAAGGCGATGACTGTGGCGCTGCTGCCACACCTGGGAGTGGTAGGGGCGGAGGCAGATTAAAGAGCTGGATGGCTCCGCCCGAGAGCACGGCCAAGCGTCGGCCAGAGGGTGAGATGGCCACATTGCCGCCGCCGTCAAGGATGGGACTAGCCGCCGCCTCCAGCACCAACTTGCCGTCGGCCGCGTCCATAACCTCGACGAATTGGCCCTTGATCTCGTCTGGCGAGAGCATCGTGTTGGAGGTGACCGGATGGGTGACGGAAAGAGCCTCCCGCGCCATGCGCAGGCCGCCCGACGACTTGATCACCAACGGCCAGATGGTCGCATCCGAGGTCACCGCCTCCCACAACCGCTTGCTGTCGGTGGTGATGGCGGTCAGCAGGCCGGCGCCGTCCATCGTGCAAGTGGTCAGCAGCAGCTCGCGCTGCGAAAGAAAATCATACGCGGGTGCGCAGGCCGATTCCACCTGGCCAAGAATCCTGCCGCCGCCGCTCAGGTAATTCAACTTCAATAGCCATCGATCGCTTAGCGCGCGCGTCACCTCCAGATAGCCCTCGGAGTTGATGGGCAAGTGAGCAATCGATTTGCTGTGGCTGACCAGCATCACCTCGCCGGTATCGCGGCGCAGCACGCGCACCGCGATCAAAGAGCCGCTCTCGGTATTCGGATCGTCTTCCGTATTGCCCGGCGAGCGCGTTGCAGCCTCGCGCGAGTTGGTCACCAGGAACTTTTGGTCAGGGTCCATCTCCAAGCCGAGCAGCGGACCCGGAAAGCGCAGGAAGGGCTTCAGCTCCAGGCTGGCGTCGCCCAACTCAAGACTCTCCCGGTCGCGCAGCAAAAAGCGTCCGTCGGCGAGCATCCAAAGATAGCGCTGGCGGTCATGCACCGTCCACAATGCCTCGGCCTTTACCGCTCCCGTAGGCAACTCCAGCACCAAAGCGCGAATCTGCCTCTCCTCATACTCTCCGGCTTCGCGCTCTCCGAGATTTCGATGGATCAGCCCCGGCACGCGAAAGGTAAACAGCAGATGATCTTCGTCCATAAAGTCCAGCGAGACGAGGCTGTACCGCAGGCCCATATAAACACTTCCGGGCGCGGAAAAACCCAGCGGTCCAAGCGCGATCGTAGCCGCGGGAGATTGCGAGGGTTTGTCGGGAAGGCGGTCGGGCAGCGCCGGAATTTGAGCCGCTCGTGTAGGCCGCGGCGCATCGGCCACATTCTCCTGCGCTGTTATACGCGAAGCCGCGCCCAGCGTCCAAGCCGCCAGCGCCAATCCGCATCCCGCCGATAACAGACGTTTGATCATTGATTCTCATTTTCGCCGATCAGGCCGGCTTTGGGCAGTGACGGACGGCAATCATCCGTGGCCGGATCATTCCGGATGGTTGCGGCTCCAAATGCTTCCGGTGCGTACCAGGACGGCAAGCATCTGCAATGAGGATGACCAAAGTTTCAACGCAAGGATTGACACTGGAAGCCCGCATCCACTACGCTCACCGTGAATTTTGTTTGCGGCAAATCAAAGGAGATCGCACAATGAAACTTGCAGCGTTCGTGGCAGTGCTGTGTTTCGCGTCGGCGTTGGCTTACGCGGAGGGACCAAAGCCCTGTGAAGTGTTGAAGGCGGAGATCGCCAAAAAGCTGGATGCAAACGGCTCCAAAAACTACACGCTTGAGATCGTGCCCAAAGATCAGGAGGCAGCCGGCAAAGTGGTTGGCAGTTGCGACGGCGGGACGAAGAAGATCGTCTATAGCAAACCCGCGGCTCCGGCTGCGACTCCGGCGCCCGCCGCAAAGAAGAAGCCGTGAACCTCAATCACCTGGAAGTTTTGGGATGAATGGGTAACCGCCGATGGACAAACGCAGGCGGGGACGTTCGCGTTCCAGCCCGCCGGGAGGATTGCGCGACAGGTGTGCATCAAGCCGCCCAGGGTTTAGCGTTGAGTGCGGCCTGAGCGGGCGGCTGCGCGCTTTTGCGCTCGCCAGCGCAGGCCAAGCCAGGCCAGGTAGCTAAGTTGGATGGCCCAGGTGAGGACGTATGCGGCGACTAAAAACTGGTGATCGAGAACGGCTTTTGTATCCATTTTTTCCTCATCTTTTTCCGAAAGCATTTTAATTCGAAGATCTTTTCCGTTTGTTTGAGGTGCGGCATGAACCTGGAGGTCCGGCCAGGAGACCGGCGCTACAGGATTGCGTCCATGGCTGCCTGCGCTTCGCCGGCTGCTATCTTCTGTTGCTGGCGCTCAACGTGATAGCGCAGCGCAAGCACCAGCAGGCCCCATGCCAGCCATGCCAGCATATTCCACAGCAGGGCGTGCTTCATCACCGGATCCATGCCGGAGTCAGCGTCTCCGCCGAAGACCGGTGCCGGATGCTGCGTGCGCCACCAGCGGTTGGACATATAGACGATAGGCACATCGAGCGCGCCGAAGATGCCCAGCACGGCGGCCAGCGTCTGCATCTGCGGCCCAGCGGCAAAGCGGCGCAGCAGCAGGTAGCTGACGTAGATCAGCCACAGCACCAGCGTGGTGGTCAGGCGCGCGTCCCAGGTCCACCAGATTCCCCAGGCGCGGCGTCCCCAGATCGGTCCGGTGATCAGCACGACGGTGCAAAAGACCACACCCACTTCCGCGCCCGCCAGCGCCCAGGCGTCGGAAATCTGCGCCCAATCCGGCCGGTTGCGGCGGAAGCTCAGGTAGCCGATGGAACCGGCCAGCGAGATGGCGAAGAAGAGAAAGGCGACCGAGGCCGAGGGCACATGGTAGAAGATAATGCGGAAGATCTCGCCCTGCTGAGCGTCCAGCGGAGCAACATAGATGGCTTGGTAGAAGCCCCAAACCATCAGAGCAACGGTGAGGAGCGCGTAGAGGGTGAAGGCGAATTTCTTCATCGGGGAATCCTGATGGGACGATTTCAGTGTACGACTTCTTCAGAGATACAGATAAATGATTGATGATGAATGAGGCAATTAGGGTTCATGGAATCCCAGGTCCGAAAATCCGGACCTGGGGCACCCGGTTTTTTGGGATCAAGAACCCTTATTCGTAGGCCAGCGCGTCGATGGGGTCCTTGCGGGAGGCCATCCAGGCGGGGTAAAGCGCGCCGCAGATGGAACTGCCCAGAGCGATCAAAGCGCCGCGGATGATCCACGCTCCAGTCAGTTCAAAGCTGAAGCCGGGAAACCTGACGTCCAGAAACTCTCGCACGCCAAATGTGGCCGCTATGCCCACCAAAACGCCGGCCACGGCCAGTACGAAGCACTCGCGCAGCACCACGCCCACAATCGTTGACTTGGAAGCGCCCATCGATTTCAAAATGCCCAGTTCCCTGGTGCGCTCCAGCACGGCGGTGTACATGGTCTGGAAGATCACTAGAATGCCCACAACAACAGCGATCGTAATCACCACGTCCAGCGCCTTGTCAAAGCCGGGGAATTTGGCCGGCGTATACTGCGAGAGCAGTTCGTCCATGGTTTGCACGTGGAAGCCCTCGAGGCCGCGCGTGGCGACGATCTCCTGCTGGATGGCCTCCTGGTTGGCAGGTTCGTCGCTCTTGATATAAATGACCGTGGCCTTGCCCTCATTACCGGTCAACTCGCCCAAAGTCTCAATCGGCACCATGCGGCGTCCGCCCTTGCCATTCTCCACAATGCCGCAGATGCGGAAGGGGTGGTTGAGAATCTCGATGGTATCGCCGACCTTGTGGCCGCCGTCTTTGCGCGCCCAAATGTCATCGATGATGACGTCGTTCGGCTTCTCGAATGGGCCGCCCGCCACCCAGGTAAAGGGCTTCAGCGCGTTGTAACTCGTGTAGTCAATGCCGTAAAGAATCTCCACCGAGCCGGACATATTGAAGTTGGTAATCACCGGCGAGGCCACGGCCACGTGCGGCATCTTGCGAAAGACCTCGGCGATGCGGGCGGGCATCGGCGCGCCGCTGACGCCATTCATGAAGCTCGCATTCGACGGGCGCACCACCAAGTCAGCGCCAATGCCGTTGGTGCGATTCTTTTGATCGTTCAGCATCCCCATGAAGATGGCGACGATGGAGAGAATCATGACGACTTCAATAGCCACCGCCAGAATGCTGATGATGGAGCGGACGGGCCGGTGCAGCAGATTGGCGAAGATGAGCTTGTTCATACGCGATTATGGCTCCGAAAGGCGCAAGCGCCTGAAAAACCTTCGTCTTCAAGGGTAACAGTTCAGGGCCGTACGGCTGCCGGAGGCAGGCGACGCATCCGGGACAATCGTATGAAACGAATGGATAATCATTCGCAGCAGTTTTGAAAGGGCATGGCTTCAGCCATGCCGAATTTGATGCATCCATTGAATCGGCTTTAGCCGCCGAGGGAAAGTTTCTAGGCTACCAGGCAACCCCTCGGGGGCTAAAGCCGTGACCTTTCAAAACATGAACTTCTCTGATTCACAGATGCATGGTATTGTTCTGGTTCCGCAACCAACTCAGAGCGATGACGAACGCCACCGTATTTGTACCAATCCGGTCCAAAACTATACAGCTTCCTGAAAAGAAAAGAGAAAGAGATTTTGTTCTTTGACCACGGAGGCCTTGCGGTTTATTGTGGAGGTGGAAATCTCCTTGAGTTTTTCTAAATGAACTCGAGGTACTCGAAGCGTTTTTCTGGTTGACAATGAACAACTTTGGCGAAGAGTTGCGCATGGAACGGGTCTCCCGCGGCATCGCGCTCTCAGAGATCATCGCGGTGACCAAGATTAGCCGGAGGCATCTGGAGGCGCTGGAGCAGGGAGACTTCCGCCAGCTTCCCGGTGGAATTCTCAGCAAGGGAATCGTGCGCGGCTACGCGGGCGCTGTAGGCCTGGACCAGCAGGCTTGGACCGAGCGCTTTCTGGATGCCTCGGGCGAGAGCAGCCCGAAGAAGGATGAAGAGCGCGGCTGGGTGGAGTTCGCCTCGAATGTGGGCAAAGCGCGCCTCCAGCAGAGCAATGCCATGGAACAGCGCCTGCGCTGGATCGGAGTGATTCTGTTGGTTCTGGTGGTGGCCGCGGGCGCTTATCTTGGCTGGCGCTACTACGGCTTGCGCGTCGGCTGGTGGAACAATTTGCTGCCTTTGAAGCTGGGCTGACGCACTTCTCCCAATGACATAAAATGTGAGCGCCCCATCCATTCCGCGTAATTTTCGCGGAATGAGTGGGGCGCTAAAACAATGACGGACGTCCTTCAAGGCAGAACGACTTGCGCGCTGAGCGGAAGCTCGCGAGACGAGCCTCCAGCCAGTACCGTATAACCGCCCGGAACCAGCTTCCAGCCGTCCGCGCCTTCGTCGAAGACCGTTAGACGCTCACGCTCGACCGGGATGGAAACCGTCTTCGATTCGCCGGCCGCCAGCTCCACCCGCGCCCAGCCGATCAGCCGCTTGGGCGGCTCGCCTGCCG
>CAZXVX010000137.1:0-9615 GCA_964644105.1 uncultured Occallatibacter sp. | reverse complement strand
ATCCACTTGGCTTTCCTCAGATTACTGCTCAGGAGATCGTAAACAGGTTCTTAGATTCAGGAACACCCGAGTAAAGCGATCAGCCCTCTTGTCATACATATACAGAGCCGTGGCGATGCCGCAGTCGCCGTCGCCGCTAGCCGCCCCGCAGACCTTAAGGAAAAGGAGCGGGCTTGATTTATTCTGATTCGCGTACACAACGCTTCCAACGAAAAGATGGTACGGCGTGTCGAACCACGGCATATTACTTCGGACCTGTTGGTACAGGTGCAGAGCGCAATCTGGGCTAACCGCTTTTACAAGGCAAACGAGAATTGGTCCGTGGTCCTCGAAATCTTCCGCTTGCTGACCGCCATCTTGGACGGCTACGAATGTCCATTGAGTCGCGGTCCCGAACGGCTCCGTCAGGTCGATATGCGAAATGATCCGCGGTTTCGTGACGTTCTGATGCGACAATACCGCAATGACCGACCGATCTATTTCCTCTGCTGGAATCGCCTTAGGTATCTCCGCACCCAAGAAGTGCGGCGTAATTACGGCGGTTAAGAATGCGCAGCTCAGTAATAACGTATTAAATTGGAAATCTCTCTGGTTCATAACGAGCGATTATAGATCATGACGGTGTTGGCTGCGGATGACGGGCCACAGATCGAAGATGGTCTCGCTCATTGAGCGCTTCACTGGCATCCGGCAACCACACCACCACCATGTTCTAATTACTCACGGTGTCTCCCAAGCCATTCTCGTAACCTTCTTGATTCCTTCGCTAATTGAACGGTTGTTCTTATGGCGTTAACCCGGCGTTTATATCAATCCGTCAAAATGGCTTCAGAGATTCCGGTTTGTAAGCGGAATATCAGCTTGAATACGGAATCCAGATCGCCTTCTGAATTGGGGAGCGGAAATGGCCAACTCGACCATCTCGTATCTGTGGCGTGACAAGAAAGCCGCGCAAGACTTTCGCACCGGCGTCTCGCTGCACAGCCACACCAACCAGTCGCACGAGACACTCGACTTTCTGGCCAACTTCGGCAATCAGTATCCGGTGATGCGTCCGCTGCTCTCGCGCCTTGAGCAGCGCTCCGAGCGTATGCACGGCGTGCGCATCAACTACGCGGCCAGCTACTGGACGCCGCCCATGACTCCCAAGCTCGCCTTCGATCTGGAATCCCGCCAGATTGAAAAGCTCGATCTTGCGCCGATGGTCTCCATCACCGACCACGACAATATCAATGCTCCGATGCTGCTGCGCACAGTTCCCAGCGCGCGGCAGATTCCCGTCTCCGTCGAGTGGACGGCTCCGTATGGCAACCAGTCCTTCCACCTCGGCGTGCATAACCTGCCCAGCGCCCGCGCCAACGAGTGGATGGCCACGCTCTCCGAATACACGGCTAACCCGAGCGACGCTCGTTTTACTGAGATTCTGCGCGCGCTCCATGATGAACCGAATGTGCTGGTGGTCTTCAATCATCCGCTGTGGGATCTCTATCTGATCGGCAAGGAGAAGCATCGCTTCCTGGTCAACGAATTCCTGCTGAAGAACGGCAACTATCTGCACGCGCTGGAGCTGAACGGCCTGCGCAACTGGGACGAGAACCGTGAAGTGCGCGAGATGGCCGAGCAGTGGAATATGCTGCTCATCTCCGGCGGCGACCGGCACGGCGTGGAGCCGAATGCCAACCTTAATCTGTCCAATGCCGCCAGCTTCACTGAATTCGTGCATGAGATTCGCCACGAAAAAATGAGCAATATGCTCTTCATGCCGCAGTACGCCGAGCCGTGGAAGCATCGCCTGCTGCAATCGACCATCGACGCCATCCGCCACTATCCGGAGTTTCCGCAAGGCTCGCGCACCTGGGACGAGCGCGTCTATCATCCCGACGCGAATGGAGTTGTTCGCCCGCTGAGCGAGTTGTGGCCCAATGGCGCGCCGCCGCGCGTGATGAGCTGGCTGCTTGTTATGGTGCAGATGATGGGCGCAGCGCCAGTCTCCCGCGGATTGCGCATTGCATGGAGCGAGTCGCGCCAATTGCGCCTTGCCCTCGGCGAGTAAGATGGAAAGTGAATTGCTCGCCAGACAATGACAGATCGAATGCCCCGCGTGGCTTACTTTCCCGACTCCTTCCATGAAGTCAACGGCGTCGCGCATACCAGCCGCCACTTCGAGGCCTTTGCGCGCCGCCGCAATCTTCCCTTTCTCTGCGTTCGCGCCGGAACTCGCGCCGAGGCCTTTATCGAAGAAGGCAATCTCTGGACCCTGGAGCTGCCGCGCGGCTTTCTCTCCTTCGCTCTCGAAAAAGATTTGCGCTTCGATCCTGCATATCTGCGCCACATTCCCCTCATCGGCGAGGTGCTCGAGCGCTTCCAGCCCGACCTGATTCACATCACCGGCCCGAGCGAGTTGGGAATACTCGGTGCAGGACTGGCTCATCATATGAGCCTTCCGCTGGCCGCCAGTTGGCACACCAACGTCCACGAATATGCGGCTCGCCGTTCAGGCTGGTTTCTGCGCCTGCTTGCTGAGCGCCACAAGGCTCCGGCAAGCCAGAAGATCGAAGACGTGTCGATGGCCATTGCGGCGCGATTTTATTCTGCGGCTGGAGTCCTCTTCGCGCCCAACCCCGAACTCTGTTCGCTGCTGGAGCGCACCGCCGGCCGCCCCTGCCGTCTGATGCAGCGCGGAGTGGACGCCGATCTTTTTCATCCAGCCAAGCGCAAGCGCGATCCCGATGACCGCGAATTTGTTCTCGGTTTCGTCGGCCGTTTCTCCGTTGAAAAGAATGTTGCGTTGCTGGCGCGGATTCAGCAGGAACTCGAAGCGAAAGGCATCACAAATTTCCACTTCCTCATGGTTGGCCACGGCAACGAGGAGGCCATGCTGCGCGAGCGATTGCATCGAGCGGAGTTTACCGGCGTGCTCAAGGGCGAACCGCTCTCAGAGGCATACGCGAGCATGGACTTATTCGTCTTCCCCTCGCACACGGACACGTTTGGCAATGTGGTTCTTGAAGCTCTGGCCAGCGGCGTTCCGGCCATTGTCACTCCCAACGGCGGCCCTGCAACGATTGTGCGCGACGGCGAAACTGGCCGCATCGTCTCTGATGATGACTTCGCGTCTGCGATAGCCGCAGTGCTCGCCGACCCTGCCAAGTACGCCACCATGCGCGAGGCCGCGCGCAGTTATGCGCTGACCATGAGTTGGGACTCAATCTTTGAAGGCGTCTATGCGGCGTATGAGACGATTTTGCCGGTCAAGAAGCAAGCAGTGGAGTAGTAAGATGTTTTTATTATGCAAGGACTCTGGAGCAAGATTTTAGAGCTGATTCGGGAGCATCCGATCCTTTGGCTGCCGTTTGTCATCGCAGACCTGACAACATTCTTTTTGAATTGGCTCCAGAAATCAGTTACAAGCTGGATATATCATTGGCTGCTGACTCAACACAATCACTCTGTGTTAGGTGGCGATTATCAAACCCTCAATATGGATCAGTTTGCCAGGTTAAAAGCTGCATTGCTGTCCACTCCTTTGGTTTGGGGAAACTATTATTTGCACACCTGCCTTTACACTACGTCCTTCGTTATTACAGCAGCCTTCGTTTGCTGTGTTCAAGACCAAAAGAAGCCATCTTTTGCAGAAGTACAGTCATTATTGAGACAGAAATATCGTCGTCTGCTTCTGTTTGCCTTGAAGTTATTCGGTATCTATTTCCTTGGCTCGATTATTTTTATGTCAATCCCCATGTTCCTTTTCAAGTCCATTCTTATAGGCGATAATTTTGATGCAACAGCATTCGGTTCAGTCTTGGATATTCTAACCTCAGTATGCGTTGCATGGATTCTTACACCCGCAGGAATTCGACTAATTCAAGCCCCACTTTCAGAAAGCATCTCTTCTGAAAGCATCAAGCAAGGCAGGACTTTTGCAATTCTTGCCGCAGTGGCGTCCGTATTGATCAGCTACTTTGTCATGAGAGCCGAAGCGTCTTTTTCTACATCATCGGCTTTTGATCCGATGTTTCATCATATGGTTATTTCGCCTCTGCTATCTCTATTTGTCGCTCTCCCCTATATGCTGTTGTGGATCGCATTCTCTCTGCTTGCGGCAGAGCAAAAACAAAAGCCTGAAATCCAGTCAAACTCTGAGGCCGGCCCACTCCCATAGCCCCTTACGGCGTCGCCCTGTATCGCAAAATCCAATCCTCCTGCTCCTGCGTGTCGGGCACCGCGTAGCCGCGCGCCGTTGCAATCGCCGTCAACGCAGCTCTCGGCTGCCAACCCAGATGAATCAGCGCGCAAGCCGCAGTCACAGTTGCTCTGCCAATGCTGCCCCGGCAATGGACGCCGACCGCTTCGCCATTGCTCAGACGATCCGCAATTCCGGCGATGAAGCTGCGGAAGAGAGTCGTGCTCTCGGGAATATGGGTGTCGGGAATCGGATAGGAGAGAAATTGCAATCCAACCTGCCCTGCAAGCCGACCCTCCTGCGAGAGGCCAAGCATGGCGGCCTCATCCTCTTCCAGCAGTGAAACCAGAGTTTCGATGCCTGCGACCTTCATTGCCAGCAGCTCGTCGTGAACTCCCCGCCCGCCCGGAGGACAAAGAACGACAGCCAGCGGAACCGGCGGATTGCCTTTGATCCAGAAGATGTTTTTCATCGCGCTCACTCTCCCCCAGAACGCTCAGTCTCCTGCAAACCCTTCCGCGTACTTGCAACACTGCGAGCGGTGGTTCTGTCTATTATTGATGATAGACGGGGATAGTGGGGAGTATACGGCGAATCCATTCGCAGAATTTGTGAGTGTTGGGCGATTCCTTCGCTGTTATTCCGGTAGAAATAGGAAGGGTTGAGCAGGGCCAGGAAATATTGAATTGTTGCCGGTTGCGGGGCTATCGTTGACAATGGATTCTGAGGGAAGGTATTCGACTATGAGGTCTGCTCGATAGCTTTCCTAGTCCCGATTTCCCTAGCGCCAGTTCACTGCTTATATGACCGATTCGCGTCGAGGACTGATCCTGATCAACACCGGTCCCGGCAAGGGCAAGACGACTGCCGCGATGGGGACAGCTCTGCGCGCCGTGGGCAACGGAATGCGCGTGCTGATGCTGCAATTTCTCAAAGGCTCGTGGCACTACGGCGAACTGGATGCGGTCGAGGCCTTCGGCGATCGATTCGTCCTCAAGCAGATGGGGCGCGGCTTTGTGAAGGTCGGCGGCGCGGAGACCGATCCGGAGGACGTTCGGCTGGTGGAAGCCGCATGGGCAGAAGCGCGCGAGGCGATCTACTCCGGCGAATGGGATATGGTGGTGCTGGATGAGATCAACTACGCGATCAGCTATGGAATGCTGGACCCGGCAGTCGTGGCCGAGGCGCTCAAGGGGCGGCCTGAGATGGTGCACGTGATTCTGACCGGGCGCAATGCGCATCAAACGCTGGTGGAGCTGGCCGATACTGTCACCGAAATGCGCGAAGTGAAGCACGCATACCAGAAGGGGATTCTGGCGCAGCGGGGAATTGAATTTTAAGAGCGGATAGTCAAATGAGGTTGAATGCCCTGGTTTAGACGTGAAGGCGAACAGAACGGATACGGTCCGAGAGGCGCGGCAGCTTTGGAGCCGCGTGTGCGCACCGAAGGCTTATGGATCAAATGCTACGGCTGTAGAGCGGCAATCTGGAAGGCAGATTTGCTCGCGAATTTGAATGTCTGTCCGAAGTGCCAGTACCACTTCAAAATTGGCGCGCGGCAGCGGATCGATCTGCTGCTCGCTCCGGGTTATGAACTGGTGGATGGCGGTCTGCGCTCGACCGATCCGCTGAAGTTCACCGACATCAAGTCATATCACTCGCGGCTCAATATTGCGCGGGAGCAAACTGGCCTCGACGACGCGATTATCAATGCTGTTGGGCAGCTCGGTTCGCATACGGTTGTGGTGAGCGCGATGGAGTACAGCTTCATCGGCGGCTCGATGGGCGCAGTGGTGGGCGAGACGATTGCCCGCGCCGTGGATCGCGCGCGCATCGGGCGAATACCGCTGATCGTTGTGGCCGCATCGGGCGGAGCGCGCATGATGGAGGGCGTGGCGAGCCTGATGCAGATGGCGAAGATTTCGACCGCACTGGCGCAGTTGGACGATGCGAAGCTGCCGTACATCTGCGTGCTGACTGATCCGACGACCGGCGGCGTAACGGCCAGCTTTGCCATGCTCGGCGATCTGAATATCGCCGAACCAGGCGCGCTGATTGGCTTCGCGGGGCCGCGAGTTATCGAGCAGACGATCCGCCAGAAGCTGCCGGAGGGTTTTCAGCGCTCGGAGTTTTTGCTGGAAAAAGGCTTTCTCGATGCGGTGGTGCATCGGCGGGAGCTGAAGGCTTATCTCTCGCGCGCGCTAGAGTTCATGAATGCTCCCGCAGCCGCCTGAAAGATTTCAACTTGTCGATCTCGCAAGCCGTGCCTGCGCGGGAATTCTTGTTGAAGCGGCGATCCATTTCATTGCGTTTGGGAAGAGCGCAAGGCCGCGCGGCGCTAGTATGCGGCCTGCTCGGCTTACCATCACTCGCGAGAGCAGCGTTCCCAGCGTCATACCGCGGTGCAGTTGTGCGTGCAGCCTGTGGTGGTACTCGTCCGCGCTCACGCCGGCCAGGTACATCTCTGCGGCCATGCTTCCGCTGTGCAATGCGATGGACATTCCATCTCCCGTGAATGAGGGAATCACGGCGGCCTGATCGCCTACGCGCCAGAGGCTGGTGACACCGTCCACAAGATAGCCGTACGGAATGGAAGAGATGGCCAGCGGCCGCTCCCACAGTGGCTTTGCGCCTTGCAGGCGTTGCCGTAGCATAGGGTTATCATCCAGGATTGCAGTGAGCAGCTCTGTCCAGCCGCCTAACTTGCGCAACGTCTTCCGAAGAACGACAAGGCATAGATTGGCAGAATCGTTTTCCACCAGCGAGATTCCACCATATCCGCCGGGGAAGAGAAAAAGTTCCATAAACCCCCTCAACTCCTGGATTTGCTCCGTCTCCAGCCGCCAATGCAATTTGAAGCCGACAAGATTTGCCTGTTCACCCGACCCGCGCTCCCAGCCGCGCAGATCGTGCTTGCCGGTCGCCAAAAAGACAGTTCGCGACTGCAACAGTCCCCCGCCGCGGAGTTGCGCCTGCCAAACGCCGTCCTGCATTTTGAGGTTGTCAACCTGAACACCGAGACGCACATTGCATCCGCTCTCCGCCGCGCGCGCAATCATCGCCGCATCCAGCACTCGTCGCGAGAGTGAGAGCGCAGTAAAAGGCAGAGCAGCTTCAACAATCCTGTTTTTCGAGCACAGCCGCACAGAGCGGATCGAAGCCGCGCCAAGATTGTATGGATTGACGCCGACTACGTTGAGATACTCCACTGCCTCATAGCTCAAAAACTCTCCGCAGACTTTGTGATGGGCTGCGTCTTCCTTTTCAAGCAGCGTCACCTCGCGCCCTGCGGCGGCCAGACGCAGCGCAACCATCGATCCAGCTAGACCTCCGCCGATCACTAGATTGTCAACACTTTGGCTCACGGTGTTTTTCTCCGCCCGACACAGAGCCTTGCGGGCTTGACTGCTTTGATGACGACATCCTCGGTATTCAGGCCTGCTGCCACGCACATTTTTTGCCAGTCTTCCCGTACAAATGACCGCGCAATGGAAACCGGGCCATCATACTGCACAAACGGATGCAGTCTCACCAACTTTGAGAAAGCGCTGAAGAAGTAATAAGGAATAGCCGCGCGGGAGAGATCGTTGATAAGCCATCCCGCCTCGGTGTGCTGCTCCATCCATTGCAAAAATCGAATGATGTCGGCTTCGGCCAAATGATGCGCGAACTGAGAACTGACCACGACGTGAATCGGCTTTTCCGGCACGTATGCAAACACGTCAGAAGCGATCCATTTGATATTGCTCTCCGGCGCGCTAGCTTCGGCAGCGATTACCGCCGCATCAGGATTCAGATCAAGGCCTGTCAGTTCCACGGAGACCTCGCGCTCTCTGGCCCATCGCTCAATACGGCGCAGTCCATCTCCGTATCCGCAGCCCACATCGAGAATGCGCAGCGTACCGCTGTGCGGCGGCCATCGCAGAGTGTCAAGCCAATGCAGCACTGGGCGATACGCCATGAACCAGCGGTTGGTCCGGGCAATATCGCGCAGGCAGGCGCGCAATTCGTCTCGGCTGCACGGCTCATCCATGCGCTCGACAAGCTCCACGCGGCGGCTGAAATCCGGCGTATTACGCGGCATGGAAGAGCATCGTCTCCGCCGTCAGCCCCGGCCCGAAGGAGATGGCGCAACCCTGTTGTCCCGCCTGGGCGCGCCGCATCGTCTCTTCCAAAACGAACATCACCGTCGCGGAAGACATATTGCCGAAGTTCAGCAAAACTTCTCGCGAAGACGATAGCGCCTCGGCGGATAAGCCCAGGCCACTCTCCACGGCATCGAGAATCGTGCGGCCTCCGGGATGCACGGCCCATAGGTCGATGGACCTTCCTCGCGTTAATTGTGAGCCAACCTCTTTGAGCGCGCGGCTGATCTCGCCAGGGACTTCTCCTGATAAGTGCATATCGAATCCGAGATCGCCAATGCGCCACGTGATCAGGTGACTGGTTTCGGGAATAATCACGGCCAGAAAGCTGTCGATCGCCACGCCGCATGGACGCGCGCTGATGAGGCTCGCGGCGCAGCCATCGGCAAAGAGCATGAACGAGAGCACCTGCTCCAGATTTTGCGTCTCCTGAAAATGCAGTGTGCAAAGTTCCAGATTCACCACAAGAACCAACGCCTCAGGCTGCGAGCGAACGATATGATGCGCCGACTTCAAGGCGTTGATAGCGGCATAGCAGCCCATGAAGCCAATCATGGTGCGTTCCACCGATGTGTCAAGCTTCAGGTAATTCATGATGTCAAAGTCCAGGCCGGGCGCGTAGTGTCCCGTGCATGAGGTAACAATCACGTGCGTGATGCCTCGCCGCTCCTCCTCGGTCAATTCGAGCTTGTCGAGGCCGCGTTGCGCAAGCTGCGGAGCGTAGCGTTCAAAGAGCTGCATACGCCGCGCTGTCGCAGGAAAATTTCCTCGCACATAGAGATCTTCCGCATCGCGCCAGGAGCCGTCTGAAGAGGCTACAGGCGGCAGGACGGAGTAGCGATGCTCAATGGCGGAGAGGCGCGACATACGGCGAAAGAGATTGCGCGTCGTGCCCTCGGCTACCATGCTGGAGGCGTAATCAATGAAGGCCCGATGAACATCGTAAAGAGGAACTGCTGTCGCTATGCGGTTAATGTATGCGGTCGTCATCGTCGTCCTCCGCAACTACGAATACTTCTCTTCAGCTATTGTTGAATAAATATGCGGGAAGTATGTCTCTACAATGTAATACTTTGATGCGAAGAGAAGTTAAATCGATTGCAGATTTTGCGCAGCGTGCACGATTGCGATGTGCCCTTTGCGTAAGACAGCAACGGCCCGGCATCGCTGCCGGGCCGTCTTATCTTTGCTGGTGAGGTGTCGCTTCAGATCCGCATCGGCATGAGCACGTAGCGGTACTTGTACTCGGCGTCGGGGTCTTCGGGGCGCATCTGGCCGGCCGATTGC
>CAZXVX010000136.1:0-9753 GCA_964644105.1 uncultured Occallatibacter sp. | reverse complement strand
CGATATAGGGCTTGGCCGATTCGTTGTCCGCCTGGTTGGTTCCGTAGTTGCCGATCTGCGGGTTGGTGAGAACGACGATTTGACCGGCGTAGGAGGGATCGGTGGCGATCTCCTGGTAACCGGTAAGGGAAGTGTTGAAAACAACTTCGCCCAGACATTCGCCTGGGTGGCCGTAGCCAAGGCCGGGGAAGATACGCCCGTCTTCGAGCGCTAGAATCGATTGCATTGCCTCTCCGAGGAGTGGATTCTATTGATTTTACCAGTTTTGGCGGGTTCGTGCCGGTGGATAAATGGGCCTTATCTTGCGCACTACCGCACTACGCCCAAATCCCGTGCCGGCCAGTAGACAAAAACCGCCTTGCCATAGATCAGCGAGCGCTCCACGGGGCCGAACTCCCGGCTATCCGAGGAGATGGAACGGTGGTCGCCCATCATGAAAAACGTGCCTTCCGGAACCACAATCTCCGCATAGGAACGGCTGTCGCGGAACTCTTCAGGGACATAATTCTCTTTGAGCGCTACGCCGTTCAGCAGGACCGTACCTTGCACAATGCGCAGCCGGTCACCAGGCAGAGCAATCACGCGCTTGATGTAGCTTTTTTCCGGGTCGCGCGGATAATGGAAGACCACCACGTCGCCGCGCTCAATGGAGGTGAAGTGGTAGACGAATTTGTTGATGAAGAGCCGGTCCTGGTCTTCCAGCCGCGGCAGCATGCTGGTGCCTTCCACGCGCACCGGCTGGTAAAGAAAGGTAATAATCAGCACGGAGGCGGCCGCAGAGACCAGCAGATCTCGCACCCACAGGCTCAAATTGCTGGACTTGGGCTGCGGCGCTGTGCCTTTCGGCTTCGGCTCGCCTTCGTGGGCAAGCAGCTCTTCGGATTGCGGGAAGTCGGGGGAATTCGGCTCCATTGATTCCTTCTCTTGTAAAATCAATATCTTGCAGATACCCGGCCGGAACTCGGCCAGAACGCTCCAAATCATTCGCTTCTTAAGAGTGTAATCGGTCACCCCCGGTCTCACGAAGCGCCGAAGCAAGCTCAATGCACGCTGATGGTAAGACGAATCTCGACGATTGAAAGATGCGGGCTACCCCACAGCCATCCTGCCGCGATACTCTAAAAGCCAGCGTGATGCAAGAAGACGAACAACCCGCCGCATTGCCCGCTTCTTCCATTTTGGAGAAGACTTCCGTCGAACTGACGCCCTTCATGCGCCAGTGGACGGCTGCCAAGCGCGAGAATCCCGATGCGCTGCTTTTTTTCCGCATGGGCGATTTCTACGAGCTTTTTTACGACGATGCGGTAACCGTCAGCCGCGAGCTGCAGTTGACGCTGACGGCTCGCGACCGCGAGCGCTCCCAGCCCATGTGCGGCGTGCCTTACCATGCCGTCGAGAGCTACTTGAACCGCCTTCTGCGCAAGGGCTATCGCATCGCCCTCTGCGACCAGATGGAAGATCCCAAGCTCACCAAAAAGATTGTGCGGCGCGAGGTGACGCGCGTGCTCTCGCCCGGAACCGCATTCGACGCCAGCTTGGGCCAGGAGCAGAACAATTTCCTCGCCGCTTATTTTGAAACTTCCACTGAATCTGACGCAGCCGGGAACAAGCATTCATCGGCAAAAGAGAGTTCAGAGAAGCGCAAAGGATCGTCAGAGATCGACTTCAGTGGCGCCGTTTCTGCCCCAAAAACTGCGAGGGCTTTTGCCCCTGCGGGAAGTCTCTGCGCCGTTGCCCTGCTCGACGTTTCTACCGGCGAATTTCGCACCGCCGAATTTACCGGCGCCACGGCCCGCCAGCAAGCCGTCGATGAAATTCTCAAAGCCGGCTCCAGCGAACTCCTCGCTCCCGCAAGCAGTCAGCTTCCGCCACAGCTCGAACGCCTTCAAACCCGAACCCACATCGAGGATTGGGTCTGGAGCCGCGACTACGCCATCCCGCTCGTTGAGCGCCAGCTGAACGTGCGCTCTCTCGAAGGCTTCGGCCTCGATCATCATCCAGCCGCTGCCATTGCCGCTGGCGCCATCCTTCACTATGTGCGTACCACGCAGAAGAGCGAAGCGCTGCACGTCGATGGCTTGAAATTCGAAGAGCATTCGACGGCGCTCGAACTCGATCAAGTGACGGTGCGCAATCTCGAATTAGTGGAGCCGCTCTTTGCCGGGCAAGACACTCGCGCTACGCTCTTTCATACATTGAATGACTGCCAGACGCCGATGGGCAAACGCCTGCTGCGATCAACGATCCTGCGCCCGCTGGTCGACGCCGTGGTCCTCGAAGAGCGCTATGAAGCCGTCGGCGAGGCGCATGGCGATCTCGTCAAGCGCGAGGAGATTCGCCGAGCATTCCTCGGATTGTTGGACCTCGAACGATTGCTCGCGCGGCTCTCACTTGACTCCGCTGGACCGCGCGACTTGCGTGCGCTGGCAGCAAGTTTGAGTCGTCTGCCAGGGTTGAAGATGGCGCTTGCCGTGATGCAAGGATCGCGCTGGAGTAAGCTGGCCGTGCGGCTCGACACGCTGGAAGACGTCACCGCGCGCATCACCGCAACGCTGGTCGAAGAGCCTCCGTTGACGCTGGTTGATGGCGGCGTAATCGCCGCTGGCGTGGATGCGGAGTTGGACGAACTGAAGACGATCTCGACCACCGGCCGCCAGCAGATCGCGGCCATCGAAGAGCGCGAACGGGCGCGCACCGGCATCAATTCGCTGAAGGTGCGCTATAACTCGGTCTTCGGGTATTACATCGAAATCACCAAGGCAAACATGGCCAACGCGCCGGCTGATTACGAGCGCAAGCAAACACTGGTGAACGCCGAGCGCTTCACCACACCGGAATTGAAAGAGTACGAGCGCAAGATTCTCACTGCGCACGAGCGCTCCATCGAAATCGAAAAGCGCATCTTTGCCGAGTTGCGCCGCGCGGTGCTTGAAGCCGCGGGACGCATCAAGCGCAGCTCGGCCATCGTCGCTGAATCAGACCTGCTCGCGAACTTCGCGCATCTCGCCGCCAGCCGCCGCTATGTTCGTCCGCAACTCACCGAGGAGCCGCTGATCGAAGCCGTGGCCGCGCGCCATCCGGTGATCGAACAATGGATGGAAGAGACGCGCGAAGGGCGCTTTATTCCCAACGATATTTTCTTGAATGCCGCCGGCGATGGTCCGAGTTTGCTGCTCATCACCGGCCCGAATATGGGCGGAAAAAGCACCTATCTGCGCCAGGCGGCGATGCTTGTTCTGCTTGCACAGATGGGCAGTTTTGTCCCCGCTGAAAGTCTGCGCTTCGGCCTCGTGGACCGAATCTATACGCGCATCGGCGCCAGCGATAATGTGGCGCGCGGCCGCTCTACCTTTATGGTCGAGATGACCGAGACGGCAACGATTCTGAACACCGCGACCAATCGCTCGCTGATTCTGCTGGACGAGATGGGCCGCGGCACGGCGACCTTTGACGGACTCTCGCTGGCCTGGGCGACGGTCGAATATCTTCATGCCGAGACCTGCGCGCGCACGCTCTTCGCCACGCACTATCATGAGCTGACCATGCTCGCCGAAAAGCTTCCGCGTGTGCGCAACCTGCGCGTCGGCGTCAAGGAATCGCCGAGCGGAATTGTTTTTCTGCATAACATTGAGCCCGGCGCGGCCAGCAAAAGTTACGGCATTGAAGTGGCGCGGCTCGCCGGGCTGCCCGCCGCCGTCATCGAGCGCGCCCGCCACGTGCTGCGCCAGCACGAAAAGCAGGAGCGCCAGAGCGTGCAGGTGGAGACGCAGCCGGAGCCATTGCAGATGACCATCTTCACGCCGCTCTCGCAGCGCATCGTGGACCGCATCGAAGCCACGGATGTGAATCAGCTCACGCCGCTGCAAGCGCTGAATCTGCTGGAAGAATTGCAGCAAGAGTTGAAGGAGAAGGGATGAAAGCAAACTTGCGTCACGCTGCGGGAAGCCTGCTGGTCGTCGGACTCAGCGGCACGGAGTTGACCGCGTTGGAGCGTGCCTGGCTCAAGCTCGTGCGTCCTGCGGGTGTGATTCTTTTCCGGCGCAACATCACCGACGCAACGCAAACTAACAGACTGCTGAATGAAGCTACCGCTCTCTGCGCGCCTCACGCATTTCGCTGCGTCGATCTGGAAGGCGGAGCGGTGGACCGTTTGCGCGATGCGCTCGCGCCCATGCCCTCCGCGCAGGCCGTTGCCATCGCCGCGCGGGCTATCGCTCCCAGGTCTCAAATGCGAGACCTGGGGCACCCAGTGAAATTTGCACGCGAACACGGAGAACTCGTCGCACGCGCAGTGAAAGCCTTCGGCTTTAATACAACATTGGCGCCGGTTCTCGACCTTGCACTACCGGAATCTGCCGCTGTGATGGGTTCACGCGCTGCAGGCGCAACGGCTCAGCAAGTGATCGATTATGCACGCAATTTTCTCGCCGGTCTCGCCGCGCAAAACGTCGCCGGATGCGGCAAGCATTTTCCAGGTCTCGGTGGTGGAACGCTTGATTCGCACGTGGAAACGCCCGCCATTCATCGCTCGATGCGCGAGTTGAATCGCGAAGGTTTAATGCCGTATTTCGAACTTCGGAACGAGCTGCCGATGGTGATGGTGAACCACGCTGCTTATCCTGAAACGCCCAGTAAAAACACACCCGCCAGCGCATCGCCTTATTGGATTACCACCGTGCTGCGCAAGCGCATCGGCTATCGCGGCATCATCTTTTCCGACGATCTGGAGATGGGCGGCATTCTCAAATTCATCTCCATCGAAGAGGCCGCCATTGCAGCGATTCGCGCGGGGATGGACATGATTGAAATCTGCCACACTCCGGAGTTGATTCTGCGTGCGTATGAAGCGTTATTAGCTGAAGCAGAACGTTCGCCCGCGTTTTCCAAGTTGCTCTTCGCTCGTGCAAAACAAACTGCGCGGCAACGGTCAAAGCTCTTCGCAAGCGGAGTTTCTTCGGTACTCACGGCCAAACAATTCGAATCTCTACGCACGCATATTCTGCGCTTTGCCGAGACCATCAAGGAGGCGCAAACCGCATGAGCGCGAAGGCCATGACAGTCGCGGGTATCATGAGCGGAACCTCCGCCGATGGTATCGATGTAGCCGTTGTGCGCATTGCTCCGGGCAAGCTTCATCCCAGCGTCAAACTGCAGGCGCACGAGGGCTTCGCGTTTCCCGCTGCATTGCGGCGCGCTATTCTTGCATCTATGAATGCGAGCGCAACTTCAACGGCGGAGTTGGCGCGGCTCAACTGGCGTCTCGGACTGGCCTACGCCGATGCAGTGACCGCAACGACCGCGCGGCACAAAGTCAAACTCGATCTGATCGGTTGCCACGGACAGACGCTTTATCATCAGCCGCGCGCGGAGAGTTATGCAGGCCGGCGCTTCAATTGCACATGGCAGTTGGGCGAAGCCGCCGTACTCGCATCAGCAATCAATGTTCCCATCGTCTCCAACTTTCGCCCCGCCGATATGCTTGCAGGCGGTCAGGGCGCGCCGCTTGTTCCGCTGCTCGACTACGTTCTGTTTGCTGATGCCAAGCGCGGACGCGTTCTGCAAAACATTGGCGGTATCGCCAACCTTACCGCGATTCCAGCCGGAGCCGCGCAGGATGCGGTGATGGCCTTCGACAACGGCCCCGGCAACATGGTGATCGATTGGCTGGCGCAGGAACTCTTCCAAAAGAAATTCGACCGCAACGGCAACTTCGCCGCGCAGGGCGCAGTGATTGCGCCCGTGCTCGCCGAAGCACTGCGCAATCCATACTTCAAGCAGAAGCCGCCGCGCACTGCCGGCCGTGAGCAGTTTGGCCACGCTTACGCCAAGGATTTTTTGGTTGAGTGCCAAAGGCACAGCCAACGGCCTGAAGATGCACTGGCCACGGCAACCGCTCTCACCGCCGAGACCATTGCGCAAAGTTATAAAAATTACATCGCAAGATCCATGCGCGACCGCGCTGTGGATTACATTGTCTCCGGAGGCGGCGCGCGCAATGCGACGCTGATGGCCATGCTCGCTCAGAAGCTCGCCCCGCTGGGCTGCGAGCTTGCTGCGAGTGAAGAGTTCGGTCTTCCTGCTGAAGCCAAAGAAGCCGCGGCCTTTGCACTGCTTGCTTGGCAAACGTGGCATCATCTACCAGGGAATTTGCCGCGTGCTACCGGTGCATTGCGACCTGCGATTCTGGGGCAGGTGACCAATGCGTAAACAGCCAAAGGTTTATTGTTTCCCCGGTCTCAAAATCGAGACCGGGGGCACCCAAAATTTATTGATTATGTTAACTGTGTTTCTCGCGCTTGCCGGATGCCGCTCGACGATGCGTGATCCGCGTACGGTCGTTTTTCTGATCGAGAGCAGCCCGGCAAGCCTTGATCCGCGCGTGGGAACCGATGCGCAATCCGAGCACATCGATGAACTGCTTTTTGACGGTCTTGTCGCCCGCGATGCTAGCTTTCATTTCACGCCCGCGCTGGCCGAGAGTTGGCAGCATCCCGATCCGCTCACACTTGTCTTTCATCTGCGCAGCGGCATCCGTTTTCACGATGGGCGCATGCTGGCAGCGCGCGATGTCGCCTGGACAGTCAACTCCATTCTCTCTGGTGTTGTGCTCACGCCCAAAGCTGCTTCGTATGCTTCGGTCGATTCGGTTGCGGCGCCCGATGAGCGCACGGTTGTCTTTCATCTGAAGCACGCGGATAATTTTCTGCTGACCAATCTCTCCACCGGCGCATTCGGCGTGGTTCCTGAAGGCAGTGGGCGCGAGTTCTGGCGGCATCCGGTCGGCACCGGCCCCTTCCGTTTCATCAGCCAGCAGATCGATCAGGACGTTGTGATTGAGCGCAATCCGCTGAGCTGGTCTGCCGCTCCAAAGATCGAGCGGGTGCGCTTCCGCGTGGTTCCCGATGCAACCACTGCATCGCTTGAACTGGAAAAAGGATCAGGCGATGTGGCGGTCAACGCTCTTCCGATGGATGCGCTGGCGGTTTTAGAATCGCGTCCCAATCTGGCCATTGAGGATGTGCATGGAACGCAGGTTCAATACATCGGCTTCAACCTGCGCGATCCATTGCTCAAGGACGCGCGCGTGCGTCAGGCGATTGCCTGCGCCATCAACCGCCGGTTGATTATTCAAACGCTTTTTCGGGGTCATGCGCAACCAGCGGAAAGCCTTCTGCCCACCACGCATTGGGCCTTCACAGACCAGGTTGCGCGCTACGATTATGATCCCGCGCGCGCGGCACGCTTGCTGGAGGAGGCCGGCCTGCAGCCCGGCGCGAACGGCGTGCGTTTTCATCTGACGATGAAGACCTCGACCGACCTCGGCACGCGCGCTTTGGCCGCGGTCTTGCAGCAGCAACTGGCGGAGGTGGGAATTGCGCTCGACCTGCGCAGTTACGAGTACGCAACATTTTATTCGGATGTGACGCACGGCGTCTTTCAGATGTATTCGCTGAAGTGGATCGGCGGCGAACAGCCGGACATCTTCAATGTGTATGCGACGAAGAATTTTTCTCCACGGGGAACCAATCGCAGCCACTACTCGAATCCGCAACTGGATGCGCTGCTCGACGACGGCTCTCTGAGTCTAGACGATAACCAGCGGCGAGAGGATTACAGCCAGGCGCAACAAATTTTAGCCCGCGATCTGCCGGCAATCAACCTCTGGTATCTGGACACGATTGTTGTGCACAACAGGCGGTTGACGCACGTTGTCGCCACTCCTTCGGGAAGCTTTACATTCCTGGAGACGGCGGAGTTGAAGACGAATTGATCGCGGAAAATCCCTCGGAATATTCGAAAGACAGCTATAAATTTCGATTGATCGGGTAGTGCCTTTCGATCTGAAGCACATCCCTCAACCTTTTGGCGGTTTGTTTCGTCTAGTGAAGTAGTGATGATCCTATGCCTATCGGGCGAGGAGAGACAAGAGCCTGACGGGGAGATGAATGAATGAGGAGCACCATGAAGTTTCGGCACACAATTATGCAATGGGCGGTGTTGGCGGCTTTGGCGGCGGCCTCGACGTTGACGCAGGCGCAGGCGCCCAAGCCTGTTCAGGGCACCATCACCGCAATCAACGGCGCCACGCTTTCGGTAAAAACCGACGGGGATGGAGTGCAGCAGGTGGATGTTCCATCCACGGCCATTCTTTTGCGCGTCGCTCCGGATGCCAAGAATTTAAGCGCGGCAGAGAAGATTCAGTTTAGCGATCTGGCGGTGGGCGACCGCGCGCTGGTCAAGCCTGATCCGAATGGAACAGGCCTCAATGTGCAAGCACTGCGCATCATTGCGATCAAACATGCCGATATTTTGGCGAAGCAGCAAAAGGATCGCGAGGATTGGCAACGGCGCGGCGCGGGCGGACTGGTGAAGAGCGTTGACCCTGCCTTGGGTGTCATTACGGTGAGCAGCGGCGCGGGCGTCACGGCCAAAACAATTACCGTGCATACCGGCAAGACGACCATCCTCAAGCGCTATGCTCCAGCTTCGGTGAACTATGACGATGCGATGGTCGCGCCAATCGATGCCATTCACGCCGGCGATCAGTTGCGCGCGCGCGGTGAAAAAAGCGCAGACGGAACCGAGATTGCCGCCGAAGAGGTCATCTCCGGCAGCTTCCTCAACATTGCCGGGACCATCACCTCCCTGGATGTGGCTGGCGGCACACTGACCGTCAAGGACCTGGCCACCAAGAAGCAGGTGATCATCCATGTAACCGCCGGGGCACAGATGCGGCGGCTGCCGGATCGCATGGCGACATTTCTGGCCATGCGCTTGAAAGGGAGCGCGAGCGGCGGAGCTTCTCCGGCAGGTGGCGCATGGGGTGGGCAGCGCAGCGGCCAATGGAGCGGCGGGCAAGGCGGCGGGCAATGGAGCGGCGGGGGCGGCCAGCCTCCCGATCCACAGCAGATGCTGAGCCGCGCTCCGGCCATCCAACTCTCCGATCTGCAAAAGGGTGAAGCGGTGATGCTGGTGGCAACCGACGGCGCAAATCAGGTTACAGCCGTTACGCTGTTGGCCGGTGTAGAGCCACTGCTAGAGGCGCCCGCGGCGAGCCAGAACCTGCTCTCGAACTGGAGCATGAACGGCGGAGCCAGCGCGGCGGAGTCGGCTGTTCAGTAAACGAAGACAAACATTCAGTGAGAACAAGCGAGGGATCCGTGTACTCAAAATTGCTTTACCTCATTCTTTCGATTGCCGTGGTATTTGGCGCAACTGGAGCCACCGCGCAGGATCAGCCTGCCGCGCAGCCTCCAGCCGCCGCCCCCGCGGTTGCAACGCCCGCATCCGCGTCTTCCGTTGCGACGCCCGCCACCAAGGGCATCTTGCGTGGCCATGTCTCCGACCCCACCGGAGCGTTGATTCCCGGCGCGGCCGTCACCGTGACCAACACGTCGGGCGTCACTGTGGCCACCACCAAATCCGACGACGAAGGCGCCTACCAGGTGACCAATCTTGCGCCCGGCAAATATATCGTTCTGGCTTCATTCGAGGGCTTCGCTCCATTTGCGTCGCAGCCCATTCAGCTTGTCTCCGGTCAGGTGATGCATATCAAGATCACCATGGCCGTGGCCACTGAGCAGCAGAGCGTAGTGGTCACCGACGAGACGCCCACGGTCAACGTCGAGGCCGGCGGAAACGCCAGCGCGATGGTCCTCAAAGACAAGGATCTGGACGCGCTCTCTGATGATCCCGATGAGCTTTCCAACGAACTGACCGCGCTGGCCGGCCCCTCGGCAGGCCCCAACGGCG
>CAZXVX010000135.1:0-9834 GCA_964644105.1 uncultured Occallatibacter sp. | reverse complement strand
CGACTCCTCACCCCAGCGACGAAGACCTGTCGCTGGGGACCCCGACTGCGCCGTTCGCAAAGAATGCGAACGGCTCCGCTCAGGATGACAGTTCTATTTTCATTTCAATAGAAGCAGATAGAACGTTGGAAGAAGATTGGGCGCTGAAGCGTAGCCGTATGCGCAACGAGGCTCGCGCCGTGGAGACGGAGATCAAGTTTGCAGGTTATTTGGAGCAGCAGAAGAAATCGATTGCCAAGCTAAAGGCGGCCGAAGAGGTTCAGATTCCGGAGTGGATGAATTACGGCGCAATCAGCGGGCTTTCGCGAGAGATGCGCGAAAAACTGGAGCGAGTACGGCCGATGACCATCGGCCAGGCCAGCCGCATCTCCGGGGTGACACCGGCGGCGCTGGGGCTGGTGCATGTTTCGATTCGGTTGCAAGGGGCGCAGCGGCAGCAAACGATGTGAATCTTCAGGCGGAGTAATCCTGCGGAAGATCACGCAGCTGGAATTGGCGCACCATGCCTTCCAAAGTGTTGGCTGTTTCCAGCAGTTGGCCGGTTGCGGCCAACACCAGTTCGGTGCCCTGGGAGTTGTCTTTTGCGCTCGCTTCCATGGCGCGCATGGTCTCGCTCACATCACGCGCCCGGACGGCTTCCTGATGAGCGGCTTCGGCAATTTGCCCCACACGCTGCTCGACCTCGTAGACCATTTTGGAGATTTGGCCAAAGGTTCCGCTCAGCGTGGAGACGGCCCTGGCGCTCTGGTCAGCCTGCTGATGTGCGCTGAGAATGCCGCTAACTGCGATCCCTGTTTCTTGCTCGATGCCGCCGACCAACTCAGATACTTGACGGGTGGCTTGTGCGGTGCGTTCAGCCAGGCTGCGCACTTCACCTGCTACCACCGCAAATCCTCTCCCGTGCTCTCCGGCACGCGCCGCCTCGATGGATGCGTTGAGGGCCAGCAGATTTGTGCTGGAAGCAATTTCCCCAATGACACTCACTATGCTGCCGATTTGCTTTGCCCGTTCATTTAGGCTGGTGACGCTACTGGCGCTCTGTTGGGTCTGGCCGGAGAGCTGTTGAATCAAGTTGACGGCCGAGTTGACCTGCTCATCGCCCTGGTGAGCGGCCACCGCCGCGGCACGGGCTTGCTCGCTGGCTTCATCGGTCAGGCCAGAAGTGTTCTCGATCTCATGCGAGAGCCGAGCAATGGCACCAGAAGCATTCTCGGCGCTCAGTCGCTGCTCGTTCATACGGATCACGGCGTCTTGCGAGATGGCGCGAATCTCTTCGGATTTGGCTGCTGCCTCCGCCGAGCCATCGCGCACTTGTAAAAGCGCCGGCCGCAGCCGCAAAATAAACTGGTTGAAGCTGGCAGCTAACGCGCCAATCTCGTCGTCGTACCTGGTTTTAAGCAGCATATTCAGATCGCCATTATCCAGACGATCTGTCAGATCACCAACCGAGTGCAAAACCAGCCGATTTATCATGATGAAAAACAGCAGGAGGATCAATCCAACCAAAACGGCCGTCTCAAGGGTCAGCACAGCCAACGTTGCCAGCACTCGCCGCGTAGTGTCGCTGGCCGGATAGGCCGTCAGTACAGTGTAGCCCCAGGCAGGGAAGTTCTCTTCATGCATGACCCAGCCGCCAGGATCCTTGCGTAACGCATCCAGCTTTTCGGGCCCGATGCGCGATCCATGGTAGAGCACAGCGCCGGAGGGTTTGATCAGCGCCACAAATCCATGGTCCAGAATGGCGGCTTCCTCAATACTTTTTCCCAACTCGCTGATGGAGTCAAACCGGTAGCCGGTATACCAGGCGCCAACAAGATTGCCGCCTGCGTCCAGCATCGGCTTATAGCTTGTGATATAGGGAGTGCCGAGGATTTCCACCACGCCGGTGAAGGCTTGCCCTTTGCTGAGAGCCGCAAAAGCCTTGCCTTTGGGATCAAGAAGTGTGCCCACGGCCCGCGAACCATCCGGCTTTAAAACATTGGTGGTCACGCGGATAAAGTTGCTGCCATCCCACACAAAGAGGGTGGCCGTGCCGCCCGCCAGCTCCTTCACTCTGTCTACCAAAGCAAAGTTCAAGGTCTGCGATTCGCTGCCCAGATGCAAATCGGGCACACTTTTGCCGGCCACGATGGTTGTGCCCTTCAGCGACGGTTCCCCCAGCTTCCGTCCCTGATCCTGGATGATGCGCATCCCGGTCTCCACCTGCGCGCGTGAAAGCTGATCGATGGCCGCAAGCCGTCCGAGGACATTGGCTGATTCCCGCTCAGCCTCTTGATTAGTTTCGCGAGTGATGCGCGAGGAGAAAAAATACCAGGTCAATGCGCCTAAAAGACCACATAAGACTATAGCCAGCAGAAGCGTCGACACGGCGACACGCACGATCAACGAAGTGTGTTTCACCGCGACAACCTCCAAGGCCCAAGGGCGCGCCTTATCCCATGAAGATTCAGCCGTACCCCATGAAGATTCAAAGGAAAGCTCTGAATACGCGCCTTGAAGGTTTATCGGCTAAAGAGATTCGAGCTTGAGGATCCAGGAACGGACACATGGCGGGAAGAGGAGAAGGAAGATGATCCGTCTTGGCGGGGCCTTGTGTGACGCTCTCTCAAACCTGGCTCAACGGCTAATTTACAAGAAAAAGATCTCCCATCACTATACAACCGCTTCCTGCAAGAATCTGCATGTTTTACGTTGAACCCGGTCTGTTCATCCAATTCAAATCAAGCCACGCAAAGCGCCGCGCTGAAACTCCATAGATCTGTCTTAATCCATAACCCGGCCGTCCAATTTACTTGTCTTTATCGCTTTTGCCGAAGAGCAGCGGGATGTGGAAGGGAGTATCGGAGCCGGACTTTTTGGGCTTTCCGTTAAGTTCTTCGGGAAGACGGGTGCGCTGGGAGCTGATGCACATCCAGCCGGCGCGCGCATGTTCAAAGATGTGGGTAAAAACACCCTTCTCCTCGACCGGCAGGATACCGCCGGACTTGCGATGCAGGACATAGGTGCCGTAGGCCACGGCCGTATCACCCATCATGCGCACCGTGACCACCTTCTGTTCGAGGTGGAGAGTCTTGTCATCCCCGGTGATCAGCAGGGCCAGTTGCTGATTGCGTGTGGTGATGTCGCCGCCGGCCGAGACATCGATGAACAACGGGGATAGCACCAGCTCCAAAGCATATTGGTCGCGCAGATCGATAGCGCTGTCCCAGGCATCTTCAAGCTTCTGGAACTGCTGGACCTCGGTGCTATCGGTGGAAATGACGCCAGCCGGTGTGGAGGCCGGATTCTGCGCAACCACAGGCAAACACAAAAGCAGAAATGCAAAACAAAATGCCAAAAAACGGGTTCTATGCACAATGAACTCCATTTCAGAGATCAAGGATCAGGGGTTGGAGATCATGAGTTTATGGTGAATCAATACTGATTGCAGCGCTATTCAGGAGCTCTGATCCCTGATCTCCGACCCCTGTGACGATCATAACTCTTGGACTTGGCAGCCGGGCATTCGAAAATGTGAATAAAAGAAAGATCGGCTTCAGGTCAGCGTTTGCAGTTTTTCCGGCTGGTGCAACGTGATGAGAGAGTCCTCGATGGAGATCCATCCCTCTTTGCGAAACTGGCCCAGGGTGCGGGTAACGGTCTCGCGGGTGGTCGAGGCCATGGAGGCCATCTCCTCGTGAGTCAGCAGCAGCGGGAAGCGGTAGCCCCCATCATTCAAATGCTCGCCGATCTGGTGCGCAAGCTCGAGCAGCAGGCGCCCCAGGCGGGCGGCCACGGTTTCGGCCAGAGCGATGCGGCAAGCATCCTGCAGGGCGAAGCGGTACTCCTGACAGATGCACTGAACGGCGCGCATCTGCGCCTCTTTGTGGCTGCGCAGGAAAGCAAGAAAACTTTCGCGCTCCACCGGGCGGAGCTGGACAGCGGTCAGTGTCTCGGCGGAAACTTCATAGAGGCCGTGCGAAAGAACCGCGTAGAGGCCCAGCATGGAGCCGGGTCCAGCCACTCGAACAATCATCTGACGGTCTTTGTGCGGGCCAGCGGTGAGTTTTAGATAGCCGCCGCAGATCATATACAGGCAGCTTGCGTCCTCTCCCTGCGTGAAAAGATGAGACTGCGCGGGCAGAGAGACCGTGCTGGTGACCAGCTCAAGATCGGCGAGAACAGCGCTTCCCAGGGAACAAAACCAGCCGGGGCGACGGTTGCCGCAGACCGCACATCCCACCGGAACCTGGCGGGTGTTGTGCTTTTGCCGCGCTTGCGCTGCAATCGAGTTCTCCGTCTCCAACATAATGATTTCCCGTCCGCTACTGGCGCTGTCTCTGTCCATCACCGGGGCCTTGAACGCCAATTACGTTGGCTGGTCCCAAAAAAGGTGGAGAAGAACGCTCCGTGCACCCAGGGAAGAAACTCTTGCCTGAAAAGAGTTTGCCGGAGCCGGAGCCTGGTTGGATGTGACGGGCCTCACGTGCCTGCATGGCTCGGTGCATGAAATCCATTTCCCAATTTGCCGCGGATAGATCGGCGAGTAACATTTCAATTCATTTGGTGTTATCAAGCGGATCAGCGATGGGGTCCACGTCACTTTGGAACGGGAAATCGGGGGTGCTATCAGTGTATAAATACAGTGTGATGTGCGTCACCGTCACGGCAAACAACAAAGCCGTAATCTTCCCCTCATGAAGTGATGCTCCGCACAGCGCAGTTTCTGTGAAAGCAAAACCGGAGTTTCTGCCAATCAAGCGTCGTTCCCATGAAGGGAATAGGTCGTTTTTTGATTGCGGAAGCGGGTAGAATTGTTGAACAAAGCTGTTATAAGAGCATCCAAGGCGGTATTTTCATGTTCAGAGAAGAGCCTGTAACGCAAGTGTCGATTCGTGCGGTCCCGGGTAAGAAGCCGGTGCTGCTAGCCAGTTTTATGTTGCTGCTGGGCGTGGGTGTGCTGTGCACTCCGGTGCTACGGGCCCAGGCACCGGGGAGTCAGCCCGCGGTCCCGGCCAAGGAGGCGGCGCCCGCCCTGCCTTCGGATTTTGTGGGTTCAGAGACCTGCGCCACCTGCCATGAAGAGGTGGCCAAGAAGTTTGATTCCAACCCGCACACCAAAATGGCCTTGATGCACGGCTCCCAAGGTGTGACCTGCGAGAACTGCCACGGCGCGGGCAAGGCGCACGTGGAAGGCGGCGGCGACGTAAGCAAGATCTTCAATCCCGCCAAGGCCACGGCGAAAGAAGTGGATGCCAAGTGCCAGGGCTGCCATGCGGGCACGCATCCCAACTTTGATCGTTCTCCTCACGCCAAGGCGAATGTGAGCTGCATTGGCTGCCACAGCGTCCATGCCGATAACGGCCAGGAGCACCTGTTGAAGGCTGAACAGCCCAAGCTTTGCTTCCAGTGCCATAACGACATCAAGCCTGCCTTTGCCATGCCCTTCCACCACAAAGTGAATGAAGGCCTGATCACTTGCAACGACTGCCACGACGTGCACGGCACCTTCGGGAACAACAACATCAAGTCCACGGCGGATCAGAATGCCATCTGCACCAAGTGCCACACTGAGACGCGCGGCCCGTTCGTGTATGAACATGCGGCGGTCAAGGCAGAGGGATGCCTGGGATGCCATACGCCGCATGGATCGCAGAATGCGCGGCTGTTGAATATGCCGAGTGTGAACACGTTGTGCAATCAGTGCCATAGTCCGGTTGCGGCGGGCACGGTTCACGGGTTGAACGCGGGATCGGCGGAGTTGGCCCCCTGTGTCAACTGCCACACGTTCATCCATGGATCCAACATGAATCAGGCGTTCCTCAAGTAACGGAAGAGAGCCGCGTCCTTCCAGCCCATCGGAAGGACGCGGCACGGAACCGTGCCAGTTTGGCAAATGACTTTTAGGTTTCGATGTCAGTCACAGCGTGTTTTTTTGAAGTGAGGCTTCCTATGACGAAGTTAAGCTGTTCTTCATGGCTGTCCAATCAACAGCTCTCTCCCGCAATGATCCGGCGCATAGCCGGAGGCATTGTAATCGCACTTTTTCTGGCCACCTCAGGAATAGCCGCCGCCCAGCAGCTTCCAGCGCCGGGCGCCCAGATGGCAGTTCCAGAGGGGTATGCGGCCCATCAGACAGTGGATGTAGGCGGGCATGTCGTTGGCCTTTCCGGCAGCGGAGCCATGTACGACACGCTGGTCAACACACAATCCGGACCACGCGTTCTCGGCGAGACCTATGAGATGCGCGCTCTTCCGGGCAACAAGCAATCTCTGGTCGATTCCCTGCACGCATTTGGCAATGGATTCGGCGGCGACCCGAACACCTTCGCCAAGCTTACCTTTGAAAAGGGCAAGTTCTACGAGTTTTCGGGAACCTTCCGCCGCGACCGCCAGTACTTCGACTACGACTTGCTGGGCAATCCGAATATCACCACCGGGCAGTCGATCCCCATTGGACCCGCCGCCACCTCGACTACTTCGCTGGCCTGGCCGCAGGTCAATCAGTCGCCGGAGATGTTCAACACCGTGCGCCGGATGACGGATACCGAACTGACGCTGCTGCCGGTCTCCCGATTGACCTACCGGCTGGCATACTCGCAGAATATCTTCCAGGGCCCGACCTTGAGCCCGGGCGAATCCGTGGGCAAATACGATTCCCTGCTTCAGGAGTTTCAGCGTAACAGCACGGACGATTTCACCGGCGGGATCGACTGGAAGCCGGTGCGGGGCACCAAGCTGACCTTTGAGGAACAGATCACGCACTACAAAGCCGACTCCTACTTCACGCTGGCGCCGGGCAGCTTTCTGGCGCAGGAATCGGACGGAACACCGGTCTCTCTGGGCGACTGGGATAGCCAGACTGCCTACGGCATCGGCGCCTGCAACAAGACCAGCATGATCAACAACACCACCATTCTTTATCCCAACCCCAACGGGTCGCCGATTATCGATCCGGCCTGCGATGTGGTGACCAGTTACATTCGCTCGCAGCCGACGCGCATTATTACCCCGACGGAAACCTTCCGGTTGCAAAGCTCCAGCCTGAAGAACATCACGATGAACGGAGATCTTCGCTATACCGACGCCAAGATGAGCCTGCCTAAGTATTTTGAGGAGTGGCAGGGTCTGGACGGAGCGGCTCGCTCGAATGTGATGACGGCTGCCGCCTCCGCACGGCGCGCGGTGGTTGCCGCCGATTATGGCATTGTCTGGCAGGCAAATAGCAAAATGAGTCTTGCCGATCAGATGGAGTACTCGAACGTCCACCAGCCCGGCAAGTCCACATTCACCAGCGATGTTACGCTTTCGACCCCAACCGCGGCGGGTGATGAGACCATCAACTATATGGCTGCTCCGCTAATTCAGACCTCCGTTGCGAATACCGGCTCCACGGGAGAAGGAACCTCTCCACTCAATGTCTCTGCGCCAGCCTATTTCGGCCAGATGCTATTCACCAATAATCTGACCGGAAGCCTGGAGATTACCCCGCGGGCGACCTTCTCATTCACCTATCGCTACCGCACGCACGTCATCGCGGAGAACGCATTCGCGTCCAGCGGCAGCGGCGCCACCTTCACCATTACCGATCCCGGCGGCAATCCTTTGAATCTTCCGTTGCCGGTGGGTGCTACTACGGGTGGAACGGTCACCATCAACGAGAATGGCGGAATCCTGAACGCCGCTTTCCGTCCCGCGCAGAACTGGACCATCAACGGCACGGTCGAGGCGCTCTACGACGACAACGCCTTCACTCCGGTTGGCCCCCGCCAGACCCGCCACTACAGAGTGCACTCCATCTACCGGCCGAAGTCCTGGGCGACAATCTCGGGAGCCTACAACGATTTGGAGCGGCACAACAACACGAACAACAACCAGGCCACAACGTCGTTGTTCGTTCCTCCTACCACCACAACCGCCGCATCCGGCACACCGTATGAAGGCCCGCTGCAGCATGTCGATTACAGCCGGGTATTCAGCATGGGCGCGAACATTGCGCCGAATGAGCACTTTGCGCTGGATGTCAATTACGCCTACAGTGACGTCTATGCCGCAACCAACATCTGCTATCTGAATGGCGCCACGGCCACCTTGCCCGGAGCGGTGCAAAGCGCGAGCAGCACGGTGTGCCCGAATATCTTCGGAAGAGGCGCTACAGGCGCTACAGAGGTCAGCGGGGCAGCGCTCTCGGATTGGTTTGCGCGGGACTTCTCGGATGCTCCTACGCAGTACATTTCCGCGGCAGTCGTTCTTTCGCCTACGGACAAGTTCCATTCCAGCATCGGCTACCGCATCAGTGATGTGAATGGCACGCGATTCTACAACGATGCGCGCGACGTAGCCGGCTCGCTGGTTTCCAAGTATCAGTCACCCTTTGTGAGTCTGGCATGGACGGTTCGCCGCGGTTTGATTTGGAAGGCGGACTACAACTACTTCGGCTACGGTGAGGGCGGTCCTTCCGGCTCGCCGTACTGCAGCACTTCAACCTCAATTGCAGCAGAGTCCTCGATTGTGTCCTGCAACTCTCCATCACTCTCACCGCATCCGACAGGTTTGACAGAGCCGTCTTCGGGACTAACGGCTCCCAGAAACTTCCACGCCAACAATCTGACTCTGGCAGTGCATTACGAGTTCTGAAAAAAGTCAGGTGTTTGAATTGCAGAGGGAGGGCGGTCGCGGTTCATGGCCAGTCCTCCACTCTTTTTTAATCAATGGTTTTCCTGAATTGCAACCAGTTTGTGAATCGGGCGAAATTGGAACGGCAATCGATTTCTCAAGCGGAAGGTTGGCCAGGGTCTTGAATCTTTAGGGATACTGGCCGAAAGACGGTTCAGAGGTTTCCCAATGATCAAGACTGTTCGGTGCGTTGTGATTCTGGCCGCGCTGATCTTTTCAGCCCGCGCTCTGTGTTTGGCCCAATCTTCGGGCGAAACAATTTACAAAGCCAAGTGCTTGAACTGCCACGGCCCCACGGGAGTTGCCAATTCTGGAATTGGCAAGTTGATGAAGGTGAAGCCGGTCACCGATCCGGATGTATTGAAGATGTCAGAGAAGGAAATGATTGCCGCCGTCAGGAACGGCATGGGCAAGATGCAGGCGTACAAGGACAGCCTTTCGGAGGCCGAAATCAAGGAGTCGGTGGATTACTTCCGCTCGTTCATCAAATAAGGTAGAATCGGCGCAGTTTCTGATTCTTCTGGCAAGGCGGGAAAGGGTTTCGACGGCCATTCGATCGGGCATCCGGCAAATGACTGTCGCGGCAAGATTTCAGGAGGAGATTCGGGAGGGTTGAATGCCAAGGCCTGACCGATAGAAGCCAAAGGAGAATAGCAGTGACAAAGACGATTCAATCCAAAGTGGTGCTGGCGATGGCAATCTTGCTGGCTAGCGCCGTGTGCTTTGCCCAATCGGGCGGCGAAGCGACCTATAAAGCCAAGTGTCAGAGTTGCCATGGTTCATCCGGCACTCCTAGCCCAGGGATGGCCAAGATGATGGGCATCAAGGCAGCATCCGATCCGGCGATCAAGGCGCTCAGCGCAGCGCAAGAGATTGATGCCGTCAAGAATGGCAAAGGCAAGATGAAGCCGGTAGCCGGATTGACGGACGCGCAAATCAAAGATGTTGTGGCCTTTTATCGCGGCTTGAAGTAGGCAGTACAATCGAAGTTGGATGAACGGATCAGGCCCGCCGGCTCCGGCGGGCTATCCATTTAAGTGGGGGGAAACTGCCAGTGTTGCAAAAATTTCGTGAAAACTGGGTGCGGCCTGCGCTCTTTTTCGGTAACAATCCCATCAGCCTGGCCGGCGGAGCGATCACCACCGCATCCGGCGTGACCATGATCGGCTATTGGCTGGT
>CAZXVX010000134.1:0-9867 GCA_964644105.1 uncultured Occallatibacter sp. | reverse complement strand
GTCCCATTCCGCTGACCACGCGCTCAAAGCTGATGCGCCCGTTGTACTTCTGCTTGAGAAAGCGCAGCAGGTCGATCTCGTCTTCATTGCGCGGCGCGTAATCGTTGTGCCCGCCTTCAGAGGGGTAGGGAATGTGGGTATGTCCGTTCCAGATCAGCAATCCCTCGCCCAGGCCGGTTCCGGCGGCGATCAGCGCGCGATTGCCAAGTTGGCTGGGGTCGCCTTCGGCCAGGGTGTAAATCTGATCGGGAGCCAGCTCGGCAACGCCGTAGCCATTGGCCTCCAAATCGTTGATTAGAAAGACATGATTGATGTTCAGGCTGACGGAGAGCTCGCGGCTGTCCAGGGTCCAGGGAAGGTTGGTGAGCCGCAGACGGCCATCGCGCACCGGGCCCGGCACGCCAAAGCAGGCCGCCGTTACTTTGGCCGCGCCCACAAATTCCTTCACAATCTCTTCCAAACCGGCGTAGTTCTTGGCCGGAAAGCGCTCATCGCGCGAGCATTGCAGTTTTCCATCCACAAAATCGTACAGCGCCAAATGAACCTTGGTGCCGCCCACATCACCAGCCAAAATCATCGTTCTCTCTCCAAAACTCCACAGCCGTCCTCGTCCGTTGCCGGAAGGAAGGCGGCTGCATCTTTATCCAGTATCAGGCTCAGTATACCGCTTGAGGGCCAAATTAACTGGCTGGGCAGCCGCTCCGGATCATTCTGTCCGGTAAAGACTTCCCGCAAGACGGAGGCCTTTTCCCGTCCTGCAACCAGAAAAAAGACCGAGCGCGCGTGGTTGATCACCGGCCAGGCGAGCGTGACGCGCCATGCATCCTTCAGCGGCAGGTGGTTGGCCACTGCCAGACGGCTCATCTCATGGACCGCCGTGGTGTGCGGAAAGATTGAGGCTGTGTGGCCGTCTTCGCCCATGCCCAGCGCCACTAGATCAAAGCGCGGATACTCAGCGCCCTCCAGGCGAAAGCCGTTGCGCAGCTCGGACTCATAGCGCGCCGCAGCCGCCTCCGGCTCCAACTCGCCCTCGATGCGGTGAATCTGCTCCGCGCGCATCGGCACATGATCGAGCAGCGCCAAGCGCGTCATGCGATAGTTGCTCGCGGCATCCTCCGGCGGAACGCAGCGCTCATCCACCCAATAAAGGTCTAGATTCGCCCACGGCATCCGGCTGCGCCACGGCTCGTGCGGATCGGCCAGCAGCTCAAAGGCCGCCTTAGGCGTAGAGCCGCCGCTGACGGCAATGCGCGCGCAACCCTGCGCTTCGACCGCCTCGCTGGCCATCTCTGCAAAGTACTGCGCAGCCCGCCGCGCCAAGGCAGCCGGGTCCGCTTCCACGTAGTACTTGATTGTCAGATGTCTCGGCATTTGAATGGATTACCCTTTGCTTGGCACTATGCTCAAAGGTAACACGAAGGACGGGATGATTGTCCGTGGAAAGGAAAGATAATCCTCGGCAGCTTTCCGCACCGGGTACGCGCCTGGATCTCGCCTCGAGAACTACAATCAAGACGTGCTTCCTGAGTCTCTTTGCGACCGCATCGGCGTGGTGCTGATTTCGCCGCGCAATCCGCTCAACATTGGAGCGGCGGCGCGGGCGATGGCCAACTTTGGCTTCCGCAGGCTCACCGTTGTTACACCCTATGCTCCCACCTGGCGCGAGGCGCGTTCCGCGGTGGGCGCGCCGGAGCTGCTCCAAGAGGCGAAAAGCACGGAGAGCCTTGCCGAGGCGGTTGCCAAATGCACGCTGGTCGTGGGCACCGGTTGCCTGACCTATCGCAAGCCGGAGCAGCCGGTGGTTCAACTGCCCGACCTGGCCACGCGCGTTGCCGAAGAGCTGGCTCGCGGCGGGCGGATTGCTCTGGTCTTTGGCCCGGAAAAACATGGACTGACGCGCGACGATCTTTCGTATTGCCACATCATGGTCGAGATTCCGACCGACTCCCGTCAGCCTTCGATGAACCTGGGCCAGGCCGTCGCCGTCTGCCTCTATGAGCTGGCCACGCGCGTGGATTCCCACCCATTTCACAAAGAGAGAATAACCGCAGGTCCTTCGGCTGCGCTGCGCTCCGCTCAGGATGACAGGACAGCGGGCACTTCAGGGTCACTGGAGCTGCTGGCCCTGCTCATTGAAGAGGCCATGCTGGCGGCTGGTTACAGCCCAAAAGGCATGCAATCGGCCAACCGGCATGACGTGCGCCTGCTTTTGCGCAGGCTTTCACCCAACGCGAAGGACCTGCGTCGCATTCTCGGACTCTTCCGCCGCATTCTCTGGCGGATCAAGCGCGCTTCGGCCAGCTCGACCCATCCGGATTGACAACCCTCATTTTCTCTTCGACTTGAGAAACAACATCTGTTACAGTCAAGCGCAAGGAATTGCTCATGAATTTTTCGCCTGATTCTCTGCGATTTACTCCGTGGCCGGCCTCCGCCCGGCTGAGCGTTGCGGTTTTCGGTTGCGCATTGGCGCTTGCCTTGCCCTTGCCGGCGCAGCAGCCGGCAGCCGCGCCGGTGAGCGCGGACAAATCCGCTGCCCAGCCCGCCGAGGCGCCACAGGCCGCAACAGCTTCCGACGCTGCCCAAGCTCCGGAATCTTTTCAGACCGGCGGAGTGACCGAAGAAGAGTTGCGGCAGATGCTGGTCGGCAAGCCGCTCTACCTGCGCGGCGGCTACCTTGACAACACCCTCGGCTTTGACGAGCACGGAAAGCTCGACGGCCATTCGGCGCAGGGATCTTACACGCTAAGCGCCATTCAGATCGACCGCGTTCACCTGACCAAGAAAAAGGTCGAGCTGGAAGGCACGCGCTACGGACTGCGCTTTTTGGGCCAGCTCGCCTACGAAGATCCCTCCACGGCCCTTGAACGGGTTCCAATCACACCCAAGAAAAAGGTGGTTCGAATCACCATCGACCGGGAGCAGGTGGTGCTTCCCAAAAAGAAGAAAGAGCCCAAACCCGCCAAGGTGGAAAAGATCAAGGGCAAGAAGGGCAAGCCGGCCGCGAACGCAAATCCGACTGCCGCGAACGCAAATCCTGTTGCCACGCCCGCAAATCCGACTGCCGCGAGCGCTTCCACTCCTGCCCCAAGCCCCGTTGCCGCCACACCCGAAGTCAAGCCCGCGGCCGAAGCACCGGCTGTGACCGTGACCCCGGCCCACACAACCCGCGTCCTCAAAGACGCGCTCGACCAGATCTTTGCCCAAGGGCTGGATGAGCGCATGATGGCTTCGATGCCGGATTTTTGGAAGCTCTACTACGAGGCCGTGGCCGCCAAATCCGATTACCGGCCCAAGGATCCATCGATCTACCGCCAGAACACGGTCGATCAGAAGGCCGTTCTGCTGAGCAAATTCGAGCCCGACTCGAATGAATTTGCGCAGGCCGCCGGGGTAGCAGATATGAGCCAGTATCACGTGGTTGTGCTGGCCGATGGCACGGTGGGCGAGGTGGCCGTCAGCCGTCCAATCGGCTTTGGCCTCGACGAGAATGCCGTTGCAGCCATCCGCAAAGCCAAATTTCAGCCCGCGATCAAGGACGGAAAGCCCGTTGCCGTAATGCTCAATCTGGACGTTCCGTTCCGCATCTTCTCCAAACGCACCAACGTGCATAGCGCGCCGGAGGCAGCCGATAAGCCCGCCGAGCCGCAATTACCGGGTCCGTACAGCCTGCCGCGGCATTGAGGTTGGACCGATTGTCGGGGCTTGCGCTGCGCCCTGTTGTAAGACGGCTGTAAGACAGGCCTTTGGCTTCATGCGCCCAAAAGGTATCTTCCACTTCCCCATTGCGGAGACCGACCCGCGATCTTCCTGGCCAATCCTGCCGCTCGCGCGCGAAGTTGTGAGCTCCGCGATGCGAACGCCAACCCGCTCCATGGAAGCTTATCCTCCGCACCATGCGGTGCAAACCGGTTCCAGAGCGGAATCAGAATCGCTGTGCCCTATGGGGTTCAGTGGAAGGTTGCCGCTCCCTGTTGGTCGCGTCAACTTGAGTGTTCCGGCTCGGGGTATACCAATTCTGATTCCGCTATAGAGCATTCCAAAATTCGAGAGGCAGTCTGCATGGCAAGGTCAAGGGGAGCCAGGGAAACCTGCGCTTGCGGGAGGCTGGAGGCTTGTTTACCGCCTGTCCCACGGATGTCTTACGACCGCCGGACAACTGCAAGACGCGTGTAAGACAGCCGTAAAACAGTAAGACATTCGACGAATTGCACCAGAATGAGTGCAATTCCACTTGGATTTAGGCTTGATGAAGCGGCTGCCACAACTCGACCCGGTTGCCTTCCAAATCCCAGATCCAGGCAAAACGCCCGTAGCTGGCCTCTTCGCGATGGGGATCGATGCGCACGCCGGCCGCCGCCAGATCGGAGAGCAGGGCATCGAGATCGTCGACGCGCAGGTCCAGCATGAAGCTCTGGGGACCGTCGCCGAAGTATTTCGTCTCGGCCGGGAAGTGGGCAAAGACGGTCATGCCGGCCGCCTCCGGCCCATCGAAGGCGAGCGAGCCTCCTTCACCGGTTTGGATGCCGAGGTGGGTGGCATACCAGGCGGAAAGCGCCATGGGGTCTTGCGCCTTCAAAAAGACTCCGCCGAATCCGACTGCCTTGGCCATGGTTATTCCTCCTGTTGTTGAAGAACCTCTTCGAGTTTGGGCTTGTGTTTGATGGTGCGCCCGATGCGCGGTTCGGTGTCGATCACGCGCACGGGTTTGGGCTGGCCGACGCGCTCTCTTGCGTTGGCCTTGACCGCCTTGGTGGCAGAGAAAACTCCTGGCTTGCGTTTCGTCATCACAAGTAAGAGTATGGAGGAAGAAGAGCCGGAAGGAAAGACCGAAGAGTCTGGATGGAGGTTTTTCCCACCCCAGGGAGAGCGGCAAGAGCATGGAAGAGCGCGATTTTTTCAACGAAACCACCGAGCAACGCACCCACACTTTGACCTGCCCCAAGTGCGGTCAGGCCGGCGAGTACAAAGTCACCTGGGTCGTCCGCCGCAAACGTGCGCAACTCGGACGCGGCGCCGACGAACGCGACCGCGCCCGATTCGCCAAAGCGCAGTCCTATATGGTGCGCCGCGACGAAAAACTCGGCTGCGCCAACATCCGCTGCCGCAAACCCTTCGAAATCACCTCGCTGCAATCGGTGGCGTTCTTGAATGAATGAAGCTAAGAAGATGCCCATCTGTGAAAGATAAGAGGGCTCTTGCTTGAATCCAGCTCATTCGCTTCTTCACACCTTCTTGGCTGCCTTCATTCTTGGGCGGCGCTCATGTGGTTTTTTAAACCTGAGGCAGATTTAATTTTTGTTTGCATGAATAACTTTTATCTCAGAGTTCTTCAATGGATAGGCATAAGCTCATTGATAAAAATTCATGAGGTCTTTCTCGTTGGAAGGATTCATGAGTTTTAATTCTTCTCGGATTCTTTGATCTCGTCAATCAGCTCCGCCAACTCCCCCTGCTTGCGATAGCTCATCGCCAAAAACCGAATATCCACCAACGACTTTTCGCGCACATCTTCCGTTACGCCGGAGAGCAGAAAGGGCAGGCCGCGCATCTGGAAGTCCACCTCCACACGCGCGTGCAAACCCTGAACAAATGGAGACGAGGTATGGACGGTGCAGCCCTCCCGGCTGATGGCGACAATGACGCCCTTCTGTTGCTGGCCATCCTTGAGCAAGCGAAGAATGGCCGGCCAGGCATCCTCCTTCCGGTTCGCCACCATGTTCTCCCGCCGTAAGGTTTGCCTCTCCGCGGGCGGCGCGGAGGCCGGCGCAGAGGCCACAGACTCGGAGTTCTCCACCGGCTTTTTCGGCGCGGCCTTGGGCGCGCGCAGCCACTCTTCGGGAATCTCCACATCCAGAGCCGTGGTCCCGGCGCGGGCGGTGGCAACCATTGCCGCCTTGACATCTTCAGCGACGCCCTGATCCACCAGGCCGGTCAGCAATCCGGCTAACTGATTCTTGGAGCGCGGGTTGGCATGAAAGAAGCGAATGCCAATCAGATTCTGGCGGGTCAGCCACTGGGTGGTGCCCACCATGCGCAGAACCATCCCCAGGATGGGCAGCACCACTTCGACATTGGCCAGATTGCCGGGCAGAAACTTGGACTCGCAGCGGACGCAGCAGCCGCTCAAGCTGACGTCGATGATCTCGCAGGGAAATGCCGAACCCCGGTAGTTGAGGCAGCCGCCGGGCGCGTTGATCTCGTAGCGTTCATCGGCGCGGCGATCCCGAAAGCGAGCGTCTCTGGTTCTCGCCTGCTCTTGCGCGTCAATGCTGAAGGACGCCAAGCTTCCCTCCCTCTATGCAAGTCCTCTAAATCCGTTCATCGGCTCCAGCAGCGGAGCCTTGAATGGACACGGCTTAAGGCATGCTCATCCGGTATTGGTGGTAGATTGAGAGGGGAGCTGGACGCCGGGAAGGCGCGCTCAGCGACTGAGTTGAGAAGCGGAAGACTTTTATAGGAGTGAAAGCGGATTGAGCACAAAAAGCTGTAGCGCGGTTGTGATTTCCGCGGTTTTTTGTGGTTGGATGGCAGCCTGCGGCGGAGGCGGTGCAACCACGCCCCCATTGTCCACTTATGTGTTGACGGTGAACTCGGTCAACCCTTCCAGCGGCGCAATCATTACCGTAACTCCTGCCGACAATCAGAACGCGGGAAGCGGAACCACCAGCTTTACGCGCACTTATAACGCCGGGACCGCCGTCACGCTCACTGCCCCATCCGCGGCGGGCGGCAATCTCTTTGCCGCGTGGAGCGGCTGCGCGAGCTCGAGCACGGTCACCTGCAACGTGACCATGGACGGAAATCATACGGTCAGCGCCAGTTACGCCCCGCCCGCCGTCTACTCGCTGACGGTGAACTCGGTCAATCCATCCGGCGGGGTAGCCATCAGCGCTACGCCGGCCGACAACAACAATAAGTCCTCAGGATCCACCGGCTTTACACTCTCGTATAACCAGGGCACGGCAGTGACTCTCGTCGCGCCGGCCACGGTTGGCGGCAACAGCTTTTCATCCTGGAGCGGATGTTCGAGCGCGAGCACCGTCACCTGCCAGGTGACGATCAGCGCCGATACGACGGTGATTGCACTCTACTCGGCTCCGGTCTCCACGCTTGCTTACTATGTGAGCGGCTCGGGCAACGACTCGAACGACGGCTTGACTCCAGCGACCGCCTTCCGAACATTGCAGCACGCCGCGAATCTGACCCAGCCCGGCAACACCGTGTATGTCATGAACGGAAGTTATACCAACAACCTTTGCGCCACCTGCGACGTGCTGGACATTTATAACCCGGGCACGCCCGGCAACTGGATCACCTACAAGGCCTATCCGGGGCAGACTCCGATCATCTCCTTCAACGGTTGGGAGGGCATCGCCTTCTGGTATTCCGCCGCCTATGTGGAGGTGAATGGCTTCACCGTGATTGGCAATAACGCCAATGTCACACTGGCCGAGGCGCTGGCGCAATCCACCACCAACCCCGATCCCATCTACAACGGCAACTGCATCAGCGTGGACGGGCGTGCGGGCACCTCGACCATCCGGCCCCATCACATCCACATTCTCAACAACAACGTCAGTGAGTGCGGCGGCGGCGGGGTTGGCACCGCCTGGGCGGATTATGTCACCATCTCCGGCAACACGATTTATAACTCCGCCTGGTACTCGATCTACGGAGCCAGCGCCATCTCCACCTGGCAGAACTGGAACTTTGACGCAAGCACCGGCTACAAAATGTTCATCACCAGCAACCTCCTCTACGGCAATGAACAACTGGTTCCGACCATGGGCGGCGCCATCACCGATGGCGAGGCGATCATCATCGATTCAACGCGCAATTCGGCCTATCAGCCAGCCACCGATCCTCTGCCCCCGTACGCCGGAAGAACTTTTATTGCCAACAATGTGGCCTACGCCAACGGCAGCTCGGCCATTGAAGTCTTTGAGAGCGACCACGTCGACGTGGTCAATAACTCCAGCTACCAGAATGTGATCAATCCGCCGCTGAGCGGGCACGGTGAACTGAACCTGAACCAGAGCTCTGACGTGAACGCCTTCAACAATATTCTTGAGAGCGCCACCGGCCAGAATCCGGTTGCGGTGGTTCCCGGCACCACATCCTCGGTTGCGCTGAACTACAACATCTACTACAACGGGAGCAACCTGGGCGATGTGCCGAACGGCGCTGACGACCTTACCGCCAACCCGCTTTACATAGACCCGGATAACGCCAATCCGCTGGATGTTTTGCTCACCGTCTCCGCCTCCAGTCCGGCAGTGGGTACAGGCACTTCTGATCTGGCTCCTGCAACCGACTTCGCGGGCAACCCTCGTCCCGGCTCCAAAGGCTACGACCGCGGCGCCTATCAGCAGCCTTGATGCCGCTTGGCGTTGGGTCCTGGGTTGGAGCCCTTCCCTATCAGAAGCGCAAGCGCAGACCGAACTGAAACTGGCGTTCGCGGTAGAAGTTGGTGGCGTTTATGTTGAGCGGCTGGCCGAAGGCGGATGAGGTGGAATGGATCACCTTTCCGTTGCTCTCGGTGAAGGGACCGGTCATGAAGTTCAGCGTGGGCAGCCCGCCGCTGGAGTCGCCTGGTTCGATGTAGTAGCCGGTGGTCTCCAACTCGGTCACGTTCTGGTGGTTGAGCAGATTGAAGCTCTCCACCAGCAGCTCCAACCGTCGCATATTACCCAGATCGAAGCCCTTGCCCAAGCGCATGTCGGCCTTCCATGTACCTGGATATCGGTAGGTATTTCTTCCTATATTATAGAAAATACTATTGTTGCCAAGACCATAAACACGGTTGTCGCCGCCCGATCCGTTCATCCCCGGCCCCAATCCAATAATGGCCGTGCCGATGATGGCGTTCGATCCGGAATCAGGCGGAATACAGGAACTTATCCCTGTCGTTGGGAAGCACTCAGCCAGTGTGCCGGAGGTGCGCATGGTGTAGGGCAGGCCGGAATGGACTTGCGCAATGCCGGAGAGCATCCAGTTGTTGGCGAACTTCCCTGCCCGGCCGGAGAGCTTCCACGGCGTCTCGTAGATGGCCATGGCGCCGAGGGAGTGGCGGATATCGTCATTGCCCACGCCGTACTCCAAGCCGAAGTTGGAGGGATCGAGCACGTCGTTGCCCGCGGCCTGCGCGCTTTCGTTCGGATTCCAGTCCATGGCGTGGCCGTAGATGTAATGAGCATGCAGGGTGAGTCCGCGGCGTCCGTAGCGCTCGACCCGGATCAAGCCCGCCTCATAGGTCGAGTTGGCGCGGCTCTCGATGTTGGTAATCTGCTGGTAATCCGGGCAGGGACGGCCGGGAAGTGTTGCACTCCCCGGCGTGTAGTAGGGGCAGACACCCTGGCTTCCCGGCCAGGAGGCGTACAGGGGCACGGTGATCTGCGTCGCCTTGATCGGTCCGGCGCCGGCTGGATCTTCCACCGCGTAGGTGATGCTGCCGGCCAAAGTGGGGTCGAGGTTGGTGTCGATGGAGATGGGCAGACGGCGGCCCAAGCTGAGCAGAGCGCTAGCGGTCACCTTGACCTGGCCGGGGAGCGTCTCTTCGACGGCGGCTATGGCCTGGTGAATCTCCGGATTGCGGAAGACGCCGGCAAACTCGACCGCTCCCGGCTTGACGACCGTGGAAGGCTCACCAGCAAGTACGTAAGGAAAGGGCGGCGCGCCGCCGCCGTGGTTGGGCAGATCGTCGGTGGGGCGCATGAAGAAGCTCAGATCACCGGCGAGCGAGCCGGTCTGCGTGAGCGCCGTCTCCAGCGTCCGGTTCTCCGTGCGCCCATAGTAGATTCCGTAGCCGAAGCGGAAGACGGGCCAGTGCTTTTTGCCTGTCTCGACGGCCAGACCGAGCCGCGG
>CAZXVX010000133.1:0-9912 GCA_964644105.1 uncultured Occallatibacter sp. | reverse complement strand
CGTTGGAAGTATAGGGAGCGAATCCTTTGGCCGAGACGGTGATTTTATAACTTCCAGGAGGCAGCGCGCTGAATTGAAATGCCCCGCTTTCATTGGTCACGGAAGAGCTTTGTTGCAGCGACTCAATGTTTTTAAGAACCACTTGGGCATCCACGGTCAAGGCTCCATCAGCATCGGTTACCGTGCCGCGGACACTGCCGTTGGCCGCGGGGTTGGGCGCATCCGGCAGTGCATTGATGGCGGCCAATTCACTCCCGGCATCACGGGAGAGATTTTGCGCGGAGGCGAACAGCGCGCTTCCGCTGAGTATGAGTCCGATCATTGCGCTATGGAAAGATAAAGACATTCGCTTCCTTGGTTGTGTGCTTGTGATGATTTTCCAATCTTATTACAAAAATGTTTTCATGTTACGCAATTTAGCGCCGTCCCTACGGGACTCCGGGTGAATGACTGGGTGATCCATCCCCACCGTTGAAACGGCGGGCTAATCACCACTGCGCCTCCGGCGCGGCATCTGCCGAGGTTCAAGTTTACGGCCAATCTATTCAGCGATTTTCTCATGCGGCAGCGGCAGCGTGATCTCTTCAGCGACAAAGACCGTTAATAGAGTACCGCCGTTGATTTCAACATTGTCTCCGGTTCTTAGCAAGCCTAATGGCCACTTGAGATGATAGGGGGTGCTGAATTGCAGATCGGGTTTATCGGCTTTATTCTTTGATCCGGTTAGCTTGATTCGCATATCTCGCGCCACAAGGTCGTCAAGCCGAATATTGATTTGGCCGGAACGGCCGGCCATCGCCGCTCGTTTGACTAAAGTGACTTGGCCGGAGAGTGTTGTGCCGGCCTTGACTAGCGTGACGCCGTCCACTTGGAGATTGCCGGCGAGCACCAGGCTAACTTTGTCGCCGACGGCCGCCGTGGCTGAGCTCAGGGGCGCGGTAAAGGCCAACGCTACAGGCGATCCCTGGCGCACGGTTGCCGTAGAAACGGCTTGCGCACCGCAGAAGGATGATACGGAAGTCAGCAGCAAAAGTGTGATGGTGCGAAATCCAATCATAGTTTTCCCATTCAAAAGATTATGCACTTTTCTGTTGGACCCGCGCCAAGGGTGAAAGTTGCGCGTGTAAAGCATGAATTTTATTTTATTTGGCAAGAACAGATTGTTTTTCAAAGTTACAAGAGGGATGATGGATTGGCTTGAGACTGTGCGCGGGAGGTTGAGAGGCAGATTGTTGATGTTGATTTGGCGAGTTGGCATCCGCTTCGCGGATATGGCAAGTTGGCGAGTTGGCGGCGGGATTGGAGGTTTGCGCTGCATTCCGATCTGGAACAGTTTATGACGCTGCTCAGCCAAGAGAATTGGCTTACAGCGCGGGCATAATTGCTACACTAGAGTTCGCCGCATTTTGTTTTGGAGTCAGGTTGGCTGCGACGATAAGCTGTATCCGTGCTGATTTGAAGTTGAAGAAAGGGAAGCATTGACACGACCGCGTTCCACACCGCCCGTTGCCCGCAAGAAAGCTTTGCCGAGCGCGCCACTGACAGCGCCTGGGCGCGGGCTGAATGAGTCGTCGCTGCCGATGGGCGCGCGCATCAGCCGGCGCGCCGCTGATCGATTGCGCGCCGGGCATCTATGGGTCTACTCTTCGGAGGTTGAGTCGCTTCAGTTGCCGGCGGGCGAAGCTCCGGCGCTTGTGCCGGTGGCCGACTATCGCGGCCTGCTGCTGGGCACGGCGCTCTACAGTCCCGCTTCGCAGATTACCCTGCGCATGGTGACGCGCGCGGCGATCAGCGAATCCGCATGGCTGGATCTGCTGGAGAGCCGGCTGCGGGCGGCGATTGCGCGGCGGCGTCCGCTGCTCGATGAGCGCAACGACGCCTGCCGGCTCTGCTTCAGCGAAGCCGATGAGCTGCCCGGTTTGGTGGTGGACAAATACGGTGAGCTGGTGATTCTGCAACTGCTGGCCAAAGGGCTGGTCTCGTCCGCGGTGAGGGAGCGGTGCGCGCGCGTACTCGGCGAGGAGTTGACGCCGATGGTGATTCTGGAGCGGCCTGACCCGCGCATGCGCGAATTGGAGGGTTTGACCGCGCCCAGCCTGGAGCCGCTTTATCAGCGCCCGGGCACGGCTTCGCCCACTCGCACTTGTTTTCATTTGAATGGCCTGGTCTTTGAGTACAACGCCAACGCCGGGCAAAAGACCGGGGCGTTTCTGGATCAGCGAGCCAACTACGTGGCCGCAGCGGAGTGGGCGGGGCGGCTGGGCTTGAAGACGCGCGAAGGCGGCGGGAGAGCGCTCGATGTCTGCTGTTACCAGGGCGGCTTTGCGCTGCATCTGGCAGAGGTCTGCGCGCAAGTGACGGGAGTAGACGCATCGCGCGCTTCTTTGGAGATTGCCGAGCGGAATCTTGAAGCCAACCGCGGCCGTCTTGGCGGGCATGTGGATTGGGTGGAGGGCGACGCCTTCCAGATTTTGCGGGAGTGGTCGGAGACAGGCGAGCGCTTTGATGCCATCGTGCTCGACCCGCCAGCCTTTGCCAAGAGCCAGCGCGCCGTGGAAGGTGCGCTGCGGGGATACAAAGAGCTGAATCTGCGTGCGCTGAAGATGCTGCGACCGGGAGGGCTGCTGGTCACCTGCTCCTGCTCGCATCATGTGGGCTGGAGCGAGTTGGAGGGTGCGGTTGCCTCGGCCGCCGTTGACTCATCCCGCCGTGTACGCCTGCTGGAGCGGCGCGGCGCAACTCTGGATCATCCGGTCATTGTGAACCTGCCGGAGACCGAGTACCTGAAGTGCCTGTTGCTGGAAGTGGAGTGAGGCGCGGAGAGCGGGCCCATGGCGCGCGCCCGCGTGAACGGTCATCAAAAATGTTATTCCTCTCACAGATTAAAAATTGTTGTATGTTCTTTGTACATTGTGATAGTTTCTTTTCGAGGCTCTATGAACATTCGATCCGGAATTCTGTTCTGCATTGCAGGCGCATTCACACTTGCCTTAAGCGTGTTTGCGTTCGCCTCTGCTCAAGAGGATCCGCAGGGGCAGTATCGCCTCTCGTATTCGCCCGTAGCTTTGAGCGACGCATCTTCAGCGAAAACCCTGGCGACCTATTCCCCGATCAAGTCGGTCGACGGCAAGACGATTCAACTGCGCGGCGAAGACGGCGTCGTTTATGTCTTTGCGTTGACCCTCGATACGCTCTACTGCCATGGCGGCACGAAGGTCTCCGATTGGACCTACTTAAAGAATGTCTCAAAGAAAGCATCGGTTACCGTTCTCACCGAGGACGGCACAAATATGACCGCTCTGGTCGTTTGGGATAAAGCGCCTATGATTTCCATCGATAATGGACAGATTGATTTTACTCTGCCGCCGATGTGTAAATAGACGCTTGAGTTTCTTCCGTGAGTGAAGCTCATGTTGAGTGGAAGCGCGCGGAAGGCACTTGGACGAATTTGGAGTCATTGTGGTATCTTTCGGGGCGAGGCCCTATGAAGAATCGATTTGCCTTGGAATACTGTAGTGCGGGTGTCGCTCTGGTGGCGCTGAGCGCGCTTGCGTTTGGCGCAGTTCTGCAGAATCCGCAGGGGCAATATCATCTGCCGTATTCGCCGCTGACGCCATTGAACACTTCGTCTTCGGAGAGCCTGGCGACCTATGCTCCCCTCAAATTGATCGACGGCAAGACCATTCAACTGCGCAGTGAGGATGGCATCACCTACATCTTCACACTGACGGCGGATACGGTCTTTTGCAATGGCGAGACGAAGGTTACTGATTGGAGCTATTTGAAGAGGGTTCCGAAGAAAGCCACGATCACGGTTCTTTCTCCAGACGTGCTGAACCCAACGGCGCTGGTGATCTGGGATAAAGAGCCGTCGATCTCGACCGAGAACGGTCAGATCGACTTTACCCTTCCGCCAATGTGCAAATAACACCCGCGCAACTCAGGCGCGCGCCACGCGCTGATGGTTCTGCCAGGGGTTCAACAGCCGAGCCATCCATTGTCCCAGCCTGTGCCACCAGGAATCCCGCGCGGACGAGGGGTTCATCAGGTCGGAAGCCGAGCGCAACTGCGCCATCGTCTCTTTGACCATGGCGCGCAAGGACTCGGCTTCAAAGGTGCAGGAGCGCAGATACGCGGAGACGGTCAATCCGGCTTCGGCCGCCCTGCGGTGCAGTTGCTCACACTCCGCCTTGCTCACGCGAATGGTAATGCTGGCGTCCTTCAAGCTTCGCTCAAACGAGGAAAGTTGCGGACGGCGGGCTTCCGGCTGCGCAACAGGCGGCGGGGTACTCTTCACGCTCTCGGAGGGCGTTTCGGCAGCCGGCGCGGCGGCGCGCAGCAACCCATCTTCGCGGAGCAATTCCAGCAGATCGCTGGCTCCCTGGGCGAGGACATTCTCGCCGCCTTCAACCCCGGCAGCCAAACCGCTTCCAGTGGAACGATAGCGCGAGTGGGCGCGCAGAGCGCTTTCATAGCTTAGCGTGGCAATATCGTCGGCTAATTCATCATCCTGCCAAGGTTTTTCTTTCCGGCCCATGGAGGAAGATTTGTCGCCGGGTGAGGCGAGCGCGGCCAGCAGTCCGGCGAAGCTGGGCGCGGCAGAGGAGGGCGTGGATGCGGAAGAGGATGGTTGCTGCATGGAAGCTAGATTATCGTAAGACAATGCGTAAAACGTGAGGCTTCCCGGTTCAAAGATGGAGGATGGATTCCAGATAAGGAATAGGCCGGCACGCAATCCTGAAATGAAACGCAGAATCCCGCCACTGGGTTCCTGGATCGGACTGCGCAGAAACATGCGCCGGCGGGTTGGTCGACGCACAGTTTCATGAACTGCAAGTCAGCGCCTCGATGGGGAGCTTGGCCGGAAAGGAACGATCAAGCACCGCCGCTCAGGCGCAGGCCATCACCCGTACCTCGGGATCGGGCAAGATGCGGCCAGGCAGACGCAGCAAATCGGTGACGGCTTTGGCAGTCAAGGGGCGCGAGAAGAGGTAACCCTGACCAAGGCGGCAGCGCATATCGCGCAGCAGTTGGTATTGCTCGCAGGTTTCTATCCCCTCGGCCACCACGTCCATGCCCATCACGCGCGCCAATTCGATGATGGTGCGCACAATCTGCAGCGGCTGTTCGCCCTCGGTCATGCGGTTGACAAAGGAGCGATCGATCTTGAGCACGTCAAAGGGAAAGGAGTGCAGGTTGTTCAGTGAGCTGTAGCCGGTGCCGAAGTCATCCATCAGCAAAGAGACGCCCAGGCGGCGCAGGCTGCCCAGAACCTCCATGGCGATGCGTACGTTGGGAATGATGCTGGATTCGGTCATCTCGAGGCCTAACTGACGGCTGGAGATGCCGGATTGAATCAACAGCGCCTCGACGTGGTCAGCCAGTCCCTCGCGTGAGAATTGCCGCGCGGAGAGGTTAACGCCCACCCGCAGGGTGACGTGGCTGATGTCCTCGATGCACCATTTTTGAATTTGGTTGCAGGCCTCCTGAAGAACCCAGTCGCCGATGGGCAGAATCAGTCCACTCTCTTCGGCCAGCGGAATGAAATTCATGGGCGGAATCAGGCCGCGTTCAGGGTGATTCCAGCGGATCAGCGCCTCCAGTCCGACGATCTTGCGGGTGGCCAGATCGACCTCCGGCTGGTAATAGAGGACAAACTGATTCTGGTCGAGAGCCTTGCGCAGGTCGCTGTTTTTAGGCCATGCCCCATTGGAGGAGGCGGCGGCGCGGGCGCGCTTATGCATATTCCCATTTTTATTGAAGGATTTGCGCAGGATGCGCAGCTCCAACTGACTGGCCACCATCTCGGCCAAACTCTCCAGCGTGCGCATGGCCTCAGGCGCCATCTCAAAGTTGGGATGGCGGAAGAAGATGGCCAGAATACCCAGAATCTTGCCTTCACTGGCGCGTATCGGGGCGCAAGCAAGGGCCGCAATGCCAAGATGTTTGAAGCGTGATATCAACTTCTCGCTCTGTGGGTGATTGAAGATGTCCGGGACGACGATGGGGCCGTCCTCCGCAAGCGCCATATCGAAGATGGACCCGCTGCGTGGCAGTTCGCGAATGGTAAGACGCCAGGAGGACTTCAGCCACACCCGGCTTTCATCCGCAAACAGGATTCCCGCGCTATCTGCTTGAAAGTACTCTGCTGCCAGCCGGGTGATGGTATCATAGGCGGGCTCGGGAGGGGTGTCGAGAATTCCAGTGGAAAGCAGCGCAGCCAGCCGCGCTTCCTCCGCCTGCCGGTCCGTATTTTGTAACTGCATTTCAATAAGGCCCATCTTGACTCCTGCTCTCGCGGACTTGTTATTCAGCAAACTAAGACTATTTCAGTCTGAATTACAGCGCATTTTCGCTTACATCCAGTCTCAAATGCTGAGCAAAAACGCTCACAATGAAAGATTCTGCTCAGATCTCCGCGCTGGCCCATGATTTTTCACGGAAATTAAATGGTCAAGGATTCACCAGCCAAACAACTTCCGCACTCTCCTTATCGGAAGAAGGGACCGAGGTCATGAGGTTACTGGAGAACCTATCCTAGGAGTACTCCTCCAATGACTCAGCACAGATTCAGGACAGAAACTTGTCTGATTTCTGTTCAGGCGGTTGCATACTGATCCGGCAAGCGGTTGCGCGGATCAGTATGCAACCGCAAAGGATACAAGGCAGGATGCTCCAGATAAAACGAAAATTGCAGACAAATCTCTCTTCCTTGCAATCAAGGCTATTGGTTAGACAAGAACGCGCTTCTTCCAGTTAGGGAAGTTTTCATGGTTCCCGCCATTCTGTCGGAATGAGATGATCTCCGGCTTCCTGTAGGGCAGAGCATCCCCTATACTGATGCCTGGAGCAGCCATTCATGCGGAGACCGGGTTTGGTTCAGCCGGCAATTGGATTACGGCGGCGGGAGCAGGCGCGCCGCTACCGCCGCAATCAGATCTTCGGCGTGCTGCTGGTGGCCGGGGCGATATTGCTGGCGGCGCTGCTGCGCACCAACCCTGCTTGGATCTTTACGCCGGGATGGTGGCGCCCATGACTCAAGAGCAGGCTGCCGAAGGCGACTGCGCCGCGAACGACCCTTTAGCTATACTGCTGCTTGGTCCCACGGGCAGCGGCAAAACGGCGCTGTCGCTTGAGCTGGGTGAGCGCTTCGGCGGCGAAATTGTCAGTTGCGACTCGGTGGCCGTCTATCGCGGCATGGAGCTGGGCACGGCCAAACCCAGCGCGGCGGAGCGAGCGCGCCTGAAGCATCATCTGCTTGATGTGGCTGAACCGGACCAGCCCTATACGGCGGGCGCATATAGCCGCCAGGCGCGGGCGACGCTCGCCGAGATTGCCGCGCGCGGTCGCCTGCCGATTGTGACCGGCGGAACCGGACTGTATCTGCGCGCGCTGACCGAGGGGCTTTTTGCCGCGCCGGAGCGCCAGCCGGAGCTGCGCAAGCGCCTGGAGCGTAGCCGCGCGAGGCACGGCGACGGTTGGCTGCACCGGCTCCTCGGCCGCCTGGACCCGGCCTCGGCTGCGCGCATCCATCCGAACGACACTCCCAAGCTGATCCGCGCCATCGAGGTCTCGCTCACCACCCGAAAGCCGCTTTCCGAGAGCTTGATGCGCGACCCGCTGACCGGCTTCCGGCTGCTGCGCATTGGGCTGAATCCGCCGCGAACGGAGCTTTACAACCGCCTCAACCGGCGCTGCGCGGAGATGTTCGCTGCCGGCCTGATCGAAGAGGCGCGCGGTCTGCTGGAACGCTACGGGGCGGTCAAGGCGTTGGACTCGCTCGGCTATCGCCAGGCACTGCGCGTCGTGCGGGGGCTCTGCTCAGAGGAGGAGGCACTCGCCGCCGCGCAGCAAGGGCATCGCAACTACGCCAAGCGTCAGTTGACCTGGTTCAGGCGCGAGCCGGAGGTGCATTGGATCGCCGGATTCGGCGATGAGCCGGAGACGCTGCGCGCGGCGATTGAAGTGGTCCATGCGCGCCTGAAGGCGAGGAGATAAAACTTTAGAGAGCGTTCGCACCGGCCGGCTGAATGGCGGACGCCCTCGTCCACGCCGTGTTTCTTCCTCGCCTACACGCCCTGTTTCTTCCTCGCCAATAAGTCCGGCTCATGTGGCGCAGGAAGATTTATTTCTTACTCTAACCTTGCTGTGCTAGAGTGTTACCGACTGGCCTATGAGCAACCCCAAGACAATTGGACGATACGAGATTCTGGACGAACTGGGCCACGGAGCCATGGGCAGCGTCTTCCGCGCCAAGGATCCGGCGATGGACCGGCTGGTGGCGGTGAAGACGATTCTCGCCGCGGCGCTCGACGGCGAGCTTGGCAGCGAATACCGCCAGCGCTTTCTGCGCGAAGCGCGCGCCGCCGGCGCTCTGGCGCATCCGGGAATTGTGCCGGTCTTTGATGTCGGCGAAGAAGATGGAATGCCGTATCTGGTGATGGAGTTTGTTCGCGGGCAAACCTTGGACGCGGCGATGAAAAAGGGCGTGCGGTTTTCGCTGGAGCGGATCTGCGAGATCGGCCAGCAGATTGCCGAGGCCCTTGGCCACGCGCACCATCACGGCGTGATTCATCGCGACATCAAACCTGCCAATATCCTGCTCACTTCGCCGGAAGCCTACAATTCGGAGCAGGCCAAGATTACCGATTTCGGCGTGGCCAAGATGGCCGCCGGCGGGATCACGACGACAGGCCAGCTTCTGGGAACGCCGGCCTTTATGCCGCCGGAGCAGTTTACCGGCGCGCCGATTGACGGACGCGCCGATCTGTTTTCTTTGGGCGTGATTCTCTATTGGCTGGCCACCGGAGAGCAGCCCTTTGGGGGCGAGACCATCACCACCGTCTCGTACAAAATTGTGCACACCGAGCCGATTCCTCCGGCCAAGCTGAACCCAGCCATCCCTGTGGCGCTCGAAGCAATCATTCTGAAGTGCCTGGCCAAGAACCCGGACGAGCGCTATCAGACCGGCGAAGAGCTTGCCCAGTCATTGGCGCAACTGCACGCCGGAGTGCAAGACCCCAGCCTGCAATCCACCGCGCCGCTGATCCAGGGAACGGGAAAGGACTCGGAAGAGACCTTTGATCTGAATTCCAGCCCCAAGCCGAAGCCGAGCATGGTGACGGCCACGCTGACGCCGCAGGTTGCCGCGCCGAAGAAAAACATTCGCGCGCTGCCGTTTCTGGTGATTCTTCTTGTCATTCTGGCTGCCGGGGGAGGCGGATATCTGCTGCATTTTCATCATGCAACGGCGCAGTTGCCTCCCGCGCCCGCAGCCCTCTCCACTTTGCCCGCCGCTCCCGCGCCTGCGCCTGCGCTGGCAGAGCCGCCCACAGAAGCCGCCAAGGCTCCCGCTGCACCCGCTGCACACGTCGAACCCGCCGCCGTGGCCTTTGATCCCAAGGCGCTCGATCCCAAACAGAATGCCCGCCTGAAGCTGGATTTGGTTCACTTCCCGGCTGGCCTGGCCTTTACCGTCGAGATGAACCGGAAGGTTTATCTGAAGGGCGAAGCAGGCGACAAGGCCGCTTTGGAGAACCTCTTTGTCCCGCCGGGAGTGCAGGAGTTCCGCATCACGGTGCGTGGCGGCGGTGTGCAGAAGGTCTCGAATATCGTCAGCGCCGAGTTCCAGGCCAACAAGCGCATGACCCTGAAGGTCGAGTTCCGGGCCCCGGCCAATGGCTCTGCGGCGCTGGACCCAGCCGCGCAGATCGTTGCGACCCTCAAAGCCGACCGGCTTTTCTTTTAGTCTCCATCGACTTTGCTGGCCGGCCATGCTCAAAATTGTAGAGTCGGCCTCCCGGCTGGCTGTTGCGTCGACCTCCCGGTTGGCTGTAGAGTCGGCCTCCCGGCTGGCTATAGCGTGGACCTCACGGTCCAAGCCGAGTTCTGTCGCACGCGCCGTAGGCGCAA
>CAZXVX010000132.1:0-9981 GCA_964644105.1 uncultured Occallatibacter sp. | reverse complement strand
TGTCTTCCGGGTCGGTCTCCGCGCCGCCCACCTTCACAAAGCCGCGCCCCATCTGTTTCATCATGAACCGTCCGCCAAAGGCCTCCACCGCGTCCAGTTCACCATAGTGCCACGAACCTTTCAAAAACTGAAGCATCAGCACCCGCATCCCATTGCCCACAGCACGCAAAGCCGTACCCATGGCAGCGGTCGTCTTTCCCTTGCCAGGTCCAGTGTTGATCAATATCAGTCCGCGCCGCGAATCAGTCATGGTCAGTTCTCAGTTTACAGCTTTCAGCATTCAGCGATCAGCTACCAATCGTCAGTTACCTGTCGGCAATAGAAGCTTGCCAGAATCGAGTAACTTGCGCGCTCTGAAAGCTGAGAGCTGTAAGCTGAAAGCCAAGAGCTGCCTCTCAGTGTCCCCCATGATATGGATGCCCGCTCAGAATCGCATGCGCCCGATAAATCTGCTCTGCCATCACCAGCCGCGCCAGCGCGTGCGCCATCGTCATCGGCCCCAGCGACAGCAGCAGTTGCGCCCGCTCCCGCGCCTCGTCCGTCCACCCGCTCGCCGGTCCAACGGCAAAGACCATCTGCTGCGTCCCCTCGTCCCGCCGCTGCCCCAGCCAAGCCGCAAACCCCTCGGAGGTCATCTGCTTCCCCCGGCTATCCAGCAGCACCGCCACCACCGGTGTTCGCCCGGCCAGCCGCTCCAGCCACTCCAGCAGCGCCACCTCCGTGCGGAAGGCCTCCGTCTTGCAGCGCGCCAGTCCTGAACTGCGTCCCAGATAGCCCTCCGTCAGGGCATTCATCTCGTCCTTCGCACTCATCCGCGCCCCCACGTGCGCCAAAAAGAGGTTCATGCAATCGAGCATAGCGCATCGCTCCTCTCGTCCGTCCTCCCTCTCTGGAATGTGCCGAAAAGCATCAAAATGGTGCAACCAAAGACCGTCCAAAGCCGCAAAAACTGCTTTACTCCCGCCATTCAGTACCATTACCGAGCTGTCCCAAAAACAGAATCAACTGTCTATTTTTGGAATAAAAATATAATTTTCTCCAATATTCCATATCTTGTTCAATTTTGACCTCAGGGAAATCTTTGAATAACTCTTTATCTTTCAACAAGTAATGAGATTCTTTCCCCTGAATGAAAATTGGCAACAAACCTGCATACAAACACCCCTAAGTTGCGCTGTATCTCTCGGCATAGTCTCTGCCCCCCAACGTTCGGGACGTTAAAACGCAACAACCGAATCGAGAAGTCGCACGATCTAAGGCTTCCGGTTCCCACTGTATTACTTGGAGGAAAATGATGAGGTTTATCCGGCTACATAGCGCGATGCTAACCATTGCCGCCGTATTGATGTTTTTTGCGGCGTCCGTCTGGGCTCAAGAAACAACAGGCGGCATTCAGGGCACGGTCAAGGACCAAACCGGCGCGGTCGTTCCCAAGGCCTCGGTCGTAATTAAAGGCTCAACGCTCGTGGGAGCCAAGGAACTTGTCACCGACAACAGCGGCTATTATCGCTTCTCCAACCTGCCGCCCGGTGAGTATACCTTGACGGTGACGGCCAAGGGTTTCAAGACAGAAAAGCGCGACGGCATGAAGATTGAGGTCGGCCACCTTCCCACCGTGGATATCACGCTGAATATCGGCGCCGAGTCTTCTACGGTTGAAGTTACCGCAGATGCGCCTATCATCGATACCTCGACAACCCAAAGCTTGACCAATATCACCAGCGAGGCTCTGGTTAATCTGCCTACTGGAACCTCCTTCCAGTCGGTCATCGAGCTCGCTCCGATGGCTCACAACGAGCCGCTGGCCGGGTATGCCGGCGGAACCGGCGGTTCCATGCCTGGATCAAGCGGCAACGGTCGGTCGGTGGGATACTCCATCGGCGGTGCGGCTGACTCCGAAAGCAGCTACCTCGTTGAGGGCCAGGACACCGAGAACATCTCCGGCGGCTACTCCAAGGCCAATGTGCCCATGGACTTCATTCAAGAAGTTCAAATCAAGACCTCCGGCGTTTCCGCGGAATACGGCGGCGCTCTGGGCGGCGTCATTAACGTAGTCATGAAGAAGGGATCGAACGAATTCCACGGCGGCATCTTCACAACCTTTGAAACCTCCGATGCCGACGCCAATCAATTCAATTCGATCCTTCGCTACGATCCGACCGGTGCTGGCGCGTCGCATGCCGCAGGGGATATACAAGATCCAAATATTCAGTTCTATCAACGCAAGGCAGACACATTCAGCATTCTGCAGCCCGGCGCCTTTATCGGCGGACCGATCCTTCAGGACAAGCTCTGGTTCTTCGTTGGCGTGTCGCCGATCATCAACTCCACCAGCCGCGAAGTGAATTTCACCGACACTGATCCAAACGCGGGCAACCTGAACTTCAATCAGGACAGCAAGACCTACTACGCCACCGGCCGGCTCGACTGGGCCGCCACGCAGAAGATCCGTCTCTTCGCTTCCCTTCTCACTCAGGGCGAGCGCGAGCTGGGCGATACGCTGCCCGGTGCCGATCCAATCGCATCCCAATCCACTTTCCTGAACCCCGCGATCTATTCGCCGATCACCTCGTACGCGTATGATTACGGATATTCCGCACCGAACAGCACCTGGAACTTCGGCTCGGATATCACGCTCACCCAAAAGCTGGTCTCAACCACCCGTTTCGGATACTTCTTTGAGAACTACCACGATTTCGGCTGGCCTACCACCGGTGTCAATCTGATTTGGGAAACAGGCGGAGAAACTGTTGACAACGCGGGAAATTCAATTGCCACTGAAGCTCCTGAATTGGCGGAACCCGCCGGTGCGTCCACCGTGCCCTACGACCAAACCTATACGGAATTCAACGCCAACAAACACATTCAGTTCAATCAAGATTTCTCTTACTACATCAGCTCCCATAGCTGGGGCACTCACAACATCAAGGCTGGTTATCAGTTAAACCACCTTTCCAATGTGATTAACCAGAATGGTAACGTGCCTCTCGCACTCCTATTTCCTGGAGCAGGACCCAGCCACGGCGCTTCAACCTCCACGGGTGTCGCCAATTGCAAACTCTTAGCGGGAGAGTGGGGTGTCTGCGCCGGCCAATACGGCTGGGCAGAGATCCAGGACTTCTCGACCGTTTTGACTACTCCTGTGACAGATATCAATCATGCGTTCTATGGGCATGACTCCTGGACGGTGGGCCATGGCCTGACCCTCGACCTCGGACTACGTGTCGAGAAAGAAGCCCTGCCTCCGCCGGCTGGCTTCCACGTCAGCGCCATCAACTTCACATGGAAAGACAAGATTGAACCCCGGCTGGGCGCAGCTTGGGATCCCACCCAAAAGGGCAAGATGAAGCTCTATGGCAGCTACGGCGTTGTCAACGACGTGATGAAGCTGCTGGTTGCTCAAACCTCCTGGGGCGCGCAGGCTTACGAGGATTGCTCCTATCCTCTCGGACCCGATGGAAATGGCACCTGGGTCATTCCCGATGTTGATGCAACCTTCAAAAGCGGTCGTGCCTGCCCGAGCGGCCCGGCAACTACCGGCGCCAACTTTGCTTCTGGCTCCACACCAACCACTTTTATGGATGCCAAGACGGGAGTTGGCTTGATTGAGAATGTCAACTGGCGCCCTTGGGAGCCTGTTGCTCCAAACGTCAAACCCTACCGCCAGCACGAGATGGTGGGTGGTTTCGAATATGAAATCAAGCCTGGATACTCCGCTTCAATCCGTTACGACCGCCGCCGCCTCGATCACGTCATCGAAGATGCTTCGCTTTCGGATGTGAACTGGGGTGAAACCTACACCATCGTGAACCCCGGCGAGGGTGTCAACTCGACAATCGATGGTTATGCAACGTATCTCGCTTCGATTGGCCAGGCCTTCGGCGTTCCGGGCTGGGCCTTTGACCTTCCCGACTTTGGAACCTGCCCCACCTGCCCTGCCAATCCCAAGGCGGTCCGCAACTACGACAGCTTGGAATTCAACTTGACCATGAACCCTGCTGCTCATTGGTCCGGCAGTTTCAGCTACACCTATAGCAGCCTCTGGGGTAACTACACCGGCCTCACCACCACCGACCAGATCGACGGCGGAGCGGCAGGCCGCAACTCTCCTGATACCACCCGTGCCTTTGACGAACCCTTCTATTACTTCAAGGACGACGGTACATCCAGCAGTGGTCCTTTGCCGACAGACCGTCCGAATGCCTTCAAGGGGAACGCCTATTACGCGCATCCATGGAGCAAAAAGCATACAACCACCATCGGCCTGAACCAGAACGTTCTGCAGGGAAGCCCAGTCAGTTCCTTCATTGACCTGGCTGAAGCCAGTGGCTCTCCCTTGGAAGCAACCTACATCTGGGGCCGTGGAAATTGGGTGGATGCTACGAACAACACGGCTACTGGGCTCATCACACTTGGCCCTGCCCACGCACGCCGTACACCTTGGTTCATCCAGTCAGATATTAGCCTCTCGCATACGATCATGTTGGGTGAACACAAGAGCGTCAAATTTGAGTTCACAGCAACGAACGCTCTCAACGAGCATGCGGTTGTTTCATACTGGGCTGGTCTCGACTCGAACTGGTACGCTACCGCTCTGGCGCCGATCAATCCCAATTCACGCTCTGGAGCTCCCGCTCCTGTGACAATGGGCGACGGTGCATCGCTCTACCAGACCCTGGAAACCGGATACACGAAGAGTCTGAACTCAGCCATGAGTTCGGTCATCGAGAACTCACAGTACGGTCAACCGAATCTTTGGCAGGCGCCCCGCACCACACGCTGGGAGATTCACTACAACTTCTAGCCGCAAACCAACCTAAACCAAATATGGGGGATCTGAGCAATCAGATCCCCCATTCAGTTTGTGCGCCGGTCTAAAGACCGGATGCCGCGCGGACGTCCTCGTACGCGCTTATTCGGAATTCACTCCCACCCCAAGCTGAAGAAGCAAGGATAGTATTGCAGATCATTTCCAGCATTTTGCTATATTGAATTTGTCTTGAGTGCCCCGCCCTCGCCGTGCCTTTGTTTTTGCGGCCAAGGCGGGACTCAACTCTTCTTCTCAAACAACAGGAGAAATCTTCCAAGCCGGGGCAAGAAAACAGATAGACCCCCACCCCCCTACAATATTTTATTCTGAGCGATTTTTCTTGCAGTCATTTATCTGCCATCCAAATAACTCTTATAAATCGCAACATATCAATCATATCCAGTTGAACAATCCAGGAAATCCAAAAACCTGTCAAATCGCCGAACAACCTCTAATCTCACAATGAAGAACAATTAGCAATTCACACCGTTCAAAACGCATAGCATTTACCATCAATGCATGGCGCTGGTTGAAGTCAATGCGGTTGGCAAGAGCTATCCTCGGCAGACAGGCTTCAGGACCGAGCACCGCACTGTCGTCGAGAATCTCTCGCTCCGCATTGAATCCGGCGAGACGCTGGGTTTGGTCGGCGAATCCGGCTCAGGAAAGACAACGCTGGCGCGCATGATTCTCGGTCTCGTCACGCCAACGCAGGGAAGTATTCAGGTGGACGGCATCGATCCGGCCCGCGCCTCGAAGTCCGAGTTGCGTCGTCTCCGCCGACAGATGCAGCCTGTCTTTCAAGATCCATATGCCGCGCTCAATCCGCGCATGAAGGTGCTTGAGATCATCACCGAGCCGCTGCTGATCCATTCTGAAAACTGTAGCGCCGACCTCCTGGTCGGCTGCGCTGGCAACTTCCCAACCGCCAGAGGTCCAGCTTCCCTCCGCGCCAAAGCCATCGAACTACTCTCCGAAGTCGGTATGGACGAATCGGCGCTGACCCGCTATCCGCACGAGTTCAGCGGCGGCCAGCGCCAGCGCATTAACATCGCCCGCGCTCTGGCGCTACGGCCCAAGCTACTGATACTGGATGAGCCGATCTCTGCCTTGGATGTGAGTGTGGGAGCACAGATCGTGAATTTGCTCAAGCGCTTGCAGCGTGAGTATCGATTGACCTATCTATTTATCTCGCACTCCATGCCGCTGGTACGCTATCTTTCCACGCGCATTGCGGTCATGGAGCGTGGCCGGCTGGTGGAAACCGGCGAAGCCGAGGCGCTCTGCGCTCAGCCGCGACAGGAATACACTCGCAAATTGATTCAGGCCACGCCAGAGTTGCCTCTGGCCGTGGCCTGATCGATGTGCAAAGAACTCCAAACTACTTGGGTTGTGGCGCTGAGGGAGCCGTGGTTGTAGCCGCGGGCGGAGCCGGAGGCGTAGGCACAGCGCCAGTTGTTGCTGGAGCAGCGGGCGCTGCCGGAGCAGTAGTGCTCGGCGCATTTGCAGGTGCAGGTGCCGCAGGAGGCTTGGGCGCGGTCATCATCTGCGCCGGCGATCCAGGCGCAACCGGTGTTCCGGGCCTGGGCGGCATCATTTGTCCATTCGGCGGCATCGGGCGCCTTCCGGGCATCGCTGCGGGGCGCTGAGGCGGCGGCGGGGCGTCGGTAACGTCCGTCAACTCCAAATAGAGAATCAGATCGGTCTTGGCGGGAACCGCTGCATGGGTGGCGTCGCGCGCGGGCAATTCGCGAGCGCCCAATCCCAACTGCCAAGGAATGTAAACGCGGCGCTTACCACCGACCTTCATACCCTCGAATCCCATATCCCAACCGGGGAGTGGACGATTTTGTCCCATAAGCACCGACATCGGCTGCGGATCGCCCTTCACGGGGTTGCCATTGGCGTCTACTACCGGCTTATGGTCCTTGTCCAGTTGCGGAACCCGGTGATCGTCGGTGGAGTCGATCTTTACTCCATCCTTCGTCCATAAGGTAAAAAAGCACTTGAGCATCTTGCCGGGCTCGGCCGGGGCGCCTTTGCCAACTTCGATATCCTTGTAGCGCAGCGCAATTGTGAAGAGCGGCTTCTGAATTCCCTTGACTGCGGGGATCGAAGCGGGGTCTTTGATGAATGCCGCGACGGTCGGAGGTGTAGCTGGAGCTGTCTTTGCAGCCGGAGTAACCGTCTTGGCAGTGGAAGATTTTGCCGCAGTGGCCGGATTTGTGGCAGGTTTGGCCGCAACGGCCGACTTGGCGGCGGGTGCAGTTGGAGGCGCGGTTGTTTGGGCACTTGCAGCAAGAGCGCTTGCCGCCAACATCAGAATCAGAACTGTGTGTTTCATGGTGTCTTTAAACTCCAGATCGTTCCTTTGGGAAGTGTATCAGGCGCTCCGCTCCCATTGCATTCTGCTGAAACATTCCAGCAGAATGCATCTTGGAAAACAATGTGCGCTTTTCGAGCAGCAAGGAAAATGATTTTCCCTCTTTATCAACCCGCTTGGATAAAATACTTTCCGTGAATAAGACGAAGAAAGCGACCCGATCGCTCATGATCTTTCGAATCCAATTTTAAATAGGAAGCAATGTGTGGTCAATATGCCACACGACGAAGAAGGCGGCTAGGGTCTAATCTATTCTTCGGATTGGTATTCTCGTCGTCCAAGAGGAATTGATTGGCAAATCCCGTGCATCTGGAACAGACGATCGCCGCGCCGCTGGAATTCAGCGGGGTGGGGTTGCACTCTGGAGCGCCGGTCACGCTGCGGTTGTTGCCCGCGCCTGCCGGTTCCGGCATCGTCTTCCGCCGCACCGACCTGGATGACTTTGAAATCCCGGCCACGGGCCGCAATGTGGCCAAGGTCAGCTATGCCACCAGCCTTATGCGCCAGGGCGTACTGATCTCAACCACCGAACATCTGCTCTCCTCGCTCATTGGTATGGGTGTGGACAACGTGATCGCAGAACTGGACAATCTAGAACTGCCCATCCTGGATGGCAGCGCACTGCCCTATGTTGAAGCATTTCTAAGGGTAGGCATACGCGTTCAGCGCCGCCGCCGTGAGACGGTTCGCGTGCTGCGCGCGGTCGAGGTGCGCGATGGCGACAAGTTCATTGGCGTCTACCCCGGCACGGGCTACCGCATCCTTTATACCATCGATTTTCCCGCTCCCATCGGCCGCCAGAGCGCCTGCATCGATTTGGCCGCGGAGACATATGGCACGTATATTGCCCCCGCGCGCACCTTCGGCTACAAGGCCGATGAAAAGAAGCTGCGCGATATGGGCCTGATCCGCGGCGCAGGCCCTGAGAGCGCGATCATTCTTGGTCCAAACGGTCCGGAGAATGGCCCGCTGCGCTTTCCGGATGAGTATGTGCGCCACAAAATTCTGGATTTGATCGGCGATCTTTCGCTGGCGGGAAGGCGCATTGAGGGCCATGTCGTCGCCGAGCGCGCTGGTCACGCGATGCACACGGCGCTGGTTTCGCGTTTGCTCAAAGACCGTTCAGCCTGGGAACTAGCCCATGTGCCGGTTGCCGCCGAGCCGGAAGTTAAAGCTCCAGCCGCAGCGAATCTTCCGCTCATTGCCTCCGCTTTGATAGGCGCTTGAGGAAATGCCAAGCCAATGAAAGTTGAGAAATGGTCAGGATAGGGAAACCTTTTCATTGCTTCAGTGCGGTAAGATTTCAACCAGGAAGGCGCTTATGGACACCATTCACTGCTCGACCTATGCACCGTCTCAACCGGAGACGGGTGTAGAAGACAGTTTGAATCGCTCCGGCGGCGAGGATGGGATTCATTGTCCTAAATGCGGCTGGTCTCCGCGAAGCGAAGATCGATGGGTCTGCAACTGCCACACGGTGTGGAATACCTTCGATACGGGCGGTGTTTGCCCTGGTTGTCTGAAACAGTGGGGGGTTACCCGATGCCCATCCTGTCATCAATGGTCGCCCCATTCAGACTGGTACCCGAAGGACTAATGTTGGCCAAAAAACTTCATCCACGAAAGAACCGGCGCAGCCGTCATTCTCATCAAGGTCATTTGCCGTTATATTCTTGGAACAACTCAGGAAACTGCTCTTTGAGGGCTGCGATCTTGGGACGATCGCAAACCTGAATGTAGGGGTTGTCCGGATTGTGATCCGCGTAATGCTGATGGTAAGACTCGGCGTCGTAGAAGCCTTTCAGCGGAACAACCTGCGTCACAATCGGCTTGGGAAAGACGTGCTCGCCGTCCAGTTGCGCAATGTAAGCCTGGCTGATGCGCCGCTGCTCCTCGTTGGTATAAAAAATCGCGGAGCGGTAGGAAGTTCCCACATCCGGCCCTTGGCGGTTGAGTTGAGTGGGGTCGTGCGCAACAGAGAAGAAGATGCGCAGCAGTTGCCCAAAGGTGATCTTCGATGGGTCAAAGACGATGCGCACCGACTCCGCGTGGCCAGTGGTCTCGGTGGTTACCTGGTCGTATGTCGCACTGAAAGCGGAGGAGCCGCCGGAGTAGCCGACGGTCGTGGTCAGCACACCCTTGACTCGCTCAAAGACTGACTGTGTGCCCCAGAAGCAGCCACCTGCAAAGACAGCCGTCTGCTTGCCGGCGCTTTGCGCCAGCGGAGAGTCCAGAGTTGCGGGTGGAATCGGAGTCTTGCTGGCCGCTCGGCAGCCGGAGGAGAAGGCCAACGCAATCAAAAGTGAAAAGAGGGTGCCGCGAAAAGCAAGTGTGTGGGCCATGGGAAGCTCCTGAGCCGTTCCCGATCAATCCGGCATTCATAAGATGCATCCGGAGTTGAAAGGATACAGTCAATGCTCGGCGCGGATCTGAAGTTCAAATGCCCAACTTGCGCACTTCGTCGTTATAGTACTTGCGATAGAGGATCTCCCACTCCTGCGAGCCTTCGACGATGACCTTGCGCTGCGAGGCGATCTTCTGCCGCGCGGCCGTGTCAATGCCTGCCTCTTGAGATAGCAGCGCGGTAAGCTCTTTGCGCGCCTCCTGGCGGATGGTGTTGCGGTCTTCCAGAAAGCCGACCTCCGTGGAATCGGCCAGAGTGTCCGCCACGGTGTGGGCCAACTTGTTGAGCTTGTCGGGGCTGATCCTCATAGCACCGCCTTGTACTTCTTAGTGAGTTCAGTCTTCACCTTTTTGAACATCTCGGCATACTGCGCGCCGGACTTGC
>CAZXVX010000131.1:0-10002 GCA_964644105.1 uncultured Occallatibacter sp. | reverse complement strand
CGTCGATGAGATGCTTGACAGTCCGGCGGGCTAGATACCCGATGTAATCGCGGGAAAAGATCATGGGCTAAGGCTCAGGATAACGCACCAGGCCGCCCTCTGTACACAGGCTGCGCAAGATTCGTCCGATTTGCGATATAAGCGTTTCTTTCATATCTCTCCCTAGCCGCAAAAACAAAGACGCAGCAAGGTTGGGGCGCCCACACTTTACTTCATGGGGAGAATGGCTCTAGAAAGTCAGATTCAAACTTAGGCTGGCGCTGCCTCCGAATGCGGGAAAGGCTGCGTTGAGTTGCTGCTGTGCGCTTGATCGGAGCAATCTCGGCGCGGCTCCCTGAAGGCTCACCGCTTCAATCTCATAGAACAGCTTCACTCCGCCCGGCGGGCTGGTCACCGTCCAGGAAAAAGGAATCTCTGCCGCGCAGGTCGCGGTCGAGCCGAAAACTGAAGTCTGTCCCGCCGACACAGGTGTCGCGGCAAGCATCTGATTGCGAAGGTCAACTTCGCCGGGAATCGGCACCATGCGCGCCCGGCAAGTGAGGATGCTCCCGGCCGGCAGAGTCGAGGCCAGATTCACATGAAAGACGACCGCATAGACTCCGCTCACGGCGACTGTTCCGCCGGGCGGCTGTGGAAGGCCGCCGGCGCTCGCCACAGTACAGGCCAGCAACGTTGCGCCCATCAGCAGCCAATTGCGAATCAGCTCCATGGCGAGCCTCCATGATGCGCTTATCGGCTCTGCCTGCAAAAGAAATCGCCGCCCAATCAGCGGGCGGCGAACCAAAGTACCATTGCGTTGTTCGCGCAAGGCGATGTACCCAAAAAGCCGTTCTTACGCCTTGGCCTTTTCAATCAGCTTTACGGGGTAATAGGCGTTGCGGGTGTACTGCCGCGCCATACGGTTCGTGTTGAAGTAGGAGCCGTTAAATGCCACCGTGGTGCGCATCAGATTGGCCCACTTCTCGGAGGCATCCAGGTAGAGCGGAACCACCGCCGTCTCCAGCTTCTTATACAGCGAGTTGGCCTCGGCAGCATCATCCGCGCCGTCTTCAATCGCCCAGCCGGTAAAGCCTTCGATCCAGCCCTCGATCCACCAACCATCCAGGATCGACAAGCTGGGCACGCCGTTCAGCGCGGCCTTCATGCCGCTGGTGCCAGAGGCTTCATAGGGCCGGCGCGGCGTATTGACCCAAACATCCACGCCCGCGCTCAGCAGCGCTCCCAACTTCCAGTCGTAATTTTCCAAGTAAATGATCTGCAACAGTTCATTGGAGAGCGTGAGTGCTTCGGATACTACCTGTTGAATCAGCGCTTTGCCGGGATCATCCTGAGGATGAGCCTTGCCGGCGTAAAGAATCTGCAAGCCGCCGGCCTTGGTGGCAATCTCCGCCAGCCGCTTGGGATCGGTAAACAGCAGCGTGGCTCGTTTATAAGTTGCTGCGCGGCGGGCAAAACCAAGCGTAAGCACCTTTGGGTTCAGCACCTTGCCAGTGCGCAACGCCACCTCCTCCAACAGCAGGGCTTTATTGCGCGCGTGAGCCGCCTGAATATCAGCCTCTGGCAGGTCGATGGCGTTGCGCAGGTAAAGGGTGTCTCTGCGCCACGCGGGAATATGCGTATCCAGCAGATTTTGAAAAGCTTCCGAGACCCACGTGGGGGCATGAACGCCGTTGGTGATGGAGTCGATCATGAACTCCGGAAACATGGCTCGCGAAACTTTGGCATGTTGCATCGCCACACCGTTGGCATACCGCGAAAAACGCAGCGCAAGCAGCGTCATATTCAGCATCCCATCGCGAAAGCATCCCAGCTTTTCAAGGCGCGCGGTGCGATCGCCGCCCAGGATGCGAATTGCCTGCTCGGTCGAGAAGCGGTCGTGCCCGGCGGGAACCGGAGTGTGTGTGGTGAAGACGCACTTCTTGCGCACCTGCTCCATATCGGTTTCCGTGGCCGCACCCAGCGGACCTCCGCCCAACTGGCTTTCCAGCAGCGCCAGGGTCAGCAGCGCCGCGTGACCCTCGTTCATGTGAAAGACGTTCACCCGGTGGCCCAGTGCGCTGGCCATGCGCGCCCCGCCCATGCCCAGCACAATCTCTTGCTGCAGGCGATAGTTGGTGTCGCCGCCATACAAGTGATCGGTCAAGCCGCGATCCCAGTCCGAGTTGCTTTCCAGGTCAGTGTCCAATAAGTAGATCGGCACAATATGCCCATACCGGCCCACGTGGTCATAGCGCCAACAGCGCACCGTCACTACGCGGTTCTCCACGCTGACCGTCACCCGCGCCGGTTCTTCCACGCAGAAATCGGCCGGATTCCAAGGCTGAATGTCTTCCGTTTGCCGTCCGGTAACATCCAGATGCTGCTGAAAATAGCCCTTGCGATGCACGAGTGAAAAAGCCACCAATGGTACGCCCAAATCGGCCATCGAGCGCAGCGTGTCCCCGGCTAAAACGCCCAGGCCGCCGGAGTAGGTCGGCATGGCGGGATGAATGGCAATCTCCATCGAAAAGTACGCCACCAGCCCCGACATGGGAAAAGTCTCGTAAGAAAACGGCTTGGATGATGTAGGTTGCATGATTGTCTTGCCTCCACGACGCTCACTGAAAGCTGAGTATCGCTCCTGGGAATAAAACTCTGAGACGAGTGACCGAACTGAGACTGTCGTGTCCGGCTATGTTCGGGATCAACTTGCTCCAATTTTACCAAGGAATCTACCGAAAATCCCATGGGGACGGCAGATTGTTGCGATAAGAACCAGATCGGGAGTGGGAAGACGATTGAAGCAGTCCGTCTCACTGCCAGCTTCTGCGATGGTAAATAAAAGATCTCACATGAAAAATGCGGAGTCAATTTGCCGGGTCTGCTCATCTCTTGGATGAATTCCAATTTCCCCTCGATGATTAAAACTATCGATTTTAAGAGTCATTCGGCGCAAAATGAAAAGGCAGAAGATCTTCCGGAAAAATCCATGCCCGGAATGTGTTGTTCGGCGGGCATCCTGCCGATAGGTTTTGCAAGGCGGAGGCGTCGTGTGAAGAGTTGCGGGAGCAGAGGATGAGTTTCAAGATGAAAGCTGATCGATCATCTTCCGCGGTTAGCTCTGCAGTGCGGAGCGCTTCGCCGGGGAAGACGGCTCTGCCGGGCTGCGGCAACCTCGTGCGCCGCAATTTATCGTTTTCCGGTATTCGTCTTCATTGGGTGGCATGGGCGGTTCTTCTGGCATTCCCCTCCAGCTTGCCTGCTGCGCCAAGCGGGACATCAACCAACGAACAGTCCGGTGTTTTGCCCACGCTTACAACAGCCAGCCAGGCGCATGACCTCTCGTCGGCCGAGGCGGCGCGCGGCTATCCAGTTCATCTTCAAGGAGTCGTCACCTACTTTGATCCGGATTATGGAATCGGCTTTGCGGCGGTCTTTCTCTGCGATTCCTCGGGCTGCGTCTTTGTCAGACCCCGTACCAATCTCAACAAACCGCTTCCCGCGGGAACAGTAATTGATGTGCATGGCGTGAGTGAGCCGGGAGAATTTGGTTCCCAAGTCTATCAACCTGTCATTCAAGTGATCGGGCATCAACCTCTTCCACCCAATCCGCCACGGGTTACGCTGACGCGCCTGATGACTGGAACCGAGGACGCCCAATGGGTCGAGGTCGAGGGCATTGTCCACTCTGCCGATGAGTACCAGCGCAGCGTAACGTTGCATGTGGCGTTGATCGATGGAACCATCAGCATGACCATGCCAAAGGAGGAGGGCGCGAATTACTCCAAGCTGGTCGATGCCAAGGTGAGAATCCGAGGCAATGCCGCGCCCACTGTCAACTCCGATTCCCAGATGGTCGGCGTCCATCTGAAGGTTCCCAATCTCTCCACCGTGATGGTTCTGGAACCGGCCCCGGCCGATCCCTTCCAGCGGCCACCCACAGCGATCAATCGGCTGCTCCACTGGGACAGCTATTCCGATTCCTTCCATCGCGTTCATCTGCGCGGCAATGTGACTCTTCAGTGGCCCAGCAGGTCGCTTTGCATTCGCGACGCAACGGGCGGAATCTGCATGCAGACCAATCAGGATCAACTTTACGCTTCAGGCGATCTGGTGGACGTGATTGGCTTTGTGGGAACCGAAAACAACGAACCGATGCTGACCGGAGCCGATCTTCGGCGAATTGGTCCAGGCGAGCCGGTTGCCGCCATCCAGGCTACAGCCGCTCAAGCCTTTCAAGGCAACCTGCACTCTCAACTCGTACAGATTGATGGCCGCTTGATTGGCGAGGATGATGCGACTTCTGACGTCAACCTGATGCTGGCGTCGGGGAATACTGTTTTTTCTGTCCTGCTTCCAAAGATTTTGCTCAATACTTCCGCTAGCCCTTGGAAGCTCGGAAGCAAGTTACGCGTTACCGGAATCTGCTCCGTGCAACTCGATATCCGAACCCATCTGCGCGAAGGAATTACAGTTCCCAAGTCCTTCCGAATCATGCTCCGTTCGCCCCTTGACGTCGCTGTTCTGGAAAAACCCTCCTGGTGGACGCCTGGACACATTCTTGTACTGTTGGCTTTGGCGCTCTTCGGCACGCTTTGCATACTTGCCTGGGTCATTCTTTTGCGCAAGCGCGTTGAGGAGCAGGCGATTCAGTTGCGCGAAAGCGAAAGCCGCTTCCGCCACATGGCGCTGCACGATGCCTTGACCGGCCTGGCAACTCGCATTCTGCTGGAAGATCGCCTCGACACCGCCGTGGAAGCCGCCAAACGCCATCAAACGAGTCTGGCCCTTCTGATGATTGATATCGATAAATTCAAGGACATTAACGACACCTTCGGCCACCTGAGCGGCGACGAGGTACTGCGCGTGGCTGCCGACCGGCTGAAGCAGTCAGTTCGCAGAAGCGATACAGTCGCCCGCCTGGGCGGCGACGAATTTATCGTGCTCCTGACCGAGATCAGTGATCTTTTGACGGCGGAGACCATTGCCGCAAAAATCATTAAATCTCTGGCCGAACCGGTTCATTTTCTGGGTTTCCAGATCCCCGTTTCGGCCAGCGTCGGCGTGTGCGTACTGGCTTCGGAGGATCTGGATGCGGAGAGCTTGTTAAAGTTTGCCGACGAAGCCCTCTATCAAGCCAAGGCGCTCGGGAGAAATTGCTATCATGTCTTCGCGCCCGAAGCAGATACAGCCCAGCCGGCACTATAATCTCCCCATGTTCTTCAGCGGCGATCCTCGGCGGCGCACGGTGGTTTTCTATGCCAGCGCATTCTTGCTGATCCTGATCGCGCTAGGCGCCTTTCAGGCCTTCAATACAACGCTGCCGGTCAGGATCTGGCATTACTCCTTCTCAGTGGATTTTCTGAATCCGGAAACCGCCGGCGAAACGCTGCTCTCCACCGCGCTGATGGTGCTGGTCTTCCTGCTGCTGCTCTTGTTGCTGGTGATTCTGCTCAGGAACATCCTCAAGCTCTACGCCGGCCAGGGAGGCAGCGGTCTGGGCGTTCGGTTGCGCTCGCGCATGGTTCTGGGCGCGGTGCTGATCGCGCTGGCCCCTGCCGTCTGCATGTTCCTCTTCAGCTTTCTGCTAATGAACCGCTCGATGGACCGCTGGTTCTCTCCAAATATTTCGGAACTGCGCGACGACTCCAATCTCGTGGTAGTCGAGTTGGCGCATTATGTGGCCAGCAATGCGCGCGGCGAGGCGCAGTCGATTGCCGCCACCGGCGCCGCCGACACCGATTTGACCGCGCTTCAGTCCGAGTTGCTTTCGCGACGCATCACACTTGACCATGGCTTTGTCATCGTCTATGACAAGAACAAGCGAGTTCTGGCCAGCTTTGAGGCGCCGCCGGAGTCCAGTTCCGCCAGCCTGATCCCATGGCTGGAGGAGGGCGGACAGGGAAGCGCCAAGGCTCTCAAAGGGCCTCTGTCCGTCAGTGTGCTGACCGCCTCGCAGAGCAACACTGAACCGGTGATTCAGGCCTCGGGGCGAGAGTTCGCGCTGGGCCGTTTCGTTACCCCCACGGGCAAAACCGTGGTGACCGCGCTGCCCATGCCGCAGGGATTGAGCCAGCCGGCCATGCGCATCCGTTCCGGATCAGCCACTTATCTGGAGCTCTTCCGCAAACGCAAATGGATTCGCAACATCCTCTTTCTTACTCTGGTAGTCATCACTGTGCTGGTCATCTTCATGGGCGTGTGGGTGGCGCGCTTTCTCTCACGCCAGATTACCCGCCCCGTAGAGGGTTTGGCAGTGGCCATGGCCGAGATCGCCACCGGCAAATATAACCATCGCGTGGATCTGATCGCCACCGGCGAGATGGGCGAATTGGTGCGCGCATTCAACGCCATGGCCGCCGACCTGGACACCAGCCGTCAGTTGGCCGAGAGTTCCAGCGCGCAATTGACGGCGGCCAACCTGGCCATTGAAGAGCGCCGCCGGGAGCTGGAAACAATCGTCGAGACTATTCCTTCAGGCGTGGTGACGCTCGATGGCCGTGGGACCGTCCTGCAATCCAATCGAGCCTTCGCTGCGCTGCTGGGGCGTCAGGTGGACTTCGGGCTGGGCGGCGAAAAGATTGAAACCCTCTTTCCCGCAGATTGCGCCGACGACCTCACCGGCGTGATTCGCCGCGGTCGTCGAATGGGCCTGGCCTTCACCGAGATTGAATTCCATTCCGGCGGACGCATCTTGCATTTGGCCATCACCGCAGCCCGCTTCGAGCAGACTCGCGGACGCCCCGGAACGGTGCTGGTGGTCGAGGATACCACCGAGTTGCTGCGCGCCCAACGGCAGTTGGCCTGGAAGGAGGTTGCGCAGCGGGTAGCGCACGAAATCAAGAATCCGCTTACTCCCATCGCTCTCTCCGCTGAGCGCATCGGTCGCCATCTGGATCGCGGACAGCCCGATTCACCCGCCGTCATTCGCAAATGCAGTGAGGTGATTCTGGGCTGCGTCGGCACGCTGCGTACCTTGGTTGACCAGTTCTCCGCGCTGGCCCAGTTCCCAGCCTCGCAGCCGCGCGCCTGCGATATGAACCAAGTTGTGGATGCGGCTCTGGCTCTCTTCGCAGGCCGCCTGGACGGCATCACCATCGAGCGAATCCTGACGCCGGATCTGCCCCTGGTGCTCGCCGATCCGGATGCCATCCGTCGTGCCCTGGCCAACCTGATCGACAACGCGGCCGAGGCCATGCACGGCAGCCTGCTGCGCGTGCTGGGAGTGCAAACCACGCTCAGCGAAGACGGTTCGTCGGTCGAGGTCCAAATCTCCGACACCGGCACTGGCCTCACCGACGAAATCCGCGAGCGGCTCTTTTTGCCCTTCTACTCGACCAAGCAGCGCGGCACCGGCCTCGGGCTCTCCATCGCCGCCAAGATCGTTCAGGAGCACGGCGGCAGCCTGAGCGCCGAGGCCAATTCGCCTAAAGGCGCGCGCTTCCTGCTGCGGCTGCCCATTATGGAGCCGCTGCAGCAAGCCGAGGAGCAGCCTGAATCGGTCAGTGGTGATGTCCGTGATATAGTCTCTGGATAAGTTGATCTTTTGCACGCGCATGACTTCGATCGTTCAGAAATTGATGCAAAATGAATGGGGGGCTATTTTGCTCCCGGAATACAGCCCCTGCGAGCGGCAAGCGAACCTCTGGCCGCACCGCAGGTGCTGAGAGAATCGCACAGATGAATCACATTCTGGTAGTGGACGACGAAGCCGAGATTCGCTCTTCTCTTGAAGAGATTCTGCGCGAAGAGGGGTACGGCGTGGCCTGCGCTGCCAACGCCTCTGAGGCGCTGGTGCTGCTGGAGGACGCGCCCTATGACGTCGTCCTGCTGGACATTTGGCTCCCGGACCGCGACGGCCTGGACGTGCTGGGCGACATTCACGGCCAAGCCTCCGACACCCGCCCGGAGGTGGTCATCATCAGCGGCCACGGCTCCATCGAGACCGCCGTCAAAGCCACCAAACTCGGCGCGTACGACTTTCTGGAAAAGCCGCTTTCGCTGGAGCGCACGCTGATCGTACTCAAGAACGCCGTGGAAGCGCGCCGCCTGCGCACGGAGAACCTGGAATTCAAACGCCAATTCTGCCTGGCCTCGGCGCTCACCGGAGAAAGCGTTCCGGTCAAGGCGCTGCGCCAGCAGATTCGCCTGATGGCTCCCACCAATGGACGCGTGCTTATCTACGGCGAGTCGGGCACCGGCAAGGAGTTGATCGCCCGCGCCATCCACGCTGAAAGCCTGCGCCGCGACCAGATCTTTGTCGAGCTGAACTGCGCCGCCATTCCTGAAGCCCACATTGAAGGCGAACTCTTCGGCTATCGGCACGGCGTCCAGCCCGGCGGCCTGGCCGAGCAGCGCGGCACGCTTGAGCGCGCCGACGGCGGATCGCTCTTCCTGGATGAAGTGGGCGACATGAGCCTCAAGACGCAGTCCAAGGTGCTCACGGCGCTTGACGATCAGCAATTCACGCCGGTTGGCGGCACGCAGCCCATCCGCGTGGATGTGCGCCTGATCGCCTCCACCAACAAGGATTTGGAAGATGAGATCGCCAAGGGCAACTTCCGCGAAGACCTCTTCTATCGGCTGAATGTGGTGCCGTTTTTTGTGCCGCCGCTACGTGAGCGCAAGCAGGACATTCCGCCGCTGGTGCGCGAGTTTCTGGCTGAATTTGGCCGCCAGTACGGCCGCCCGCGCATGGAGGTCGGCGAGGAGGCGCTGGAGACGCTGGCCGCCTACCACTGGCCGGGAAACGTACGCGAGTTGAAGAACGTGATCGAGCGGGTGATGATCCTCAATCCCCGCGCGCTGCGCATCGAGCGCAAGCACCTGCCGCCGCTTACCCACAAAGCCGGCACGCGCTCGACGGAAGAGTTCTCCACGCTGCAGCAAGCGCGCGACGCCTACGAGCGTGAGTTCATTCTGAAAAAGATCGACGAAGCCCGCAACAACATGAGCCACGCCGCCGAGCTGCTGGGCCTGGAGCGCAGCCACCTCTATCGCAAGATGAAGGCGCTGGGCATCGCCGCGCGAGAGTAGCAAATTGATTGCATGAAAGAAAACAGACATTCCGCAACGCGGTAAATCTCGCGTATAAAGTCGAACAAAAAGGGAATGCACCCCGGGGGATGAAATGATACCGGTTTCAATGAACCGGAAATGCCGCTGCGTTTACGGCCAGCGGCTTAGCCTTTTTGCGCTTCTTCTGGGAGTCGACCACTGGTCGCTCTGGGTCTGGATGCGAAGCCAGAATTCGGGAATTAGATAGAACAACCCTTTGAGGCCGATCACTACGGCGTCACGATGCGCTCGGCCAGATCGGGCGCTACCATTTGGAAGTGCTTTACGTTCCAGGTGTAGATGCGCTCGGCTTCGATCTTGCGGGCGCAGGCCATGTGCAGCGCGTCATAGATGATACCGCCGGAGCGGCCAAGGTTCGCCGTGCGGTGGATTGTCTCCTTATATTCGTCGGCAGTCAGCGTGACCATGGTAAGGCGCTGGAGAAATGTTTCCACGGCGAGCGCCGCATCGCGTGGCGCCAGGCGCATGGCGGGAGGCATGGCAGAGAGAGTGTTGTAGAGTTCGGCGATGGTGTGCGTGCTGATGGCTGTGGTTTGCCAAGAGCATTGCTTCCATAATTCGCGGCTGGGTCTGTGGCGCTCGTGGCTAACCTGAGCGATGGCGACCAGGACCGATGTGTCCAGAAAGATCACGCCGCGCCCTCATTCCAAGCCGCAGTCTGCTCAACGGCCAAATCCTCATCGGTCAAAAGAATTCGCTGCTCGCGATCGTTGCGGCCTTGCTCGATGGCCTCTCTCACCATTTCGCTGGTAAGGATGGAGGAAGTGGAAGAGTCGCCAGGATAGATCAACGGAAGGCCGTCTTCGATAACCAGTCGCGCGGCCGGAGAACTTGGCATCAGCATTAGCCGCTCTCCGCTGCGTTCAATGCGAAGGCGAGTGCCGGGAATCAGATGCAGATCGTCACGCAGTTTTTTGGGAACCACGATGCGACCGGCTTTGTCGA